>NZ_JBFEFG010000274.1:641560-962341 GCF_040718835.1 Bremerella sp. JC817 | reverse complement strand
AAGGTTCCGGTGAAGGTTCCGGTGAAGGTTCCGGTGAAGGTTCCGGTGAAGGTTCCGGTGAAGGTTCCGGTGAAGGTTCCGGTGAAGGTTCCGGTGAAGGTTCCGGTGAAGGTTCCGGTGAAGGTTCCGGTGAAGGGTCCGGTGAAGGGTCCGGTGAAGGTTCCGGTGAAGGTTCCGGTGAAGGTTCCGGTGAAGGTTCCGGTGAAGGGTCCGGTGAAGGTTCCGGTGAAGGTTCCGGTGAAGGTTCCGGTTCAGGAGAAGATGAAATTCCCGAGGTTGGCATCTCGGGACACTTAGACTGGCTATCTGGTAGCGGCCAGGCGTCAGGGTATTTTGCGAACTATGAGGGTGACGAGCGAGTTATTGTGGATATGGAGGAATGGGAGCCAGGTGCTCCCCTTGGTTCCCCCATCATCATCACCCTTTCAGGTATGGATGAAAGCGACATTCAAAGCATTACCTGGGTTTCAGGGGGCTCGGGGCAAATCTCATTCTCCGGCAATCAAATATCCCTATACACCACCGGAGAATTCGACATCAACTTTGCACAAGATGCCAAAGTTGAGGGTACGGAGACGTTGTCTCTGATGGTCGTCGACACGGGCTACTACGATGTGGGTGACTATGGATCCATGGATATCGTTGTTGCTGACGGTAGTTTCTATGCCACTTCCAATCGCGCGACGACGAACGCGAACAATGGCAATACGATCAACGAAGGGTGTGGTTGCGGTCACGATGTGGAGATCAACCAATCTGGAGATATCGTCATTGCCTACGACGTTCAAATCGATACGTTGTGGGTTAATTACGACTGGATTTTGTCCGAAGCCGAATTGACGATGAAAATCGAATTCACAGGCTCGAACGAATCCATCTCGCCTCAATCAAAGCAGAATTGGTTCACCGTCGATGTCATCAATGACGAGCAGTCCGCGGTAAGCCGGTTTCGATTTGTATTTTCGAGGAGTCTCTTTCCGGCCAACGCGGAAAGTGCGGAATTTCGAGTCACGCTTTCTAACAATGAGAATCGCCTGGATGGCGATGGCGACTCAAGCCAGATGGTGTTTACCGATATCGTGAACTTCGCGAAGTCGGATTCGACCGTAAGCAACATTCCCAAGGCACAGGTTCACGAAGAAGGGGTTGTTGTTAACGGAAACTACTATAAAAACGATGGTTCCGGCGGGTATCTTGCTAGCGGAGAAAGTCACGGCACGCTGACGGCAACTGCCTCTGGTTTCACATTCGTCGACGACAGCAATACCGAATTTCTCTTCAACGCTACGGGCGAGATCATCAGTAAGACAGACTCCCGCGGTAGAGAAACTCACTACTACTTCACAACAATCAATAGCCTGCGGAAGATCACTTCCGTGGTGGCTCCGACAATCACGTATAACTTTAGTTACGATACCTTTGGCAAAATTTTGCAGGCCTCCAATACCTCGGGGGAGTTCGTCTCCTTCGGTTATAGTGGCGGCCTGCTGACGACCGCGACTCGCAACGACCCTGATGGAAGTGGCCCCCTGTCGGCACTCGTGACTACCTACGCTTACAACTCTAATAGCCAATTAACCTCTCGCACTTTGCCCGATGGTAGCGTCACTACGTGGACTTACGATTCCCTTGGATATCTTGCTTCGGAAACGGCCAGTAATGGTGGGGCAACCACTTACACTTCTTCCCAGATTGCTTCCACCGCATCAGATTATAGTGGGGATGCCTTAGAGTCGGTTAGCTCAGACGGAGAGACGACACAATATGCGTACGACCGCTTTGGAAATGTCACGCGCGAAATCGATGCCGAGGGCAATGAAACACTCTATATCCGAGATTCCCATGGTCTCCTTCTCAAGAAAATCCTCCCAGACCCCGATGGCGAAGGTCCGTTGCAGTCGCCGGTTTACGAGTACACCTACGACTCGCGCGGCAATAAGCTGACCGAGACGCTGCCTGACGAGTCGGTACGGACTTGGGTTTATCATGCCACCTGGAATCAGCCGATCCAGTACACCGATGCGGAGGGGAACATCACGACTTGGACGTACGACTCGACGTACGAGTTGATGCTTACCGAGACAAAGGTGATCGGGCTGATTGATGATGGGATCAATCTGGAGACAGATGACCTTACCAACACGTACACCTACACCGATGCTCCGTTCTGGGTCACCGATCCGCCGCAGGGGATGGTCGAATCGGTGACAGCGGCGGATGGGATGGTGACCGAGTACGTTTACGACGTGAATGGTCGCCGCACTTCGACTACTTACGCGGTGGGCACGGCGGATGAAGCTTCGACTTCGACGACGTACGACTCAGACGGAAATATGCTTACCCAGACCGACGAACTGGGCAATACGACAACGTATACCTACGACGATCTCGGTCGGCAGTTGACGATCACTTCGGCTGATCCCGACGGAGCCGGCCCACTGTCTGCGACGGTGACCACGTACACCTACAACGCCCAGGGCAAGAAGGCGACCGAGTCGATCAACGGCCGCACGACCACCTATGCCTACGACGCGTACGGGCGACTCAGCTCTGTCACCGAGGAAGATCCGGATGACACCGGCCCGCTCAGCGCCCCGGTCACCTCGTACACCTACGATTCCGATGGGAATCAACTGACGGTGACCGATCCCCTAGGCAACGTCACTACCAATGCCTACACCGATGGCAAGTTGACTTCCGTCATCCAGGCCGATCCTGACGGGGCTGGCCCGCTGTCGGCTCCCGTTACTTCGTACACCTACGACGACGCCGGGCGTGTACTGACCGTCACTGATCCGCTCGGTCGTGTCACGACCTATGCGTACGATAGCCTGGGTCGGCAAATCTCGGTCACTATGCCAGACCCCGATGGTGTCGGAGCACTGGAGTCGCTGACCAGCACCACCACGTACGACCTGTTCGGACGCGTAGCCAGCAAGACGAACTTCGACGGCACGACGGTCAGTTACACCTACGATTCCGAAGGGAATAAGCTGACTGAAACGACCGAACTCGGCACCACCACCTATACCTACGACGAGCTCAATCGCCTCGAAACAATCACCACGGCCGATCCCGATGGCGTGGGTTCGCTGATCGCGTTGGTGACGACCTACTCCTACACTGCCTCCGGCCAGGTCGGTTCGATCACCACTCCGAAGGGAACCACCTCGTACACCTACGACAACCGTCGCCGCCGCACGAGTACCACCCTGCCTGATCCGGATGGAGTGGGCGGAGCAAGTGCCCCGGTAAGCAGCGTCACCTACGACGACGCTGGCAACGTCCTGACTGAGACCGATGCCCTCGGCAACGTGACCGCCTATGAATACGATGCATTGAATCGTGTCGTGAAAATCACTTCGCCTGATCCGGACGGAGCCGGTGCGCTCACTTCGCCGGAAACGTTGTACGCTTACGACGAATTCGGTCAGCAGGTCAGCATGACTGATCCTAACGGCGGCGTGACGACCTACGAATACGACGACCTGGGCCGTCAAACGAAGGTCCGTTATGCCGATCCGGACGGTGCCGGGGCGTTGACTTCGCCCGAGGTTTCGTACGAGTACGACGCCGCGGGTCAGCTAATCAGTATGACCGACGAACTGGGGAACGAGACGACGTACGAGTACGACAACCTCGGTCGGCAGATAAAGGTGACTCTGCCTGATCCCGACGGCGCGGGAGCGTTGACCGCCCCTGAGACCACCTACAGCTACGACGCCGCAGGCCAACTGCTCAGCACGACCGATCCGCTTGGCCGCACGACCAGTTACACCTACGACAACATGGGGCGTCAACTGACGGTGACCCTGCCCGATCCGGATGGGGCTGGGGCACTCACCGCGCCGATGACCAGTTACACCTACAATGCCGACGGGCAACTGGCCAGCGTGACCGATGCTGCTTCGCAGACGGTCAGCTACACATACAACGCCGCTGGCCAGGTCGCCACGATGACCGATCCAAACGGCACCACGACTTACACGTATGATGCCCTGGGACGTCAGATATCGATCACCGAACCAGATCCCGATGGGGCCGGACCTCTTTCGGCACCGACCACTACCTACGCCTACGACAACGAGGGAGACATGGTCAGCATGACCACCCTCGATGGTACTACTTCGTATGAGTACGACGATCTGGGCCGCCTCACCAAGATGACGATGCCAGATCCCGATGGCGTGGGCAGTGGGTTGGCAGCCTGGACCGTTTATACGTACGATGCCGTCGGTCGCATGTTGACGGAAACGAATCGTCTCGGCAATTCGACCAGCTACGCATACGACAACCTCGGCCGGTTGATCAAGAAGACTGATGCCGAAGGTGGCGAGACCGAGTACACCTACGACGCCAACGGCAATCGTCTGACACTGACCGATCCGGAAGAGAACACGACGACCTGGACGTACGACAAGCTCAACCGGATGCTCACCAACACGAACGAGTTGAACGACACGCGAAGCTACAAGTACGATGCTGCTGGGAATGTGGTCGAATACACCGACCGTAACGGCCGAGTCACTGCCTACGAGTACGACAACCTGCAGCGCCGGACCACCGAAAAGTGGATGGACGGAGCGACCGTTGTCGAAACGCTCAGCTACGCGTACGACGCCGCGTCGCAGTTGACCGAAGCCAGCGATTCGCAGGCAACCTACACGTTCACCTACGATAACCTTGGCCGCAATACGAGCACCGAGCACGACCTGGCCGCCCTGGGCTTCGACGTCGTGATCGACGAAGCGTACGACGCCCTCGGCCGCCGCACGAGCCTTACCGCCGAGATCGACGGCACCGACGATCTGGTGAACAACTACGCCTACGATTACTACAACCGCATGACCCAGGTCACTCAAAGTGGTCAGGTCGGCGGCAATGCGGTCGCCGAGAAGCGTGTCGACTTCGCCTACGATGCCGAAGATAAGGGGCAGTTTACCTCGATCACTCGCTACGCCAACCTGGCTGGGAGTGACCTGGTCGCCACGACCACCTACGGCTACGACTATGCCGATCAAATCACCAGCATCACCCACACCGACGGCAGTTCCAGCACGCTGGCCGGGTACACCTACGCCTACGACGAAGGCAACCGCTTGACCGCGTTCTCGGTCTACGGTTACTCCGCTGAAGATGCGGACTACAGCTACGACGACACCGACCAACTGACCGGAGCCGATCGCACCGGCACGACCGGCGACGAGTCGTACACCTACGACGAAAACGGCAACCGAACCGGCGGCGGGTATTCGACTGGTGACAACAATCAGCTTCTGTCGGACGGAACGTTCAACTATACGTACGATGACGAAGGAAACCGCCTCACCAAGACGAACATCAGCACCGGTGAAGTGATCGAATACACGTGGGACTACCGTAACCGCCTGGTGAACATCACCACGAAAACCAGCGGCGGCACGGTCACCCACGAGGTCGACTACACCTACGACATCTTCAATCGCCGCATCGTGAAAACAGTCGACGCCGACGGAGCCGGCAGCGGCACCGCCACCGAAGAAATCTACATCTACGATGGTCTACGAGAAGAACGAGGCGCCGCCGGAGATCACATGCTCCTCCGCTTCGACGAAGCTGAAGACCTGACCGACCGCTACCTCTACGGAGCCAACGTCGACCAGATCCTGGCCAGCGAAGAAGTCACCAGCACGGCTTCTGCGGGAGATGCCCTCTGGGCACTAACCGACCACCTGGGCACGGTACGCGATGTGGTCGACTACGACAGCGGCACGAATACCACCACGGCCCAGAACCACCTGGCCTACGATGCCTATGGCAACATCACGTCGGAAACGAACTCGTCGGTGGACTTCCTGTTTGCGTTTACTGGGCGGGAACGGGATGAAGAGAGTGGTCTGCAGTACAACCGAGCGAGGTACTATGATGCTTTGACTGGCCGATGGACTGGCGAAGATCCGCTTGGGTTTGAGGCGGGGGATGCGAATCTTCTTCGGTATGTTCATAACTCATCGCTGAGGCACCTAGATCCATCTGGAAATCAAATTGTAGAGGGATATACAGCATGGCAAGCGATTTCAGATGCGGGAACTGTGTTGACGTTTTTGGATTTAGGAATATCTGCCGTAACTTCGACCATCAGCTATCAGAATGCCTCGGGATACGTTGACACCATCAGGGTAGGCCTGAAGGGGTCGATTACTAAAGACCAATTCCCGGAAACAAAATACAGACCATGGCTGTACAAGACGCGGTATGATCTGGAGCGGTTTAGGATAGAGGCAAAGTTGGATATATACGAGTCGGACATGCTGTGGAGTCATCCATTGACCTCAAAGACGGAAACTAAGGAAATCGACGCCCCAAGACCATCACAATGGCCAACGAACTTTAATTTCCAGCAAATTATTGTGGGAGCGGCTATGGATGTAAGCATTCAGGTTAAGGAGGGATGGTTTGGATATGGATTGGTCACTGCAAGTATAGATGGCAATCCGCAAGGTGATTGGGGCGGGGAATGGGGCCCAATTGGCAGGCGGAACATTGAAGTAGGAGCATCCATGAGTATTACGGTAACTCCGATTTATGTGGAATGTGGTAGACACTGGAATACTTGGGAGCCGTATTCAGAAGTTGTATCAGAGCGATGGCACCAGACAATTGCTTTGGTTCAGGTGGGTGCGATAAAGAAATATTAGGTCCATCCGGCTTTTTCATGGGTCTGCTAGAATTCTCCGAGAAGGAGAAGCATTCATGCAAGACAAAGAACTTTACCAGCACCTTTTGGGCCTGAAGTCGCCGTGGTTTGTGTCGCAGGTGGCGCTTGATGTGGATCGGCAGCAGATTGATGTGCATGTCGAACACCCGCCCGGCACCAAGTTTTGTTGCCCTGAGTGCGATGCCAAGCTGGCCTGTTACGATCACGCTCCGCAGCGGAGTTGGCGGCATTTGGACAGTTGCCAGTTTAAGACCATTTTGCATGCTGCCGTGCCGCGGGTGAATTGTCCGCAGCATGGCGTCAAGCAGGCAGACGTGTCGTGGGCCGAGAAGGGTAGCCGCTTCACAATTCTCTTCGAGCGGCTGGCGATCGACGTGCTGCTGGCCACGCAAACGGTGACCGGAGCGATGCAGATTCTGCGAACCAACTGGGACCAAACTTGGAACGTCATTCAACGTGCCGTCGCACGCGGCAAGCTGCGCAAGCAGGCCCAGCCGAAGCCGCGAATCGGCATCGACGAAAAGGCGTTCGCCAAGGGGCACAACTACATCACGTTGCTGTACGATCTCGATGCCAGCACGGTCGAAGCGATCGCCGACGGGCACGACACCGAGAGCGGAATTGCCTGTCTTTCGCAGCTTTCTGATGAACAAATTGCCTCGGTTGAAGCGATTGCGATGGACATGTGCCAGGCCTATGTCCACGCGGCTCAGCAAACCATTCCCCTGGCCGAAGCGAAGATCGTGCACGACCGTTTTCATGTGATGCAGTTAGCGACTAAGGCGGTCGATCAGGTTCGCAAAGGCGAACATCGCCAGCTGCAGCAAGCAGACGATCATCGTTTGGCAAAAACAAAATACGTGTGGCTAAAGAGCCAAGAGAACCTCACCGAAAAGCAGCAGTCGCAACTCGATCAGGCGTTCACCTTGCAGCTAGAAACCGGCAAGGCGTGGGCCTACAAAGAAATGCTTCGTGATCTGTGGGAGCATGCCGATGCATCGTCGGCGCCCACTTATTTCAAAGACTGGTATCGCCGCGTAATCCACACCAAGCTGGCGCCGATGAAGAAGGTCGCTCGAACGATCAAAGAACGCCTGGCGAATGTCGTCAGCTACTGCACGCATGGAATTACCAACGCAGTAGCGGAAGGCATCAACAGCAAAATCATGGCCATCAAACGCCGAGTCGGAGGCTACCGCAACCGAGAAAACTTCAAAACGGCCATCTTCTTCCACTGCGGAGGATTGAATTTGTACCCATGAAAAAGCCGGATGGACCAACACTTTGAGAAAGTAAGATGGAGGGCGTAGCATAAGACACTTTCCTAAAACCGAATGGCCTCAACTTGCAGTACCCTTCCGTTTCGGTTCGCTGCGCTCACCTACACTCCGTTGCACGCAAAGATGTTTCCTCATAAGGTAACAGTGGTGTCAGGTGAAGTCTCGACTACTGCAAATTAACGGGACAGGACACTGGCAACAACAACCTCCGTCTACTACAGTATTTTTATCTATCCTCCAGTCTTCTCATTCCCCTTGGAGCGCCCGATAATGATCTCGTTACCGCGACGCTTTTCGCTCCGGGCACTTGTCGTCGCGGTCACGCTCGTATCTGTCTTCGCCGCTTATTGTGTATGGCAGGAGCCCAAGTCGTATACTCGTTACGCAGCTCCTGGTTACGTTATTGAGATGATGGACGAGGTCAAGGTCGAATGGGACCTCGACGCCCCCGGGCTCTGCGCGGGAAAAATGGTTATCGATTACCCGCGAGATCCGGACCATAACTATTTCATGGTGATGACCTTCAAGTCTCCCCGTCACGCAATCTTAGGATCAGCAGGCCCGGTGAGTCCGTTCCGATATCCACCAAAAGCGATCGGGCACGCCACCATAGGAATTTCGCAAGCTCAGTTCGATCAACTCGACTTCAACAAAGACCACACGACAATCTGGGGTGAGATCATTATCGAAGACCAATTCGGCAAAGTTATCTTCCACGGTGTAAAAGAATCAATCCCGTACGAAGAAGCACTCGCAGAACTGATGCGAAACGGCGGGCCGAAGAAACAACGTTTTCAATGGGCACAATAGCGGAGAAAAGAAAAAACGGAGAAGATAAGGAGCGTGGATGATTTAGCGATTCGGCAGTTTCTGCCCGCGATATAGTGGGGCAACTTAGGCTCACCATTTGTCTTTCATTGAAACCATTGACATGATTGTGAATCGAGTTGCTTCAGTCTGTAAGCGATCACGCTATGATGGGTCATCTGCGATACTGAGGCAATGGCAGTCAGGCGTTTTTGTGACGGAGGTCGTTGCGGCCTGATCGGGTGTTCTCAGACGCCTTTCTCATGTCGTCACTTTCGCCCATTTCTCTGCAAGAGTACTTTGCCGATTTGACCGATCCGCGGACTCGCAACGTGATTTATCCGTTAACCAACATCGTGACTATCGCGCTGTGTGCGGTGATGAGTGGTGCGGATGATTTCGTGGCCATTGCTGACTGGGCCGAGATGAAGAAGGAGTGGCGGGGAAAGTCTCTCGATTTGAGTTCCGGCATCCCTTCGCACGATCGTTTCAACGCCATTTTTGCTTCGCTGAATCCGGCTTAGCGTGAGAAGTGGGTACCGTCCGTCAAGTTGCGCACATTCGATTTCCAGCCTGGCTCTGGAATCTTTTTTGCCGCGCGCGGCAAAAAAGATTTTCACTTTAAATCTTCTCCTGCCTCCTCTGGTTCGTCGAGCCGGTCCATATCCATGTAACGCCGCGTGCCTCACATTGTGCCGGCGATGTGTCGTAACCGGGCCGCGACCAGCATCAGGGCGTGGCGTGCTCCCCAAAAACTGGTCCATGTGTTATGAGAGTCTAGAGGCCAATTCAGGCCAAGGAGACTCTGATGAACAAGATGCGTAAACGACGTAGTCCTGAGCAGATCGTGAAGGCCCTGCAAGAGGGCGAAGCCATGCTGGCGGCCGGTAAGTCTTCGGCCGAAGTGTATCAGGCCCTCGCGATCAGCGAGGCGACCTGGATGCGGTGGAAGAAGCAGTTCGGCGGGATGAAGTCGGACGAAGCGAAGCGGCTGCGTGAGCTGCAAGTAGAGAACCAGCGACTGAAGGAGTTGCTGGCTGAAGCGGCAGCCTTTCCGCGACGACGGCGGGGCACTCGTAACTCGGTATGGATTCCTCCGACCCAGTGGATCGTCAGCACGACTTCGTGAGAGTCCGTATCGATGTCGACGATTATGTCCTCGATTAACGTACGTAGGATACGTTTTTTCACGCGGATATCAGCCTCGGGATTGTTCCAAACGGTGTCGATATCGGCAGTCAGCTGAGCGAATTCGTCGGCGTTTACCTCTTCGCTTGCTTAGTGTTGTTGATGATGCTGGCGGATGCGAATTGCGATATCGCCTATCCGAGTAAGCGCCGCGTTCCAACGCCGTTCTAATTCTTCGGCAACCAAGCGATTGTCAGGATCAACCGCATCAAATTGACGTTGAGCCCGTGTGGCTTCGTAGCGTGCTGACTCCAGGTCACGTTCTAGGGCACGCAGCACTTCGTCACGTTGTTCGGACTGTTGTTGATGGGCGAGCACGGAAGCCTCAATTGCGGCAGGTGCCAGGACATGGCAAATCTGTTGTAATACGGCGCGATCCACGGGCACGCCGCCAAGTGAAATGCATTTCTTCTCCCCATTATCCAAGTGGCCACGGTAACAGCAATAACGCGGCGCGTCGTGATAGGTTCCCGTGTAGGTGACCACGAGTTTACGGGCACAGCAACGACGATGCAGCAAGCCAGCCAGGAGTGCCGATCCGCCACGGGCAGCCCCTTTCCCTTGGTGCAGGTTGTTCGATTTGATGATCTCTTGCAGGCGTTGAAAGTCATCCCAGGCAAGATAACCTTCGTGATGATCGGGAATCAAAGCGATCCACTCATCTAGCGGTTTTCGCCGCGACTTGCGCGACAAGCTACCGTCTCGATAGTGAGGCTTGTGATTCGTGCGACCGTAGGCATACGCCCCGCCGTATGCCGGATGAGTCACCAGGTGATAAAACATCGAATAAGTCGGACGTTTCCAGGCCAACTCTCCCTGATCATTGCGTACTGGGAACTGTAAGCCTTGCTCGATCCACCACATCAAAGCCTGCCGCACACTGCCTAGCTCGAAACATTTGGAAAATACCAGTTCGATCGCTTCACGGACTCGGGCGTTGGGATCTTTTTCCAATCGCACGCCACCGGCCCGTACCGTTCCCGTCTTTAAGTAACCCACTGGAGCCGATACGATCAACTCACCACGTTTTGCCTTTTCATAGCGAGCTTCAACCGACCGCTGACGCAACAGATCGAGTTCGTATTCGTTCAAGCTCCCTTTGAAGCCGAAGAGCAGGCAGTCGTTGCTTTGTCTCGGCGCGTAAACGGTCTCTTGATCAATTAATAGCGTATCGACGACGCGACAGAACTCAACCAACTTCTGCCATTTGCGACTGTTCCGGGCAAATCGCGACACTTCTCGCGCTGCCACGGCTCCGACATTGCCCAAGCACACGTCTGCGACCATTCGTTCAAAACCACTGCGGACCACGCCACCAGCGGCGCTGCGTCCCAGGTCTTCGTCGATGACCTCGACCTGCTCCCAGCCCAATTCATATAATCGCTGCTGCATGGCATACTGAAGCTTGCGGCTCTCTTCATTGTGCTGTACCTGAAAGCTGGACGATTGCCGCACGTAGAGAATCGCCTTGCGTTGACGATGTCGGGATTCGATTTTATCGCTCATCGTGGGCTTACTTTCCATTTTTGATGCGAGTTGCATGCTGGCGCAGCAAGGCAGCAAGATGATTCTTGATCGTCTGGCGCGATGGCCGAGGAAGATGGCTCCACAAGGTACCCGTCCGGCCAACCGCACGTTGTGGCGGGTTTGACTTGGCTCATCGGGCCGGGGCTTAGGGGTTTTGCTGACGCAGTTGTTGAATGTGCCAGGCGTGGTTCGGGTTGGCTTTTAGCCAACGGTGGGGCAGAAACTGGTCGAGGTTTTCGCTGGTCGGGGCGTCGCCCAGTTTGGGCAGACGCGCGAAGGCGTCGCGCAGGTAGGCCCACGGTTCGACATGATTCCGTTTGCAACTTTGCACGACGCTCATCAAGACCGCGGCCCGCTCGCCGCCGGTTCGGCTGGCGACGAACAGCCAGTTCTTTCTGCCGATCGCCACCGGACGCATGATCCGCTCGGCGGCGTTGTTGTCGATTTTTAGTTCGCCTGAATCGCAGTAACGCTGCAAGGCGTTCCATTGATTGAACGTGTAGGCGGCCGCTTGGCCGATCGGGCTTTTCGGCAACACCTTCTCGCGCTGCTCGGCGAGCCACGTTTTGAATTCTTGCAGAACCGGCAGCGATTGTTCCTGTTGGAGTGCTCCCCAAATCCTGATCCATTCGTTATGAAAGATCCAGAGCCAAAATTCTGGCGAAGGATTTTTCATGAGCAAGAAGCGACGTCGGCATTCGGCCGAGCAGATCATCAAGAAGTTGCGGGACGCGGACGCCATGTTGGCGGCGGGCAAGAGCGTCGGCGAAGTGTTGCAGGCGTTGGAGGTGAGCGAGGCGACGCTCAGCCGCTGGCGAACGCAGTACGGCGGCATGAAGAGCGAAGAGGCGAAACGCCTCAAGTCGCTCGAAGAAGAGAACAACCGGCTGAAGCGGATTATCGCCGACCAGGCGCTCGACATCTCGATGCTGAAGGAGATCGCCAAGGGAAACTGACCACCCCTCAGTCACGCCGCGATGCGGTCAAGCAGCTTCAGGAGAACTATTCGGTCTCCGAGCGGCGGGCCTGTCGCGTGCTTGATCAGCCCCGATCGAGCCAGCGGTTTGAGGGGAAGCCGAAGGACGAAGACGCTCGTCTCACCAAACGAATTTTGAAGTTGGTGCGCGATCAAGACCTGGCTGCTCCTGATCGGTGTGGAAGTGCTCTACATCGAACCCGGCTCGCCCTGGCAAAACGGCTTGTGCGAAAGTTTCAACAGCCGCCTTCGCGACGAGTACCTGCACCAGACCGATCTGCTGAACGAGGAGGACGCCAGGATCAAGGCTCGGGCGTGGGCGAGAAGATTTCAACGAGCGACGCCCGCACAGCAGTCTGGGCTACCTGACCCCGGCCGAGTTCGCGCGTCGCTGTGCCGCTTCCACTTCAGTCGCTGCGCTCCCTGCGTTCCAGCGGCACAGCGATCCCATTGAATCGTTACCTGTTTCCCAGTCCGATCTTTCATAACGCCTGGTACAGAAAATTGGGGCAGGCCACCCGGCCATGCACTACGAACCGATTCGGCTCATCGATCTCCGTATCGAGGTATTCGACAAAAGACTTCGGACCGGTCTGCCGTTCCTTCACCTCCGCCAAATCGAAATGCCCGTTGGCGATGATGAGTTGGAATTGCTGGCCGCTGACAATTTCCAGGTCGGCTTGACCAGGCACGCGAAACTCAGAATTCTTGGGTAAATCCATCAGTAATGGCAAGCCATGCGAACTTAAATCCGTCGTTTCCTCCGGCTTCGTCATTTTGGCAACTCCCTGTGGTTCCATGTTCGCTTGGTAGTGACAGCCGACCGAGATGATAACGGCAAGATAAAAAGCCAGCTGTCGCATTATTTCACTCCTTCGCCGATTAATGTTTCGACCTACTATCTGTAATGCGGCCATCCATCCCGCCACCAAAGACAAAGCATAGCGAGCTGCATCTTGCTTAATGGATCTTTCGCAAGATCTGGTAGCGACAGTCTTGCGAGTCGGGCCGTCGTTGGCCTTTTAGCCCAATTCCTTCTTTTGCCGTGATACAAGCCAGCTATCGCATCCAAGCGACGAGAGCAACTAATCTGCAGTTGCCCTCGGCGACTTGGCGGTTGTCATACGTTTTGATTCTGGGGTTCCGTCGGGCCGCGGTCATCGTTGGCAATAGATTGCGTCGTCCGCGATACGTGTCGGCAATGCGCCGCGACTTCTTCACCTGCAGTGAGCGCTTTATTAATTGATACGCTGAAGTGCCCCAGCAACTTTAACGAACTTCGTTCCTAGCCAAGGCGATAAGCGACCCGATTTTAGAAAGCCTAGGAATAATACTCATGACATAGCCTAAGTCAAGCAAGTATTAGCGTAATCACTCACCCGACCATGGCTTGAAAATGCAGGGAGGATCGAAGTTCTCAATATTGCAAAATCGATCGCCAAATGGATTATCCTTTTGCACCAGCTTTGGCAGGCATTTTACCATCCCGACTTGTTTCGCGTACAGAATTGATCCGGATGTAAAGTCATATGCGGCCACTCCCCAGTTGTCGGCATAGCCATCCATTTTCCAAAACAGGTAATTGCCATCATCGGTGCTCGCAAACGGAAATAGCCCTCCCTTGTCAGGATAGGCATTGAAGTCATCGCACTTATCCGCCTCTTGGTACCGATTTAAGTTGCGAAAAGATCGTGTCCGTGATTTGTTGGGCCGGTATCCGTGGATCCGAATAGTTCAGAATATGCAGAAACGACTGCAACGTACCTGAGCCATAGACAGAAATGAATTGCTTGTAGTCCTTCGGCAGTTCAATTCCCAAGCTGCGCTCCACCTGCTGCCAGTCTTCGTTTGTATACATTGGCTCGCTAGGAGGAACCACGAGCTTCGAAAAAGATTTTAGCTCAGCAGTCATATTACGGATTCTTCGTTAAGGGGCACTTTGATAGATCAAAGATCTGATTAATCAGAACGGGCGAAGAAGGCAAATCCCAGCAATTATTGATCCCACACTTCCAACCCTTGGCCGAAATGGTAATTTGCTGCGGAATGTGAGGGTTCACGGCGATTGCACCATAACTCACCGTCCCATCAGGACTTCCATGCGGTAGTCATCGCCCCAGCCGCATTTTAGTCGTTTGTTCTTCACCCCGACCTTTGCGGTTTTGTTGTTCTTCAGCAGGCTCAGGCTCGTTCTTCTCAGCAGGCTGAAATTGGTGTTGGCGTGACCTTTGCGGCTGCGAGATTGGTCTTCACCGAACGTCACATCCAGTTGCCAGTGCAGGCTGTTTTCAATGCCCCAATGACCGCGAACGGCCTCGGCGAAACGCTTGCCTGAGAGGTACTTGCTCAGGATGTAATATCGCACCTCGCTCGTCTCTTTGCAATTCTGCCGGACGATATTGATCGTCATCCCGATTGCCCTCAAGTTTGACCAACGATCTCGCGCGATGATCTCGTCGTTCACTGGGCAGATGTAATAAGATCGCAACTCCTCGCGGCCATGTCCTTTCTCGTGCGTTTCATGTCGATGCACTTAGGCTCGCTTGAAATTGTTCTCTTGCTGCGTGACGAAAAATGCTTCGATCGAATCATGCAGCGTCGGCTGATTGCGCTTCACGGCCAGGCAATAATCGGCCCCCTGGTCGACAATCTTCTGAGCGATGTCCTGTTGGCAACCTTGAGCGTCAATCGTCACCAAACTGCCGGAAATCTCGACAATTTCGAGCAGTTTGGGAATCGCGGTGATCTCGTTGCTCTTCGCGTCGGTTACTACCTGGCCGAGACTCACGTGGTTGGCAGTTGCCCAGGCACTGACCATGTGAATGGCCGCCTTGCTGCTGGCCTTGTCGAAGCTTCGCCGCAGCGTCTTGCCGTCAATCGCGATGATCTGCCCGTTGGTGATTTCGTGCAAGGCGGTGATCCAAGTCAGCAAACACTTCTCAAACTCAGCCGGATTCAGCGAAGCAAAGATGGCGTTAAAGCGATCGTGCGAAGGGATGCCGGAACTCAAATCGAGAAACTTCCCCAGCCACTCTCTCTTCATCTCGGCCCAGTCGGCGATGGCCACAAAATCATCCGCCCCAGTCATCACCGCACACAGCGCGATAGTCACGATGTTGGTTAACGGATAAGTCACCTTACGAGTCCGCGGATCGGTCAAATTGGCAAAGCACTCTTGCAGAGAAATGGGCGAACGTGACGACATGAGAAAGGCACCTGAGAATACCCAATCAGGCCGCAACAACCTCCGTCACGAAATCACCTGACCGCCATTGCCTCAGTATCGCAGACAACCCATCATGGCGCAATCGCCGTGTGTGAGGGTTCGCTTTCAAATAGGTGAGCTGCACTTCATAATCTACGGTATATCCGTCGTCTCTAACTCTGTCTCTTACCAATTTTTCCGCTTTGTTCCACATGTCTAAATTGGTTGTCACTTGACAAATCGGAACAAGGTTTCGGGCATCTCCCTTTGCCGCCTAGATTGTTAACAAGTATGTGCCCTCGCGCAATTCTCGTCAAACCCGGAAGATTGATACCATCAGGCCAGCCAGGTGGATAAACCTTCGGTTCCTCGCCGTTCTTGATTCGATCCTTAGTTAGTCTGGCTTGCATTAGCGTCGTTCGACTTTTGCCAGAATTGCCAGCTGCTTCGGTCGTATATTTCGGTACTGCTCCAAAACGTTCCCCAAAGAGGCCACACTCCTTTGATGACGCATTGTGCACCAGCACGCCGCTGTCGCCTATTCGGTAAACATGGTCCCCCTCGACCTCAATATTGTAAACCGGTTCAGCGGCTTCCCTTTCGCTAATTGTTTCGACTTTAGACGTGCCGGTCAAGGTTTTGACGGTTTCGCCTGGTTTTAGGTCGGCGGCGTTGATCCAGTCTTGTTGGTCGACCGACCAGATGGGGTGGGAGGGGGTGACGCCGATTGGGGCTGGTTCGCTCGTTAGTTTGAGATCAAGCGTTTCGCCTGATTCATGTTGAATCGTGCCGGTGACAAGGCGGTACTGACTGGGGTTGCAATCGGCCGGCAGCGTTTCCAGCGGCGGGCAAGGTTCGATCGCCAGCACGTCGGCGATTCCTTCCGCCCCCAATTCCGGCATGTTGAGGAAGATTGTCTCGCCGACGACGCAGCCTGCGGCTTCTACCCAAGCGACGTCGCGGAGCAACTGAATCTGAACCCGACCGCCGCCGGACTTTTCCAGCTGCAAGCGGACGGTGCGGTGATCTTCCGCGTCAATCCCAGAGACCCAACTGGCGTCGAAGCCGAACTCGGTGCGTTCTGCGGCGGTGAGGGAGTGGACATACACGCCGAGCGGGATTTGCTCAATCGGCTGCTTGGTCGCCGGTCTTGCTACCAGGGTTCCGGCGAGGAAAAAATGATCTCGAGTTACTTGCCGTCGCCAGAACGCGTGTACCGCTTTCAAGCCGTGATTTCCGACGTTGACTAGAGTGGGAACTTGATTCGGAATCTATTCGGCCTGAGGGGTATAGTTTCGTCGACGCTACATCAATCCATCTTATGGTCCGAATGTGTGCGGCCCTGCCATTTCGCCTTTCTTAATTACGCCTGGGGGCAGTGGACTAGATTCTTCTAGAATCGAAATCACGAACTCCACGATCCCCATTCCTTTGATTTCGTGCGCACCTGTCTCCACGTCAACGTAAACGATACTCCTGCGATAGCCCACGACTTTCGGACAGTGGCCAGGGCCGGGATAATGTTTCCTGAAGGAGGTCCGAACAGTGGAAGAACAAGCGAAGAGAAAACTCCCCACCTACAGCGATGAGTTCAAACAAAACGCATGATAATCCGGATCGCTAGGCAAGGTTTGGCTGCATGGTGCTATGGATCGATAAATGGAGCTATGCTCAATAGGCTGAAACTGAGTGAGTGACTGAACTGCGAATGCAAGTTTTTGTTGCCACTGGATCGCTCCGCTACCGCGAACTTTGGTGACAAGCTCGGTGGCGAACACTTTCAGTTCGTCGATCCCCATCACCTCGATCGGGCTGTTGTTCTGGCCCAGGGCATCGATGTCGCTCGTGAATCTCCCGACATTCGATTTACTTACCTGCCCATTCTTGTCAATTCTTGAGCGGCACTGTCCCGTCTGCTAATCTAGATAGGCCTGCTATCGAGGGGGACGGGTTGGCCCGGGCTGTTTCTCTCGATCTGCTCGGACTTCTTTTCATTCGAAATGCCCGTCTTTAGCCTTGGAATGAACCCACCTCTCTCGCATTCACCCAACTTTGCCTTCCTTGCAGAGCACGATTCGATGCTGGTTCGGACCGCAGCTTTTGCGGAGAGGTACGTCTTTGACGATGCCAATGCGGCCTTGTTCAAGCTGCGGTTGTTCGGCGAGAACCTGGCCAGGCAAGCCGCGGCCTATTCTGCTTTCGCTGTGACCGAGCGGGACCCTTTCTCGCAAATCGTCGGAATGCTTCGCGATGGTCGGGTGATTACCAGTGAGGTCAAGCAGCTATTCGACGGCCTTCGGCTCGCTGGCAACTCGGCCGCCCATACTCCTGCCGGCGATCGGCGCGAGGCCCTCCATCAGCTACGGATGGCTCACAAACTGGCCGTATGGTTTCAGGCCAGTTTCGGTCGCGATCGCAATTTCAAGCGTCCCGCGTTTGTGCCTCCTCCGGATCCGGTCCTGGCCGAGCAGGAACTCACGCAGGAACTGGCTCGCCTGCGCGAAATGCTCGTCCAATCGCAGGAGCAGTCCCAAGGGGCGATCGCCACGGCCGAGGAGCACGCCAAACGGCTCCAGGAAGCAGAGCTTCGCGTGGAGCAGGCATACCAGCAGCAGGCCGCCGCTCTGGAACTGGCCGCAGAGACCGAGCAACTTCTTGTCGAGCAGGAAAAGGCGTTTCAAAAGAAGCTGGAAGCGATTCAGGTCGCCGCTGCCGCCAAGCCGCCTGCCGAACAGGAAGCGGTCGTTCAGGCTGCCCATCAACAGGCCGAACAAGTCGATCTGGACGAAGTCACCACGCGTCGCCTCATCGATTCACAGCTTCGTGCCGCAGGCTGGGAAGCCGATACCGATTCCCTTCGCCACTCCGCCGGTGCCCGGCCTGTCAAAGGCCGCAACCTGGCAATCGCCGAGTGGCCCACCCAGAATGGTCCGGCCGACTACTGCCTGTTCGCTGGCTTGAAGCCAGTGGCGGTGATCGAAGCCAAGCGTTCCAATAAAAACTGCGCCAGTGCGATCGTCCAGGCGAAGCGTTACAGCCAAGGCTTTCGCGGCGAACCATCGCAAGAGCCCAACGGCGGCCCCTGGGAAACATGCCAGGTCCCGTTCCTTTTCTCGACGAACGGACGCCCGTACCTTCGGCAGATTCAAGAGCTGAGCGGCATCTGGTTTCAGGACGCCCGCAAGACCTATAACCATCCGCGTGCCTTGGAGGCCTGGTACACGCCCGAAGGCCTCACGCAGATGCTCGCCCAGGATATCGAATCCGCCGAGCATCGCCTGGAGACGGAGTCGATCGATTACCTTCCCCTGCGTGACTACCAGGCCGAAGCCATCCGTGCCGTCGAAAAACGCATACGGGAAGGGGGACGCGAGATGCTCGTCGCTATGGCGACCGGCACCGGCAAGACGCGGACCTGCATCGGCCTCATCTACCGGTTGATCAAGGCAGGCCGTTTCCGCCGTGTGCTGTTCCTGGTCGATCGGAGTGCCCTGGGGCACCAGACCGGCGATGCCCTGCAAGACCTGCGGCTGGAAAACTATCAGTCGTTCTCCGATATCTACGACGTGAAGCAACTGGGCGACCTGCGGCCCGATACCGAGACCAAGCTGCACATTGCCACCGTCCAGGGCATGGTCAAGCGGCTGCTCTATCCCGATGAAAACTCCCCGCCGGTGCCGGTCGACTGGTACGACTGCATCGTCATCGATGAATGTCACCGCGGCTACAATCTCGATCAGGAAATGAGCGATTCCGAGCTTGAGTTTCGCAGCGAAGCGGAATACATCTCGAAGTATCGCCGCGTGATCGATCATTTCGACGCCGTCCGCATCGGCCTGACCGCCACCCCGGCCCTGCACACCACCGAGATCTTCGGCCCTCCCATCTATCAATACTCGTACCGCCAGGCCGTGATCGATGGCTGGCTGGTCGATCACGAGCCCCCTTACCAGATTCGCACGAAGCTTTCCCAAGACGGCATCCTCTGGAACAAAGGCGAGGAGATGAAGATCATCGACTCGCAGACCAACCAGTTGGAACTGTTCAACACGCCTGACGAGGTCAACTTCGAGGTCGACGCCTTCAATCGGCAGGTCCTTACCGAGAACTTCAACCGCGAAGTTTGCAAAGCCCTGACCGACCACATCGATCCCACGCTTCCCGGCAAGACGCTTGTCTTCTGCGTCAACGACCTGCATGCCGATATGGTCGTTCGAATCTTGAAGGAAACGTTCGCCGAGGCCTACGGGCCGATTTACGATGACACCATCATGAAAATCACCGGCAGCTCCGACAAACCACTGCAGCTCATTCGCCGGTACAAGAACGAGCAGCGGCCCAATATCGTTGTCACGGTCGACCTGCTCACCACCGGGATCGATGTCCCGGCGATCTGCAACCTAGTGTTCCTCCGTCGCGTTAAGAGCCGCATCCTGTTCGAGCAGATGCTCGGCCGGGCCACCCGGCTTTGCGCCGACCTGTACGCCCCCGGCGATGACAAACAGCGGTTCCAGATTTTCGATGCGGTCGATCTCTACTCGGGCCTTCAGCAGGTCAGCCAGATGAAGCCGGTCGTCACCCAGCCCAGCATCTCGTTCGAGCAGTTGGTGGAAGAACTGTGCACGATCGACGATGAGGCGTACCAGGCCCAGGTCAAAGACCAGCTCATCGCCAAGCTGCAGCGTAAGAAGCTCTCCGACAGCCAAAAGGAACGCCTGGAAGCGGCCACCGGGATGAGCCAGCGCGAACTGATCGACCACCTGAAAAATTCATCCCCCAAATCGCTGGCCGACTGGTTCCGCGAACGCAAAAGCACCGGTACCATTTTGGACGACGTTCGCCGGGGCGGGACCCGGTTCGTGGTTTCCGATCACGAAGACGAACTCCGCAGCGTTGAACGGGGCTATGGCACGGCGAAGAAGCCGGAAGACTACCTCGAAGCGTTCCGCGACTACGTCACCCAGCACCTCGACGACCTGCCGGCGCTGCTGATCGTGACGCAGCGTCCCCGCGACCTGACCCGAACTCAGCTTCGTGAACTTCGCCTGGCCCTCGACGAGGCAGGCTTCACCGAAGCCAACCTCCGCACAGCCTGGCGCGAAACCACCAACCAGGACATCGCCGCCACCATCATCGGCTACATCCGCCACGTCGCCTGCGGCCAGCCCCTGGTGGCCCACAAAGAACGCGTTCAAGCCGCTATGAAACAAATCATGGAAAGCCAGCCCTGGACGCCACCTCAGCGGAAGTGGCTTGAGCGAATTGGAAAGCAACTCGAACAGGAAGTGATCGTCGACCGCGAGGCCCTGGATGCCGGGCAGTTTAAGCAGCAGGGTGGGCTTGAGAGGTTGAATAAAATCTTTAATGGTGCGTTGCAAAACGTACTTCGGCAGATTGCGGATAAGATATGGGAGTCGGCAACGTGACGCATCAAGAGGAGAGCAGTAATGGCTCGCATTAGTTCATATGCAGAGAAAGAGTACAAGATTTTTCTAGTGCGTCCTTGGCATAGTCCGTCCGCATCGCTATATCCACCGATCATGGATGGCGTTGAATACATCAATGACGTCATCCGAATCATGGAACGAGTACTTGGCGACGAGGGATTTGAGGTAAGAGTCGACGAGAAGGTATTTACGCCAGGGCTGACACTTCGTGAAAACCTTCATCGTGAGATTTTTGACGCGGATTTAGTGCTTTGCTTGCTGGATGGATTGCGGCCAAACGTAATCTATGAACTTGGATTCGCGTATGGCTGGCACCAATTCAAACAAAAAAATAAGAGTGCGACAGAGGATGGCAAGGAAGCCGACGCTCCATCGATTGTTTGTTTCGCAGAAAAGAATGCAACCGTTCTCGTCCGCAACCTCTACCCCGAACCATTGGCGGTTCCCACGGTCGACGGACAACGAGCTAGGATTCTCAATCCGAAGCTTGAGGTATGCAAGATGTTTTCAGACAACGCTGACTTGTTGATTTCCAACTACGATCGCTTGGATCTTTCGGGAAGTCTAGAGCGAGAACTAAGAAAGTTGGTCAAGGCATTTCGCGGAGCGAAGTCGAAACAGACGATCGTTCGTGACGCGACGAAGTCGGAGACAATTGATCCTTCGGATTCGAGCCTTCAATCACAAGATTGGTGGCAACTCTACCAAGAAGGCAAATACGTGAAGGTTGTCAATCGCCTTCAAAAGCCAAAAGATTTCGGCGAACGCAAGGTCCTGGCACTTTCGCTAATGAAGCTTGGTAAGTTGTACGAATCCATCAGTATTTGGAATCTCCTGCTGGAAGAAGCGGACGACGATAAATCAGGAGGAATCCTTTTTCATCTGGGTATTTGCTATTATGCCGTCGGAGAGTATTCGACCGCCGAAAGCTATTTTCGGCAAGCCCTTGAAGCAAACGACAATCGTGCACAGGAATACCTCGACCGGATCGGAAGACGCACTCAGCGACGTGGCCCGATATACGGAGAAACCGGAACGGGAACAGGCACCTAATTGTTATTGAGTATTGATGAACACCCAAGACATCGTCGCCAAGCTCTGGAACCTCTGCCACGTCCTCCGCGACGACGGCATCACCTATCACGAGTACGTCACCGAGCTCACCTACCTCCTCTTTCTCAAGATGATGAAAGAGACCAGCCAGGAGTCGATGCTGCCTAAGGGGTACCGCTGGGACGACCTAGTGAAGCTCGATGGGGTTGATCAGCTGGCGTTTTACCGGGCCCTGCTCGTGCATTTGGGGAATGAAGGTTCCGGCCGCGTGCAGGCCGTGTTTCATGACGCCAATACGGCCCTGCGTCAGCCGAAAAACCTGGCCCGCATCGTGACTGATATCGATAAACTCGATTGGTACTCGGCTCGGGAAGAAGGGCTGGGTGATCTTTACGAAGGGCTGCTCGAGCGTAACGCCAGCGAGAAGAAGTCGGGGGCCGGGCAGTACTTCACGCCCCGGCCGCTGATCGAGTGCATGGTCAACTGTCTCAAGCCTCAGGCTGGCGAGATCGTTCAGGACCCCGCCGCCGGGACCGGGGGCTTTCTCGTTCAGGCCGATCGCTATATCAAGGCCCAGACCGACGACCTGTTCGACCTGCCGCAGAAGCTGCAAGACTTTCAGCGTCGCCAGGCGTTTGTCGGGGTCGAGCTGGTGCCTGATACCCACCGCCTGCTGCTGATGAACGCCATGCTACACGGGATCGATAGCGACCTGGTGCTGGGGGATACCCTTTCGCCGCAAGGGGCCGGCCTGCCCAAGGCGGATGTCGTGCTCACCAATCCTCCCTTCGGTACCAAGCGGGGTGGCGGAAAGCCGACGCGGGACGATTTCACCTTCGTCACCGGCAACAAGCAGCTTGCCTTCCTGCAGCATATCTACCGCACGCTCAAGCCCGGCGGCCGGGCCGCGGTGGTCCTGCCGGATAACGTGCTGTTCGAGGAAGGAACCGGCACCCGGATCCGGGCCGACCTGATGGAGAAGTGCCACCTGCACACCATCCTGCGGCTCCCCACCGGCATCTTCTACGCCCAGGGAGTCAAGACAAACGTCCTCTTCTTCACCCGCGGCAAGACCGACGACGGCAACACCAAGCAGGTCTGGGTCTACGACCTGCGAGCCAACATGCCTGCCTTCGGCAAACGAACTCCCCTCACGCACGCCCACTTCGTCGAGTTCGAGAAGTGCTACGGCAAAAAGCCCGACGGCACCAGCAAACGAACCGACCAAGGCGAAGAAGGCCGCTTCCGCTGCTTCACCCGCGAGCAGATTGCCAAGCGAGGCGATAACCTCGACATTAACTGGTTGAAAGACGAGGACGCCGGAAACCATGAGGAATTGCCGGGACCGGAAGAGATTGCGGCAATGATTCGCGAACGACTGCAGACGGCGATGGAAGAGATGGATGCGCTCACCGCGATTCTTGAAGGTGGAGAGATAAGCGAATGATTCGCTGGGATATTCCGGATAGCTGGAAGTGGACGAATGCTGGTGAGATTGCGGAAGTCGTTGGCGGTGGAACACCACCATCAAAAGACGATAACAACTTCACCTCCCAAGGGACCCCTTGGATCACTCCGGCCGATCTAACCGGATATCAGGATGCCTATATTGCGAGGGGAAAGCGAAGCCTATCCGAGGTTGGCCTAGCGAAATCTAGCGCTAAGGTCCTACCCAAGGGAACCGTCTTGTATACTTCGCGTGCCCCAATTGGCTATTGCGCAATCGCTGAAAACCCAATTGCGACCAACCAAGGTTTCAAGAATTTGGTATTGGGAGATGACTTAATTCCAGAGTTTGTCAGGCATTATCTGCTTGCTTCGAAGGAGTATGCCGAGTCTATATCTAGCGGGACAACCTTTAAAGAATTGTCCGCTTCTCGTATGAAGGGATTTGAAATCCCAATAGCGCCAACAAAAGAACAACGTCGCATCGTCGCCAAGATCGAAGCCCTGCAGGAGCGGAGCCGGAAGGCTCGGGAGGCGCTTTCGGAGGTGGGACCGCTGCTGGAGCAGTTCCGCCAAAGCCTGCTGGCCGCGGCGTTCCGCGGTGACCTGACCGCCGACTGGCGAGCCGAAAACCCCGACGTTGAACCCGCCAGCCAGCTTCTGGCCCGCATCCGCCAAGAACGCCGCGAGCGATGGGAACAAGCCGAACTGGCCAAGTACGAAGCCAAAGGCAAAAAGCCGCCCAAGGGTTGGAAGGAGAAGTATCAAGAGCCGGAACCGGTGGATGATTCGGAGTTGCCGGAACTGCCTGAGGGTTGGTGCTGGGGAGCCATGGAAGAACTGTGTACGAATATCGTCGATTGTCCTCACTCAACTCCCAAGTGGACGGATTCTGGCAAGCTGTGTGTTCGTACCACAGAGTTTCGACCAGGAAGACTCGATCTGACCAACGCGCGTTTTGTATCCGAGAAAACCTTTGAAGAGCGAGTAGCTAGGCTTACGCCTGAGCCTGGCGATATTCTTTACAGCCGAGAAGGCGGAATCTTAGGCATTGCTTGTCAAATACCTGATGACACCCAGCTTTGCTTAGGACAAAGAATGATGGTGATGCGACCAACATTGGAAATCACAGCGTCATTCGTCATGAATTGGCTTAATAGCCCATACGTCTTTCTAGACCGAGTCAAAAGTAAGATACAAGGGGCCGCCTCACCGCATATCAATGTTGGTGAAGTCAAGCGATTTCCTGTTCCAGTACCGTCGAGCCTAGAACAAGCGAGAATCGCTATCGCTATTCAGGAAGGCATGGAACTGATAGACAACGTTGAGCAGCATCAAAGCTTCTCTGAGAAGGAACTGGTCCGTCTAGATCAATCCATCCTAGCCAAGGCCTTCCGCGGTGAACTCGTCCCGCAAGACCCCAACGACGAACCTGCCTCAGTATTGCTAGACCGCATTCGCGAGCAGCGGGAAGCTGCCGGCAAGAAAGCCAAGAAGCCTGTGCGGCGAAAACGGAAACAACCGGAAGGGCAATCGTCGTGACCCTGTTCACTCTGCAGGCACGGGCCCCAGCTTTCCAGCGATAGACCACTGAACCTTCCCTTGGGAGTTCCTCACCATGGACCCGGCAAAACTTCAGGCGGCCCGGCAGTTGTTTCTGGGCTATGTTCCCGACTTCCAAAGCTTCGACCACCCGCCAGAAGATTTTGCCCGGGAAGAGATTCAATACAAGCGAGAAGCCGCGCGGAAGTTGCGGGAGGTGTGGGGGCCGTACGTCCAGGGCGAAGCCAAGGTAACGACCGACGCCGAGGCGAAGCAGAAGCTGTTTGAGGCGTATGCGTGGACGCAGTTTCTCGACTGGCGCGGCAAACAGTACATCGAAGAGAAGCTGCTGGTCGAGCCAGGCGACTTTTTTATGCTGCTGGAACTGATTCTGGAGACCTTGCGGGGGAGCGACGCGGGCGACTGGCAGACCCCACTGGGCACGCTGCTCGACTGGCTTCAGCAAAGGCCTTGCCCGGCGGCGCATACGAAACTGATCTCGACCTATTTTCTCTTCCTGTGGAATCCCGGCGAGCATTACTACATCAAGACGCAGGAGTTCGATCGTTTCCTGGGGTTGATCGGCGAGAAAAAGCTGGGGACCGGCAAACCGCTGACGGTCGAAACCTACGCACGGGTCTTGGACATCTGCCAACAGCTTCGGCACGAACTTGCCGACTGGAACGTGACGGACAACATCGACCTCCAAAGCTTCGCCTTCGTCGTGGCCAGTCAAAGCCGCAAGGCTCCGGTCACGCCGGCAGCCTCGGATAAGAAGCCGCAGGCCGACCCGGCGACCGGCGAAACGCCAGAGGAACTGCCGCTGAACCTGATCCTGGCAGGCCCGCCAGGTACCGGGAAGACGTACCGCATATTGAAAGAGCTGATTCCACGCTTCCAGGACGAGCAGGTCGAACTGACGAAAGAAGCGTTTATTGAGGAGCAATGTGGCAAGCTGACCTGGCATGAGGCGATCGCCTTGGCGCTTCTGCTGCATGGTGGCACGGCCAAGGTAGCCGAGATTGCCAGGATGGACCCGGTAGTTGCCCGAGCAGGGGCAAATGACGGAAAGACGTCGATCACGCAGAAGGTTGGGAATGTACTCCGCAGGTACAGTCACCCCGATTGCGAACTGGTCCAGGCTCAAAAATACAGTGAACCTCCCTTGTTCTGGAAGGAGAAGCAAACCCGCTGGCGGCTTCATGATGAGGCGGACGACTGCCTGGAGGAGCTTAAGGAGTTGGCGGCCAGAATTCGAGACTACACCCCGCAGCCAAGCGTTGTCCGGCGATACGATTTCGTCACCTTCCACCAGTCGTATAGTTACGAAGACTTTGTCGAGGGGATCAAGCCGGTGGTGATGGACGAGACCGAAAGCGATGCCGCTGGCGAGGTTGCTTACTGCGTCCAGCCAGGCATCTTCCGGCGAATGGTCAAGCGGGCGATGGACGACCCAGGCAACAGCTATGCCTTGTTCATCGACGAAATTAACCGGACGAATATCTCGAACGTGTTTGGTGAGTTGATCACGCTGATTGAGCCTGACAAGCGAATGCGGTTTGATGAGAAGACTAGCGAATGGATCGACGGGGTGCGTGTCAAGCTTCCTTACACCCATACGATGCTGCCCAGCGAACCCCTGTTCGGCGTGCCGGATAATCTGTACCTGATTGGCACGATGAACACCGCCGACCGCAGCATCGCCTTGCTGGATTTAGCATTGCGTCGCCGGTTTTCGTTTGAAGAGGTCATGCCCGACCCGAGCCTGCTCACGCGTGTCGCGCCGATAGAAACGGAGGATGGTCCGATTCATCTCGACCTGATGCTCGACCGGATGAATCAGCGCATCGAGTTTCTTTATGACCGCGACCATACGATCGGGCACTCTTACTTGATGAAAGTACGAACGTTCGACGAACTGCAGACCGTCTTTCTGGAGAAGATCGTTCCGCTGCTGCACGAGTATTTCTACGGCGATTGGGAGAAAGTGCAGTTAGTGCTAGGGGACCTGGTGGATGGCAACGAACAAGATGGCCGCGCCAAGTGCCATCCGGCCGCGATCGTCGGGCACCAAGTCCAGGTCGCCAGCAAGGTACTGGGGGTGACCAGCGATAACTATCAGGATCAGCGTTCTTACGCGATAGCCGAAGAACTATCGCCAGAGAGCTTCCGCAAGATCTATCGCTGAGGTTTGCTGTGAAGGTTGCGAATGTACTGACGCTGCGAGAGCACGAGACTGCCCGGATCGGTCCGGAGTGGAACCCTGCGGCCAAAATGGTCACCGGTCGCGACGCTGCCAAGCTTGAGCATCTGCAGCGACAGACCGGGCAGAAGGTGTTTGAGATTGGCCGACACGCCATCAAGGCGAGTAATTTTGCGGGCACGATATCACTCGGCAACCGAGCCATCGAGGTACTGCCAAAAACGGACCTGAGCAACGACCAGACTCGGCGGCGGCTGATTGAAATGCTGACTGTCGCCCAGATGATTCCATTTCGGGAAGTCGACATCGCCCCGCAAGCCAGTCGGGCAGGCACACTGTTAGATATATTCATGTTGGTCTATCTAAGGCACCTGACGACCGAGTGGCGAAGAGGCCGGGTGGCCAACTATCGGAAAGTCGATGCTAACCGAAGCTGTCTCAAGGGCAAGTTGCTCTTCGCAGAACATGTGCGCCGGAACGTAGCCCACGCCGAGCGTTTCTATACGCGGTGCGACTCCTTCACGGTCGATGTGCCCCTTTCCCAGACGTTGAAACTGGCGACCAACGTGTGTCGTCGCTATGCGATGCAGCACTCGATCGGGCAAGAGGCTCTTTCACTGCTGATGGAGTTTGACGAAGTGAGCGATGTTCGCTTCAGCCCGCAACAACTGGCGTTGATCAATACGGATCGGCAAAACGAGCGATTTTCATCGATACTGAGCCTGGGCAAGAGCCTGATTCTGGGAGAGTCGCCAGATCGCACCGCGGCGACGTCGACTTTCAGCCTGATGTTTGACATGAACGCTGTCTTCGAGCGATATATCGCCGGCCTGATGAAACGTGCGATTGGCTCAGACTTGTGCCGAGTCACTGCTCAGATGGGCGGAGAGCATCTGCTGCAGCGGGAGGGTAAAGGTCAATTTAGTTTGAGGCCTGACATCGGCGTTCACGAGAAAGGGAGACTTATTTGCCTGGTAGATACCAAGTGGAAGCTGCTCGATCCGTCCAAACCGCACGACAAGGTATCGCAGGCGGATATGTACCAAATGTATGCCTACGCGAAAGAGTTTGCCTGTCCGCGAGTGATCCTGCTGTATCCTTGTGCGATGATGCCGCCAGGCCACTTGGCGACCTATCACATTGAGAATATGGATGGTCCACGCATCGAAGTCCGGACGGTCGATATCGCCGAACCACCGACCAAGGTTGTCACACAACTGCAATCGTTCTTTGCGACCTGATCGGTCGCCACAAACTCGATCCAGGCCCCCCGGGGTTAGGTTCTTCCGGGGCTGATATTTTGGCAACCCCGACGGGAACGGTCGAAAATCGGGACTTTGTTTCTTTCTGTGTCTGGCCGTTTCGGGTTGAAAACCAGGCTAAGGAAGGTCAATATTACCCGGCCTTTTTAAGCTTCGAGGCCAACTTGTCCCCCTGGTCCTGGCCATCAGATTTCCGGACACCACGGTGGAATAAATCCAGTACAACATTCGCCCAAGCTGCCGCCACTTCCTGGGGAAAGTCAGAAACATCGACATCGGCGTCGTCTTGGGGCACTGGTGAGTTAGTTGCTTGATGGTTGGGCATTGGCTTTGTTTCTCCCTTGGCTTTCTAGTTCGCTATTGGACTTGCTTGGCGCAAATTGAACGTAGACTCGTTCGAATGCGTTGTTTCATAAAAAAAGGCCTCTTGATCGCCATTGTTGAACGGCATATTGAGACAGCGGGCGATTTCGCAAAGCACCGCGTCGCGGAACATCTTGTATGTGGTGGTTGGCTGGGTGGCTTCCAACTGCTTCAGTTCCCAGCCTTGTGGCAAGGTGACCATCATCCGCATGGTCAACTCGATCAGGTCCCCAGCTTCCACTTCCTCGGGGCCATCGACAGCGTCCGGCTTGGAGAACATGACGCCCGCGAAGTTCGAGGCCGTTTCGGCTGCATGGCAAGTTGCCAGCGTGTAGCGTCGCAAAAGAGCGAACAAAGGCAACGCGGAAACAATCCAGGAAATCCCCCGGCGTTGGCCTGGGCGGTCTTTCCGGAAGTAGTGCATCACCTGGTCGGCTTCCAGACGCTTGGTCTTGAAGAGCTGGCCGTTGGGATACGTGTCGCCTGGGTGGTGTTCCAGGAAGTGGTATGCCACCGGGTAGCCTGCTGCGTCGTATTCGATCCCGTCTTCGCGGCGATCGGTCTGCCAGAACTCGGTATCGGTGCAGTAATCCGCCTCCAGCAGCTTCACGTCCAGCTGGACGTTGTTGCGAACATTGGGATTCGTAGCCGCGACGCCGTAGATCTCGCCATCGACTACCGTGCTGCTGATCGCAGTTCGAAGAGTAGAGGCCAGTTGTACGCGACGCATCCAGCGGCGAAAGTTCGCTTCCAGCTTCTGCGCGGCTGGGCGGTTAGAATGTTCGACGCGAAGATTCGGGCCGGTGCCGACCACGTCGTTGGACATCGTGAGAATCATGCCTCGGGCGAAGCTGTTGTTCTCGAGACATTCATACCGAGCTCGAGAACGTACCCGACGACGAACATTTGGATTCGTCGCGGCCCGGGCCGAAAGCAGATCGGCGTTGGCCCAATGGTTCCTGTTCAGATTGTCGGTTACGGCCGCATCGTAACGGGCACGCAGCTGACGATACTGAGAAGCCAGGCGGTCACGCTGCATCTCTCGGCGGATCGGATTGCCGTCCGCTCCTAAGATCTCAACTCGCGATTTGTCGTTGGTGACTACCACGGGAAGCTGCCCCTAGCTTTCGTGATGATTAACCGGCCGTACCAGGTGGAACCATTTGACGTGCCGAAAAGAATCCCCGTTTCTTGATGGCCTTCTTCTGGCTCAGGTACTTGTCTGCCGCGACCAGATCAGGAATCGAATGTCCTTGCACCGTCACGCCGTCAACCGTCACCTGCCGCGGCTTGTTGGCCGCGTCGGCGATTTCGTTCGTCAGATCCTGCTGTTCGTCTGCCATAGGTGTCCCCAGCTATTGGCGTTTCGTTCTGCATGCGAATTTGTGAGACAGGCTGTCGAACCAGCTTGCCGCATCTTGTCAGATGGTGTTCTTACGACGAGAACGACCGACGCGGGAGATCGAATCGGGGGCCTGCAGTGAGATTGGCAGAGCAAGTTCCATATATGGAACTAGGCCCGGAAATTATCTTCAGGCGACTCTCTCGACAGTCGAAAATCGACGGCCACAATGCTGGCATTCGCGGACACGAACCGTCTTGCCCATCTGCTGCCGCGTGTAGTACACCGGCGCGTAACCGCTTCCACACTGCGGACAGGCGACACCGGCAGGCTGAGGAGGTGGCGATTTTGTTGCGGGGGCCTTCTTTTGCCGAGGGGCCATGGTGCTACCTCCATCCTTGTTCAGCACGTTTGCGGGCCATCACTTCGCTGAACTTCATTTTTGCCTTCTTCTTCTCACGGCGTGGGCGAGCTCGCAGAAGACTTGCATCAGGTACCGCACAACCTCTTCGGCTGCCGGCCACCAGGCAGCCCACCACGCAGTCCAACAGATGGTTGTCGCGGCCTGGTCGATTCTCCCAGACATCGACCACATTCCCCTTGGCCGAAACACGATTGGCGTATTCTGCGGCGCAGTGTTCCGAAATCATTCGATGCTCAATGGGCTTACCATCGTAGAGAGTCCAACAGCCAGGCTGCCCGATGGGGGCCTTCCAGCGTTTTTGCAGTTCTGATTTCCAGTGATGCGTATCGTGCAAGAGATACCGTACCGGGTTTTTGCGCGTAGCCAGGGGAATTATCCATTCTTCACCGATCTCGACGCCTGGCGTGGGTTTCGTTTCGCTAATCCGCTTTTCGGTTGGCTTACGGCTATCCCCCTTGGCGGGAATCATTCGCGCCCGATGGGGCGATTCGGCAATGAACTGCTTAATGACAGGCGTCCAACTCCCCATATCGATCATCAGAAGGTCCAGCTGGAATTCCGCCCCATCTTCTCGTTCCCACTTTCGCAGCATCAAGTCTTCATTTACCAAACGTTCTAAGGCTTGGCGAATCTGGGCGTCTTCCAATAGTTTTCCCATCAGGACACCCTCGTCCGTTTTCTGGCGACTGATAGGGTTGGCGATTCGGTTGCTGTAGGCGAAGTATTTTGTCGGCTGCTTGGGCCAGGTACCATAGTCGGGGATGTGTCCGCTGAAGTCGGTCTTCAGGGCTGCCAGGACGTAATAGAGACAATGCAACTGAACATCGACAAAGCCGACCATCAGCTCGGTATCGTTGGGAATGTCGCCCCGTTTATAGTTGCGGACCTTCGCGGCGATCTCGTCCGCCGTCAGGATTACCAGGTCGGTCGATTCCGGATTAATCGGATCATTCTGGTATTCAGCCGCAAAGATGACCGGGTCTCGGTCTCGCAAATGCATGGCGTGCTGAATGGCCGAAATTTCGCCAGGGTCAAACCGACTGGTCCAGTAAGGGACCGCACCGCGATCCATCTCCTTGCGGTTCTTCCGATAGAAGGCATTGGCCCGGTCGGGGCCGAGGCCTGCTTCTAGATCGGCCCGCCGAATGGCGAAATATTCTTCCCAGATCTCTTCGTTGGCAGGCATCGACTTCATCATCTGGATGCGAATCCCCTGCCACTCGGGATTCTTTTTGCGGTCCAGATAGCGGGCTGCCAGGTCGTCTTGGCAGATCACCGTGCAAGGCATGATGGCGGTCAGAGATTTCCCTGGGCCAGCCATCCCGAGAATTGTGCCATTGATCACCTTTTCACGCTTGCGAACCTGCGTCGGGTTCTCGGCCGATTCGTCGTCTTGCGGATCGTCTAGCAGCACCAGGTCCGGCCGAAATGTGTCTCCGTTGGCGTTGGTATATTTCTGCCCGCGGATACCTTTCGAGGTGATGCCGAACGTGCGAATGATCGAACCGCTGCAGCTGCTACCCTCGACCGTGGGAAACACCAGCTCGTTGTCATGCCAGCTGATCTGCGTTCTAGCTCCATCGATGTGTTGACCCCGGCAGCGATTGGGCTGCCCTTCCAATCGCATGACCGGAATGCAAACTTCCGGGAAGTCTTCAACCAGCAGATCCTTCGCAACCAGATAGGTTTTGATCGTTTCGAGCAGTTCCTGGCCTTTCTCGGCCGTGGCCCCTACGATCACGCAGAAGTTGCAGTGCCCAAACAGAATTGCCCAGAGAGCCGCGGCTTCAGTGATGGTCGTTTTGCCGGAACCTCGGGGCATAGCCAACGCAAAGTTGCCACCGGTCAAGATGGCATTTTGCATCGTCTCGAAGATCTTCAGATGATCGTCCGACCAGGCGAAGAATCCCTCGGGCTTGATGTAGGTATCAAAGAAGAGCAGAAGGCTATAGCGACAGGCCTCGCGTCGCTCAGGATCGACGATCGAAGGTAAAGGACCAATGTCCTGTCCCTTCTTCGTCGACTCGGCGCTGCGCTCCCGTGCCTTCTCTTTTTTGTCCTCGTAGGTGACCGCTCCCGTCTGCCTGGCCTGGTACCGATCGACCAGGCTACCGACGTACGCTCCCACGTCGACCGCTTTGCCGAGGCCCAGCTCGGACCGATGCCGGCGAAGCGTCCGTTCGTCGATCACCTTGCCGAGGCCGGCGTTGTTGATCTCTTCCAGCAGCTCGGTCGCGTCGATCTGGATACTAACCAAGTGAGGCCCCCTTCGTGCGCACCAGTAGCCAGGCGGTCAGCTTGTAGATGTTGATCGTGCCGTTGCTGTTGCGTGGGCAACCATCCTTCACCAGCTCGGCAATCACAGCTCGATCGACGTTCAGCAGATCCGCGGTTTTCTTCAGTGACAGTCGCGAAAGTTCACCAGGCTTCACGCTTTCTCCCCTCGATACAGCAACAAGCCCGCGGCCACTCCGAAGAACGGCCGCGGGCTCAACTCACAAAAGGTTTCTGCGTTAGCTAGACCCCTTGGGCCTTCAGGTCGTTGTTGGAAGTCAGACGCGTTGTGGCGTCCTGCAGATCTTTCTTCCGGTCGTTGACCTCGGCCGCGATCGCCGCGAACTCGCTGGCGTCATTCTTGGCGAAGTCGGCGATCAGCGTCCGGACCAACTTCCCCAACATGAAACGCCGCCCCTCGACCGACTGCAGGTTGTCGGCCATCTGCTCGGCAACATTGGTCAGGCCGACGCCATCCCCCAACGAGATCGCCGACAACAGGTTGGCAATAAGGGGAAGTTTGGCTTCGGCCGCGGCGTGCTGGGCACGCTGCAGGATCTTCCGTTCGGCGATGCCGATCACGGTCCCCAGCAGGCCTTTCGACTCGGCCGGCGTTGCGGCCTGGTTGGTTTCTTCGTCCTTTGGCTTCTGGACGAAAAGGATATAAACGGCCCCAGCCAGGCCCCAGAACAGCGGATTGCTCAACAGTGCGAACATGCAACGATTCCTTTCATTGCGGTGTAATGTGTGTGGGATGGGTTACTTGGCCGACTTGCGGGATCGCCGGCGCTTCCACAGCCAGGCACCACCCACAATTCCAGCCGCGATGGCCGATTGCCCCAGATTGAAACCATTCGCCCAGGGTGCCACTTGCGGACCGAAGATCGATATCAACGCATCGGCCAGCGGTGTCTTCTTGTCGGCCGGTGGTGAGCTTGCCTGGTTGGTTTCCGGGGGAGCCACTGGTTGCCCTTCGATCGGTGCCGGTGGCAAGTCTGGGTTGCAGTTCGGCCCAGGGCAGACGTTCGGGCCAGGTCGTCGGTTGAAGATCCAGCCGCCCACCTTCTTGGCGCGTAGTTGCTGGTCCTCGATCGGCCGCAGCGTCTGGGCTGCAAGATCCAACGCCGCGACCAGTTCGTCGGGGCTGGTGACCGATTTGAGAATCGTCCCGCCCAGCTGGGCACGCATCGCCCCGTCCACGTCTTGGATCACCAGAATCGGGTAATCGTTGCCGTAGGTCGGCTTCAGGTGGTGCGTGAAAAGCTCGCTTTCGCTGGTGTAGTGCCGCCACTCGGTTCGGCTTCGCAGCTCGGCCAGGCGGGGATCAGAATCGAACCAACTGGTAATCGGCGTGGCTTGCCCTTTGGACGTTACGAGAACCGTATACCAGCGTTGATTCTCGGGCAGGTTGACCCCTTCGATCTGCTCGACGAAGCCCATCTTCGGCGGCTCGGGTGGCGATGTCTCGCCGATACTGGCGATCAGTGACACAGCCACGATCAGGCCGGCCAGTAGTTTGCGGTTCATGTTGGTTCCCCCAGTGTGAAGTGTGAAAGGTAACCGGCCGACTAGATAGCCGGTGGTTGAATTGGTGTCAGCGGAATTTGCGGGGGTGATATTCGCGGCATCGGTGCCGGCGTGATCTTCTGGCGCTCGACTGCTTCGCATCGCTCGCAGTGACATTGCCGCGCCGCTGCCAACCAGGCATTGAAGGCCGGCATCATGTCGGTGCAAAACTCGAAGGTCGAGACCAGCGTGCAAAACAGCAACGCCAACAGAACCGCCAGGTCGCCTAGCACGTTGGTCGCGTTGGCTTTCTCCGTGGGCTTCGTGCTGTTATCGCTTTGGCTCATGGCTCGGGATTCTCCAAGTAGTCGTTCGGATCGTAGGGAACTGGTGGTGGTGCCTCGACCAGCGGCACGATCGCCCCACCCCCGTAGCCACGCCAGCGCCGTAGAAACTCGGCCTTCTCGATGAAGATGAAGTTCTTGGTGCGGTTGTTGTCCAACAGGCAGGCCATCTCGCGGCCGTCTTTTCGGACCCAGCCCAGGAAGCTGATCGCGTGGTAATGAAAGAAGTGGATCGCAGCAACCAGGCGATGATCGTGGGCATAGTTCAGGATCGACACGTCGGCCGATTCCTGCCCGTTGCCGACCAGCCTGGTCGCTTTGTAGGGGATCCCGTAACGCTTCAGTACCTTGGCGATGTCGCTGGTGGAAGCCGCGCCCCCGTAGTTGTTCCGCCAGTTGGTCGCGATCTCGGCCTTGTCGGCCCATCGCAACGCCACCTGGGTTGACGCGTGATAACACGAACCGCCCCAGTAGTTCTGAACACGCAGCGGAAACGGCACGTCAGCCGGTGGCCGGCTCGGGTCGATCGACTTCCGATGGAAGTAGCGGACCGCCAGGTGTATGGCCGTCTCGCCAGCTCCGAAGCTTGCCGACAGAAGCAGGATCGCCGCGGCCGCGCGTCGTCGATCCATCGCTATGCCGCGGCTTTCTTCGCAACAGCGAATGAGACCGAACCCTTGCTAATCTTGGTTTCGACCTGGTTGAAAAGACCTAGAAGTTGCTTGGCCTGGGCTTCCTGATCGGCCGTGATGTTGTCGCCCAGTGTTTCGCCTTCCTTGGTGGCCTTCGCGAACGCTCGTAGCTGTTCGGCACACTTGCCAGGTTCCGGCGTTTGCGTGATCAGCCAGGCGATCACCTTTGTCGGTGCGATGCCGTTGTTGCTGTTTTTGGCGAAGTCGTGCCCGATGGATAGGTTGCCGCTGATCGACTCCTCGACCTTCAGCTTGCCGACCGTTCCGGAGATCTTCAGATCGACCGGGAACGCATCGCCACCGACTAGTTGTGTGCGATCGCCTTGCTTCTTGGCGTAGCTCTGCACCGCGTGCAGGGCTGCAGCTCGTGCCCGGATCTTAGTTAGCCTTGGCATCCTTGCCCCCTTTTACTGAGTCGATTCCTCGCCTGCCTTGCCCCCAACGTCTGCCATTACTTCGACGCGGCAGCGTTGCATGAAAAAACGGAAGGGGTGCATCCATGCACCTAGCGCCATCCTGGCTTCCTTCCGGACCTGGGCCTGGTACTGCCCCCAATACCAGGCTTCAGGCTTTGGCGATTCCTTCGCCGCTCTGCTTGGGCGATCCTTCACCCGGGTGAATCAACAAAAAAAGCCGGCCGCATCTTCCATCGTTGGAAGTCGCGGCCGGCGTTGTGTGGTTACGGTGCCAGCTTGCGGCCGAGGCCGCTGGTGTGGTTGTCCGGATCTGCTTAGATCGCGGTGGGCTTCGGTACGTGAACCGGTGCCCGTTGGTTCTTTTTCGGAAATGGATTGCGGTCGACTTGGACCTTATCCCCTGGTTCGTCCAGGATGACCAGGGCAATCTTTCGCCCCGTGTCATTCACAATTCGCTTGCCGAGAACCACGACCGATTCCCGCAAGCCCAGCTCGATTTTCATAGGCTGCCCCTATCAATGACGCCCACTAAGATAGGCACCAAACTGTAGATGCGTCCAGATGTTTCCTGGTGAAAAGTGCGATGAATTCTGTAATTCGCTGGCTCGGATGTTGCCCAGAACTACGCGGCTTGCCTCGCTTGCCGCCAGGTCGGCCGGACACAGAAAGAAACAAAGTGCCAATTTTCGACCGTTCCCGTCGGGGCATAAGCAAATAGATCGCAGGAAGAACCTAACCCCGGGGAGGAGATAGTTGCAACTCTACGGTAAAATCCACTACTGAACTGTCATGACCTGCTTTTCACTTGGCAATTTAACCTGAGCGAAGTCGGTGCCACTCGCGCGATCTTTACCGCTGCAGCCGTTCCTCGATCTCTGCTTCAACGCTGCGCTGGCCCTCTTCGTCGCCCATTTCTTTCAGGGCGGTTTGGTATTCGCGTAGATGTTCAATGAGCGCATTTTTGGGGTAAGTTGGATAAGACTTCGCAATGCGTAGCATCTCTTGGTATGCCTCGGGAACACGCTCGAAGTCGCCAAGGGCGCGTTTGGCGCGGGCATATTCTCGAAGCAGCCGCAGGTAGTACTTCACGTCGGATCCGTCAGGTATGTATCCTGTGTTGAGCCCTGTCTGGGCATGAACCAACGCAAGGTCCGGTCGCTGATCTTGATTCAACACGGCAGCCATTGATCCTTGGATCGTGAGATAGCGTGTGCTCTTCTTCGAGTGAACGGCTTCGAGCTCGCGAAGCGCGATGTTGCCGTAGGGCATCGCTTTATGGAATGCTTTGGTTTCGACGTACAAAGCGTAGAGGGTCTGGTTAATCTGGCAGAAGACAAAGCACTTTTGCTGCTGGTCTTCTTCGAGCGTGTCGCGTACCTGGTGGGCGAGTTGAATTGCCTCTTCCAATTTGGAACCGTGAAGCAGCATCTCATTCGCCAGGGAAGACTGCAATTCGATGGTGTGATAAGAACGTTCTCCGAAGACACGCGTAGAGTAGTCGATAGCTTCCAGGAACTTCCGCTGCCCTTCCTCAGGCTGTCTCTGCCGAAAAAATTGAAATGCCGCCATCCTGGCTGCCTGGCGTGCGCGGGCAAGTTCCATCTCTTCTTCGGAGAAGCTAACCGCCTTCTGCAGATCACTCAAAACAAAGGCAATATGCTCGTCGGAGATCGTTGAAAGCTCTGCTGGCAGCCGATTGTTCAATTCTCGGAGCGTCAGGATCAGTTCTAACTCGGCTTTGAAATCACAACGATTTGCGGCTTCCTCAGCCGTCGCGACAACTCCTTCCAACTGCGATTGAAGCGTCTGAGCCCTGCCCTCGCTGGCCAGCGACCACAGCAGCGTTGGAATTGTGAGCAAGATCAAGGAAGTGAGGGAATTAGTTACCATTTGACTTCTCCGGTGGCTTGCAGTTGACTTGTTGAGGTTAGACTAAAATTGAAATTAGAGCCGCCTGCAGTTGCTCCACCAATCACTACTAGCATTTCGCCGCCGTCGTTCAACAATCCCCCGGCAACTCCAGCGCTGACCGTCCAGTTGTTGTAATTAGTTCGCACGAAGCCACCGCCTCCAACTTTGAACTTTCCGCCAATTCGGTAGTCGCCGGAAATTTTCATAGCGAAGTTAGAGGCCGTATAATTACCTCCCGCAGTAGCTAAACTTCCTTTTGCCCCTGCAGCATCCACCTCCAAACTGCTGGCAATTACAGTAGTGCCAACCACACTGTCGAACTTCGCGTTGATTTTCCAATCTTTATTCAAGTTGCCATCTCTGCCACTAAACGTGGCATTGACCGTGCCCTCACAGAGGCCATTCTTAATCTGGTAACTAATGTCGGCTTCCCACGTCAACCCAAAATCGTTCAATTGCCCACTGAGATCAAGACCACCTCCTGGCCAAGGGAGGCTGCCCTTGAGAGGAATTTGTGGGTTGATGAGTTTCTCCCAATCATCTTTTATGGATTGCTCTAGGTTTGCGAATCGGGTTTCAATAGCCGTCGTAATTCTCTTGCGATGAGTTTCAAATTCATTTGAAATGGTCTGAAGTGGATTTAGTAGCTTGCCTTTCCCTTCCGAGATGGCCGCCTTGAATCCATCTATATCGAATCCCTTTCCAGCAAGCGTGCCGAAGTTCTCAGCAGCAATTGCTCGAAAAGCCTTTTCGGCGTAAGACGCAATCGATTCTCCACTCGGAATCTGATGATACAAGTTGATTGGAAGGCCTATGGCAGAAGGCAGGAGTCCCGGGTTTACCTGCACAGGTTGAACTGGAGGAAGTCTTTTCGGACGATCCGTAGGCTCCTCTGGCGGCATAGGAAGACGCACTAGATCATCTTGAAGACCACTCGGATCGATCCGCAGAGTTGCGTCATTTCCAACATACCGATAAAGATTCTCATCTCCCGCCTCAAACTCAATTGGGTCCTGACTCATCCACCTGCCAAGCTCGGCGATGTACCAGCGGTTGGTGTTGTACTGCAGGCCGGTGGCTTCGTCGAAGTAGCGGGCGGTGTAGCCGAGGCCTAGGTCGTCGAGCGAACTGTTGGTTTCGCTCAATACGTTTCCAAAGCTGTCGTAGGCGATGTGGTTGACGACGCTGGTGGTGTCGGTTGCGTCGTTGTATTCGATCCAGTCGTGGACCGTGTTCAGGTGATCGGTCAGCGCCCACAGCGTGTCACCGCTGGAGTTCTCATCGGCCAGAAACTGATCGACACTTGGTCCCCATAGCACGCGGTGCTCGACATCGCCACTATCGTCCAGTTGCAGTAGGATCTGGTTGCTGTCGTAGATGAAGGTGCCGGACTCGTCGACAGTGCCGTCGCCGTTGGAGTCAAGCTCACGCCCGATCAGGCGGTTCGCGAAGTCGTAGGCATACTCCATCTTCTGCTGCTTGACGTCAGAAGCGTTGTAGTCGGTCACACTGACCAGGCGGTTGCGGTAGTCGTACTCGTAAACGGTGTAACTGCCGTCGGCGATGCTGGTCCGTTGGGTCAGGTTTCCTTCGTCGTCGTACGTGAAGTTGAACGTCCCGTCCGACAGAAGCTGATTGTTGTCGCCGGTGCTGTACCCGCCGCCGGTCCGGTTGCCGTTTTCGTCGTAGGTGTACAACTCGTCGTCGGTCGTGCCGGTGCGGTCGGCTCCGGTCAGCTGGTCGGTGTCGTCGTAGCCGTAGTCGGCATCTTCGGCGGAGTAGCCATAGACCGAGAACGCGGTCAGGCGATTGCCTTCGTCGTAGGCGTAGGTGTACCCGGCCAGCGTGCTGGAACTGCCGTCGGTGTGGGTGATGCTGGTAATCTGATCGGCGTTGTCGTAGCCGTAGGTGGTTGTGGCGACCAAGTCCATCCCGGCTAGGTCGGCGTAGCGAGCGATCGAGGTGAACAGTCCCTCGTCTTCGGCATCGTAGGCGAAGTCGACTCGCTTCTCGGCGACTGCGTTTCCGCCGACCTGAGCACTTTGGGTGACCTGGGTCATGCGGTTGTAGTAATCGTAAGCGTAGTTGTTTATCAGGTCGTCGGTGCCGTCGATCTCGGCGGCAAGGCTCGTGCGGCGGCCGAGGGCGTCGTACGCTTCGTCGATCATCACATCGAAGCCAAGAGCGGCCAGGTCGTGCTTGGTGCTCGTGTTGCGACCAAGATTATCGTAGGTAAACGTGTAAGTTGCCTGCGAATCGCTCGCTTCGGTTAGTTGCGATGCGGCGTCGTACGAGTAGCTGAGCGTTTCGACAACGGTTGCCCCGTCCATCCATTTTTCGGCAGTGCGACGCTGCAGGTGGTCGTATTCATAAGCGGTCACGCGGCCGTTGCGATCGGTGTACTCTGCCACGTTCCCAGCAGCATCATACTCGTAACTCCGCGTATCATTCAGCTCGTTCGTGTTGGTGAGCATCCGGTTGAGTTTGTCATACGTCCAGGTCGTCGTGTTCTCTTCGGGATCGGTCAACGTCAGGCGGTTACCATTCGCGTCATAGGTGTACTCCGTTTCACCGCCTTCGGCATCGGTCTTTTTAATCAGACGACCGAGGTTGTCGTACGCATAGCTGGTCGAATTGCCGAGACGATTCGTTTCCGTCAACGTGCGACCGACAGCGTCGTACGTATAAACAGTCCAGGCTGCCAACCCACTGCCCACACTGTCGGGATCAGGCATCGTCATCTTGGTGAGGCGACCCAGATCGTCGTACTCATACGAAGCAGTACCATCGAGGGTGGTCATGCTGACCATGTCTCCCTCATTGTCGTAGGCGTAGGTGGTGGTCGGTGCCGAGAGAGGCCCGGCCCCGTCGGGATCAGGTTCGGTGATCGATACCTGGCGTCCGAGGGCGTCGTACGTGTAGATGGTGGTGCCCGTCGGATCGGTCATCGTGGCGACTTGGCCAGCGGCATTATAGGTGTAGCTGACCACCTGCGAAGCGGCATCGGTCACACTCGCCAGTTGCCCGTCGGCATTGTAGGTATAAGTGGTCACCGGCGCGGTGAGTGCCCCGGCACCGTCGGGATCGGGCAGGGGCACTGTCAGCTGACGCCCCATATTGTCGTAAGTGTAACTGGTCGTGCGGCCGAGCGGATCGGTCGTACTGAGCAGTTGGCCTGCGGCATCGTAGATGTAGGTGGTCTCAGGGGCGGTCAACGCTCCCACGCCGTCGGGATCAGGCAGCGTCACCTTCACCTGGCGACCGAGGTTGTCGTACTGGTACGTCGTCTCGTTCCCCAGTTCGTCGGTCATGCTGACTAGCTGACTCGCGGCGTCGTACTCGTACGACACCTCTGGCGACGTCAACGCCCCGGCACCGTCCGGATCGGCATAAATGACCTTCGTTTGACGGCCCAGGTCGTCGTATTCGTAGGTCGTCACGCCGCCGTTAGGATCAGTCATGCTGACCTGCTGACCGAATTCGTCGTAAGCGTACAACGTCTCCGGCGAAGTGAGTGCACCGACTCCGTCCGGATCAGGCGAAGTGATCTTTACGACTCGGTTCAATGCGTCGTACTCATAGGCGGTCACGTTGCCGAGGGCATCGGTTTCAGTCAGCACGTTACCAGCATCGTCATAGGTGGTGCTGCTAACCGGGGCACTCGCTCCACCGGCTCCATCTGGATCTGGCAAGGTAGTACTCGTCCGGCGACGACGGTTGTCGTAGGTATACGACGTGGTCCCCTTCGGCGTTGTGATCGAAGCGACTTGGCCGGAAGCTGTGTACGAATAGGTCGTCACCAACGCGATGAGGGCACCCGCACCATCCGGGTCGGCCGTCGTGATAGTTTCGACGCGATTGAGTTCGTCGTAGGTATAGGTGGTCGTGCCAAGCTCGGTCGTTTCGGTCAGCTTGTTCCCTTCGGAGTCGTAGGTGTAACTGACGATTGTGCCATCGAAGTTCGTCCTGCTGGCTACTCGTCCGAAGAGGTCGTACGTGATGGTGCTGACCAGCGACTCCAGTGCTCCGACACCGTCGGGGTCTGGCATGGTGACCGAGATCTGCCGCCCCAGATTATCGTACGTATAGGTCGTAACGCGACCGAGCGGATCAGTCACCGTCAGAACGCGGCCTGCGTCGTCGTAGGTGTAAGACGTAACGGGAGCGGACAGCGGGCCAGCCCCGTCAGGGTCGGCCTGGGTGACGGAAGTCAACTTGCCACTGGTGTAGGTGTTGGTGGTGACGTTGCCCAGGGGATCGGTCACCGTTAGTTGATTCCCATCGGAATCGTAGGTGTACGAGGTGACCGGGGCGCTGAGCGGGCCGGTGTCATCCGGATCTTCCTCGGTGACAGAGCTGAGTCGCCCGTACGCATCGTAGGCATAGGTAGTCGTGCGGCCGTTGATCGACTCGGTCGCCTTCTTGCCCAGGCTGTTGTAGGTGTACGTAGTCACCGTCGCCGACAGCGGACCGGCTCCGTCGGGATCGGCCGAAGTGATTGTCAGCTGCCGACCGAGGTCGTCGTAGGTGTAGGTTGTCGTGTTGCCTAGCTCGTCAGTCTGCGTGAGGACGTTCCCGTCCGAGTCGTATGTCGTCGAAGTCGAAGCTTCATTCGCCGTACCCACCGCGTAAGTGGTCGAAGTGCGGCGACCATTCGCGTCGTAAACGTACTCCGTCACCACTCCATCAGCGGCAGTCACCGACTCAACCATCCCTCGCGGCGGATCGGTCACCCAGAACGGAGCATCGGTGTAGGCGTAAGTAGTCGTGAGATCATCCGTCTCCAGATTCACCCCATCATCGATCAGCCCGATCACCTTCGTCTCGGTAAGCATCAACTCGTACGTCGAGTCGTACGTCCAAGTCGTGATGTTCCCTTCCGCATCGGTGTACTGGATCGGCTGATTCCAGGTCGCATGATAAACCCACGTTCGCACGGACTCGTCGGGCAAGGTCTCTGTTAACCTATTACCACGCGAGTCGTAGGTGTACTCGTAAATCGGTGATTCCGAAGGACCGGCACCATCGGGGTCTGGGAGAATCTTCTTGAGCAGCAGGCCGTCCGGGTCACGGATGTAGATGGTCTCGTTGCCGAGAGGATCGATTTCGCGTGTCACGTTACCGAGTATGTCGTACTCGTACTGCTTCGAAATGCCACGGTGATCGGTCACCGTTTCGATAGAATCTTCGCCGGAAACGGCCGCCTGTTCCGGGGAAATGTATTCGTTCCTGAGACCACCCGGCAACTCAATTGACGCTAGGCGTCCGGTCGAGTCGTAGGTGTAAGTGGTTGTTAAGCCATTAACAGTCTTGGAGGCCAGGCTGTCATTGGGATTGTACGAATAGGTTGTCAACGGGGCAGCTAGTGCGCCAGCTCCATCCGGGTCGGTTCCAGTTGCAGACGTTAAAAGATCACCGCTATATGTCAGGCTGACCCAGGCACCTGTGGTGTTCGATGCACTAACTAGTTTGCCTCCCGAATAGCTGAAAGTGCTTGTGCTTAAAGGTCGGACAATTGAGGAAATGAGCTTCTTTGAGCCAATCGTAGTATAACTGTATGTTGTTGTGCGTCCTTTCGTGTCCGTAGTTTCAAGGGCATATCCATTGCTGTCAAATGTTGTAACGGAACCATCCTTGTCAACAAGTTCGTATCCACTTCCCGTAGACGTTAAGCTTGCAAAGGTTCCTTTTGCCGAGATATAGCTACCGCCACCAACATTGGCAAAGAAATCTCCTTGGTTATGGCTTTCTGCCATGACGCCATTTGTGCCCACGTTCAAATAAGGCACGGAGTCGACCTTGACGCTGTACGCGTCGCCGATAAATATGCTTCCTGAAACTTCGTATGGGCCGCCGTTTAAATGATATTTTGCGGGTGATCCAGAGGGAGTTGATGTCAGAATTGCCGAGTATTCAGTAAACGTAGGATCGCCAAATTCACTACGGTCGAATGTGAAAGTAAATACAACTTTTGTCGGCTCTGTGGTTTCGGGAAATCGACCGAAATGATGAGTTTGTGTGAAGCTCTTTCCTCCAATATTACCACTTACGGTCAGGTTGTCTGTCCCATACATTTCTGGGGCAATTGTCGCCGTAAACGAAAGTACGACCTTGCCAGGCTGGACGATTAAAATGTTGTCGTCGCATCCACACGAGGTAAATGGCACATCGTGCGTTGTGCCAGTCTGATTCGAGCTCGTCTTGTCTGCAAAAGTTGCCGTATATTCATCATCGTACACGGGGATAGATATCGACGCATCTACTGAGTCAATGACGTAGGATCCAGGAAGATAGGGATCGGGTGCAAGAGTAAAAGTTAACTCGCCTGTTCCCTCTTGGGTCCAGTTGTCAAGTAGAGGGATGTAGATCACTTCTTCTTCAGTCGCGTCAACCATTACTCCATAGGTGCGATACAGCCCAGAACTGGCATCGTACTCAACATCGAACGTGCTGTAGGCATCGTCCATGTCGATTCGTGAAGTGTCTCCGGATACTTCAAAGTATATGTAGTAATCGTACCATTCATGATCGTAGAGATTGTCTGATATTGTGATTTCTAATGTATCGGCCCCATGACCTTCAGTGATTGCGATCAGATCAGCAGAAAGTGATAAGCCGTCAAGCAGGCACCTAGTCTCAAGCGACTCGAAGAAAGCAGTTGCTGGACTGCCTCGCTTACATGTCGATTTTTTTTTGAAAGGACTCTTGCTCAATCGGCCTAAAGAAGAAAGCAGTTCGCGAAGTGACATGGAAGTCCTTTGCCAAGGTCAGTGGGGAGGGGCTATTGGACCGTGGCTAATCAGATGCAGTGAGTCATCTCCTGGCTAGGCTGACAGCAAAGATACCAGTGCAAGCAGTCGTCGTAAAGTTGATGAAAAGCGCAATAACAGAACAACAGTTTGTATTTCGGGTGGTATCCGCCACGAATGGGGAGGGTGATTGCGCAGACTCTAGAAAATGTTTCTTCTCTGGACAGATGTGTTGTGTCAGAGTGTAACAGCTCATACTGCGAAAGAATGTGGGGGGACAGTATTAAGTGTTACGCATAAGTAAACAGCAATGTAGAGGAGCGTTCGATTCGCTTGTGTTACCAGCAATCGAATCGTATGAAAAGAGGTTGCCAAGCCCGTATCAGGCAAGGAGGATGCCACCCATATTGGCTGCCCCAGGGCACGGTTTGTCACGTTCACCAAAGTTGGACTGGGCGGGCGTTTGCGGTGAAATCAAGTCGAAAGGCCTTGATGTAACACATCGCAGATTCAGCGTTAAGACGCACGCGGAATGAGTTGCTGTTAAAGCGGCATGATTGCGGTCCTGTCACTTTACGCGGATTTCAAAAAGAGAGATATGAAAAAGTCTGCGTGATCATCGGAGAGGGATTAAGGTCACGTTGCTTCAATTATCGTAGGCCTTGAAAGGTGCTGAGCATTTCAATCGCTTCCGAAGCACGTTCAAAACCGCCCAGACTCTCGGCGAACTTCTTCGTCTGCAGCAGGTCGTCTGCTGTGAGCGGGCCGCGTTGCTTCGGGCCGTTTGCTTTTCGCCGGTCCATCGACTTGATCGTGCTGACATACTGAGGCGTCACGTCCTTATAGCCAGCCTTCTTCAGGGCTTCAGCCGTTGCCCCTGGGGACGCGTTCGGGTTCGCGACCATGTGCTTACGGATCGCATCGGCCTTGCTGAGTTTGGGGGTCTTCGTCATCGGTTGTCTTTCCGTTGAGAGTTCTAAAAAGTGAAATCAAAAAAGGGATAGTTGGGGCGTCGCCTGGCCGGTTTGTCGATCGAATGCCAGGCGTGGTACCTGGTGCGATGGTTCGGCTGGCTTTGTTGTTGGTAAAGGCATCGTTCTCGCCGCGATTGGGGCGGGCAGGCTCGAGGGCACGCGGCCGTTCTTGACGCAAGGCACGCAGGGGCCTCCCTTGCTATTGCGGCCGGTGTCGCCGCAGGCCATGCAAAGCGGGGATTGCTCATCGATCCAAGTGGCCCAGTCGCCTTGAACCGATTCCGTTGCCGGCTGCAGCTCGGTTGTGGGTGCTGGTGGTGGTGCGACTTGTGGCGACTCACCAGGCAACGCGACCAGGCCAGGCGTTGCTCGCCTGCTTGCGTGGATCTTTGGTGCGGCCTGGTGGGCTTCGCGGAACGCGTCGCCGTAGTCGGTTGGTTTGTCCGTTGTGGGTAAGCCTCGATCGATTCGCCAGCACGCATAAGAACAGAAGACGCCAAACGCTGGACCGCCGCAGCGGTGACAGGTGTAAATGGTTGGTATGGTCTTCATGGTCCTAACGCCTTGCTGTTCGTCTTTCTTCAAACGTGAAACAATTCCATCTGCGATCCAGCAACGCGTTCGCGGTGGATCGGTTCAAACTCCGGGTTTCGGCAGGTCGGGCAGTATCCGGCTCGCGGATCCGCTTTGCGAATGAGGTTGCAGCGGGAACACTTCCAGAACCACAAGGCCCATTCCTCGTCGTCCGGCTTTCGTTCCTTGCGTTTCTTGGTCGCCATCACGCGGCCTCCGCTTCCCAGCGTTTGACCAGGCTTGTCAGGCCCTCCGTGACGCGCTGGGCATCTTCAAAGATCAACCGGCACGCCCAGCCATGACCAGGCACCTGGTGAACACACGCGGATGCCTTGATCACGTACAAGCCAGGTTCCCGGGGAACGTCGGCCATATTCATGTGCAGCCCCAGCGACCCCGCCAATCGCGAGTCGCCGCCTGGTGTCTCGATCCGCTGGTGTTCCAGAATCGGGGCCTGGTCGCGTTCAATGCCGACCCAAACAGCCAGCGTGATAATCGATTGCTTCTTGAGCATTGGCCGGCCCTTTCAGTTCAAGCTGGGCTGCAGTTGAGCGATACAGGCAACCACCTGGTGCAGGTGGTTGTGTTGTGCCAACCGGTAATGGGTGACGCATGGCGGTTGCGGTCGGCCGTTGTCGCCCTGGTCGGTAACGGCAACGCGAATGATGTCACCAGGAACCAGGTCGCGGCCTTGCTCCTTTGCTTGCGATCGCAAACTTTCCAGGGAGACGATCAGGCTTGCTGGTGATACCTCAATCGTTTGCCCCTCTAAGGCGAATTGCGTAAATGTGAAGGTCGGAAGGTTGTTGTCGCCAGGCATCGCTTCGTAGGGGGTGACTACGTCGACTTGGATCGTCGCGGATTTGCTCATGGGTTCACTTTCAAAAGGGGCAGTTGTTTGCCGTGGTTACGCGCCGACGGCTTCGAGTTGGTTGAGCACCTGGCGTCGGGCTTCTTCCGTCGGATCGCCTGGTGTTGGGCTTCGTGGCACGCCCCGCAATTGCAACGCACCGCGGGTGTGTGCTGGGATCTGATTCGGTGGGCGATCGGGCCAGCGTGGCTCGATCCAGACGCCCAGTTCCAGTTGGTCGAAGTCGGGGCACAGGTTGCGGATTGATTGCCGGAAGTAACCCGGCGCGTTCCCCTTGCCGCGACAACCGCGGGCCGCGTCGACGAGCTGGTGACGCGTTAGCTTGCCTGGGTTGGTGTGCAGGACGCCGGCCGCTTTGTAGAAGATCCCACCATCGCCCCCGACGTAGCCGGCTTGGTGGAACAATTCCTCGGCGACTTCCAGAACCTTCACCAGCTCGACTTCGGTGAATAGCTCGCCTTGGGCGTTCTTCCCTACCTTCGCCTTTACCTGGTCAGTGCAGGCAGGCGGATCAGGGGCCTGGCTTGGTGTGGCCGGTTGGGATCGCTTCGCCTTAGGTTGCTTCTCTCTGGTACTCTGACCAGAGATGTTCTTGTTGTTCTTTTCTGAACTCTGATTTAGGTCAGGCGTTTGTGGGCTGGCATCTGACGATTTCGTGACGGTCGTTTTGCGGCGTTTCTTCGCCTGGGTCTGGGCGTTCTTGCGGCGTGCTTTCGCGGCCTGGCTGAAGCGTTCCTCCCATCGCGGGACCTCGATCGCATCCTCGGTGATCTGCAGCCAGTCGACGTAAGGGTCGGCCAAGCTCGCCCAGAAGTCGGCCGTTCCGCCCAGCATGTCAGCCAGTGCGTCGACAGTCAGGCCTGGGAAGTAGCCGTCGACCGTGTGCCGCTCGACCCAGGCCCAGAAGCTAAACAGGCGATCGAGAACCGTTGCTCGATCTTCGCCAGTCAACAGCATGATTCGCCGGAACTCGGGCTTCTCACGCAGATCTAAATCCATTTGCATCCATTCGCCGGCCATCGTTACGACTCCTTCGCCTGGTGTGTCGTGTTGAAGCTGGCCGCGTTTGGTGTGCTAATTGTCAGATGGCATCTGACAAGCGTGTCTATCTCAATCCGTTCGCGGGGCATGGTTCGCAATCCTTCCTGGTTAAGCTGCGGAATCGCTGGGACCTTGGTCAGGTTCGTTTTCGCCATAGAGCTTTAGCCACACTTCCTGGCGATGAACTTCGATATCCTTCGGGGCCTCGATTCCCAGGCGAACCTTGTCACCTTGGATCGAAACGACCTTGATCATCACGTTCTCGCCGATGCGAATGATTTGATCGGGGAAGCGAGAGAGAACTAACATCAGAATCCTTTCAGGTGTGGTCCGAGGTATCGGCCCAGGGGGCAAAAAGAAACGCCCACGCAGACACTGCGCGGGCGTTGTTGATTGATTCAAATTGCGGGCAGCGATTGAACACGCGACGCGATTCGCTCGCGTGGTTCGGTGCTGCAGGTTGTTCGACTTGGTGGAATCCATCCCGACTACTCCTTAGGCCGCCAGGGCTCCTGGTTGGTTGCCGGCTGTTCCCACGGCACCTTGGGCAAAAGGTTGGAACAGCCAGCAACCGGGGGCATAGGAGAGCACGCGCAGGACCGTCCTGTGCGTGCAGCGGGTGGAAGAGTAGGGCAGGGGATCCCAACGAAGCGGACGGCCATTTACACGACGTCCAATTTCCCCTGCCCATTTGCCAGGTCGTCGAAGATCGTTAGCTTCTCCTGCGCGGAGGAAAGCAGGCGAACCTTCTGGTAAATGCGTGTCGTTCGCATGCTCGCGTGACCGGCTGCGAATTGGGCAGCTTCGCCGCTGATCTCTGACAGGCTGGTAATTGCAATCGCGCGGATGGCATGAAAGCCAAATGGGGGCACGTCGGCCAATTCCTGCAACCGGTGCAGTTCGTCGTAGATCGTCTTCTTGGAATGGGTGACGAACATCGGAAACAGAAGGTCGCGCTGCCCTCGGATCCGCATCAAGAGACGCATGGCGTGGGGGTGAATCGGCTTTGGTTCGTCCTTCTTTGACTTGCGGCAGATCTCGTAGGGCAGCACGATCTGCATACGATCCCAGCGAACCGCACGCATCGGTATTTGCGAACACTGACCAATACGGAGCGAAGTACAAAGCATGACGCCGAACAGTGCCTGCCAAAGGTGACCAGGCAGCACGCCATCGACCTTGGGGAACGTTGCATGTTCGCCCGCAATGTGGAACAACTTCACGACGTGTTCCGCGGGAATCTCGTCCTGATAGGTCTCGCGACGCTTGGGAAGCTTGGTAAAGGGAACTCGATCCAGGAAGCCAACGGCCGTCTTCTCTTTGCCGCGCCGGCCAGGTGGTCCCGCTTGGTCGAGCACCCATTGAATATGGGACAAGTGCTTGTGGACCGTGTTGACCGACAAGTTCCGGCCGCGATAGCGATAGGCGAGCAGCTCGCCTTTGAACTCGGACAGCGTTTCGCTGCTGATTTGGTTTAACGGTGGGTTGTCGGTCAGTTCCTCCCACAAGTCGAGGGCGCGTTCGTAGCCTTCCAGGTTGCGACTGGTGGGATCCTCGATGCAGTGGGGAATGTAGTGGCGTTGGAAGAACTGCCGCAAATAAGATGAGGGCCCGAGGATGGGCGGTTGTGAGATCATTTTGCAGATGCCTCGTGCAGAAGTCCGGCGTCTGCTCGCTCCTAGCGTCCGTCGCTGCAGCAGCCGGTATCAAGGCCTCCGTGGGAACCGCGGGTTCCGCCGCGGCATGAGAGGGGAATCGTGTGGGCGCGTAACGGCCCGGTGTGCGCATGCAATCTCCGCGCATCGCTTTTGATCCGTTGGTTCAGCACCAAGCAGCAGCGTCCGATTCAACCGGCGCAAGTGGCGTCGCATGAAACGGCGGTCAGAAGCGGCGCAGGGACCCTTACAGTTCTGCGCCGCTTCTGATCCAGCCAAAGCTCGGCGGTCGTAGCCAATGCCGAAACTTCTGCAAAACGGCTACGACAGGGTTCGGAGTGTGTGCAAGATACTCCGATCAATCGTGACCACGCCGCCGAAAAAGCACGTTGGACGGTGTTGAAGGCGCGGACGCGTTGACCAGGCCAGTCGGCCTATCGAAGAACTTGCAGAAGTTTGAACGTTAGAGGATCGCAAGCAATGCCCAAGGCAGTTGGACGCGATCGGCCGCGTGAATGCGGCACTGTTTTGGTATTCCTAAGGGACAAATCTAGCCAGAAAATATTGCGTGTCAAGCGAGACCGCAGCAGATTGTTTTTGCAGAGGCGCAGAAGAAAGCCGCAGTAGAGTGATACCGCGGCTGTTTAAGAGGAATGCGTTTCGAACCCTACGGGCCGTCCTTAAGTAGCTTGCGTTCTTCGCGTGCTTGCCTTGCTCGACGAGCGAATTCAACTCGAATGTATTCTTGGTCATCATCACTAAGTAGCGTTGAGTCAACCTCGACGAGCTCACCATTGTCTTGGCGTTCGAGTGTTACTTTGTCTCCACTAAGACGTTCGAGTCGGGCGTTCACTGAGAACTTCGCGTCGGCAGTTTCCCAAACGCGAAACTGAGCGGCTCTGATCTCTGCAGCTTTCTCGGCCGCTAGTCTTTCCGCCTCGGCTTTTCGCTCTGCTTCGATCCGGTCCATTTCAGCGCGTCGCTCGATCGCTTCTACCCGCATTTGTCGTCGGGCTTCGTCTATGTCGCCGAATGCTTCAAGTACGAGCACCGTCTTGTTGGCACCCAGGATGGTTGTGTATTGAGTTGTTCCAGTGACCTTAGCAAGAGGCAAGCTGATTCCTTGGCCATCGACGGCGTCTGCCATATTGAAGCCTTTCACGATGACAAACTGTAGAGATTCGCCAACGGTACAAATGGCTGTTGTGCGATCAATGACTTGCGTGATTTCAAGGCTTGGAACGGATCCGATTGCACCGACACGAAGATTCCCAATTCTGGGTTCACCGTCTCGGATCCATCGCTTTACATCTTCCTGGTCGGGGTCATATCTCTCTTCTTCTGGTTCGCTTTGAATTTGGGAACTGATTTGAGGGTCGGCAGATGTATCTGGGGCTTGGCGTTGAAATTTCGAGGATGATTTTGATTCAGGGTGGGAAGTGCTTGAGCGAGATGGAATCGAGCTTCCTCCTCCACCGCAAGCCAGTCCAATTATCAAAAACCCCGTGATGGTGCCCCCTAGCAGCACATTGCGAACAGACATAATTCCGGCAGATCCCCCCAAGGCTAAGACGATGACAGATAAACGAATGTCATTCTAAGTGTGGGGGTGTCGGTTCGCTACTTTGGGTGGCCCCTTGGTGGGTATTTATTTTTCTCCCAATGGCTAGTTTGGTGCTAGGCTTTGGCAGTCGAGGCTTTGAAAGAATACCGGAGTCCCACTCCGGTATTGGATCTAAGTCATTTAGATTCGACGACGTTTGATGAAGAGAAATCCGGACAAACTTCCGGTGGGCGCATGAAAAAGGATCCGTGGCCCGGCGTCGCAATGTAGCTAACGAAACGAGTAATTGGCAGCGAGTGCCAAAGAGTTTCCATTGCGACCCCGGACCAGGGATCCTTCACGTAAATCGAGCGGATAGCCTGCCCGGCGTCGGATAGTGTTAGGAATACCAAAACAGTATTGGCAGTGAATGCCAAGAGAGTTTGGCTATCCGACCCCGGGCAGGGCACCGCTTTAGATCCGTGGCCCGGCGTCGCAATGTTAGCAATACGAAACCATCGATTGGCAGCGAGTGCCAAAGAGTTTCCATTGCGACCCCGGGCCAGGGATCCTTTGAGTTGTGTCAAATTTGACACAACTTGCGCGTAGAAAATGGCAGTGTTCAGGTTGCCCTGAAACTGCCATTTCTAATTTCGCTTCCGAAAAGATCGGAGAGGCGAGGCCGACGGGGATCGAACCCGCAACCACCGGATCGACAGTCCGGTACTCTAACCAATTGAGCTACGGCCCCAACTTGTCTCGCGTTGAGATAAGTAAATATAGGCCCATCGTTCTGAAACTCAAGGCCCCCCTGGCAATTTCTTAACCGCTTTTTTGCCCAAAATCTTATCGAGGCAGGAAATGCCAGTTTTGTCGTTTGTATTGCCTGGTTCTCCCCCAAAAGGGACTTCCTAAACCGAGCATTCTGAGCTGTTTTCTCCACATTCCTCCCGTTTGTGACCTAGCGTTGAAAAGTGGAACCACGTTCTGCCTTCCTATTTGTTACCAGGTCTTAGGGATTCGGCCATGCGCCAGCTCGTATTTCAGGTCATCCGCGAAATCGAAGACTTTGTCGTGCATATGGGAAGTGTGGAATGGACCATCGCGTTTGCGGTTGTCGTCGGCTTTGGTTTCCTCTGCATGCAGGGGGTGGGCAAAAAGACCAGGTCGTAGGACGCCAGTAAGCGAGAACAGAAACAGAGTATGGGCAAACAATCGATCCAACTTTAACGTGTGCAGGACAGGCCAGGATGGAAGACTGGATAATGGGAATACCGACCCCAGTGGCGATGGCATTGATCGCGCTGATCGGATACTTCCTTGGCAAACGAAATCAGAAACCTGAATCGACCGATCAAGCTTACGCCCGGCGTGAACTGAAACGCGCCAAGGCGATCGTACGCCAATTGGAAGAAATCTCGCGCGAGGTACGTCGCAACCTCTCGGCACACCAGTCGAGCATCGCTCATTTCAAAGAACGCATTACCATGATGAGTTCTAACGAGGATCAGCCTGGGGAATCGTGGCAAACGCTGTGCGAAGAAGCCGAACGCATGCTCAGTCCGACGATTCGGCTCTCGGCTCAAATCGCCAACGCCTACGACGAAGTGCGACAGCAAGCCAACTTGCTGATGACGTTTACCGAGTCTCGCACCGATCCACTCACCGGTCTCAGCAATCGCCGGGCTCTCGACGATAGCCTGGAAAGCCTGTTCGCGATGAAGGATCGCTACGAGCTGACCTTCTCGCTCTGTATTATCGACGTCGATCACTTCAAGAAGATCAACGACGAATATGGTCACCTGGAAGGAGATCGTGTGCTGCAGGCGGTCGCCAGCCTGATCGACAACTGCGTTCGCGAAACCGACGTGGTGACTCGCTATGGTGGTGAAGAATTTGTCGTGCTGATGCCTTCGACCACGTTGGCTGGCGGTTTGATCTTTGCCGAACGTGTCCGTGCAGCCGTCCAGCAGGACATGAAGGTCACCGTGAGTGGTGGCGTCGCCCAGGCCAGCGAATCAGACGAACCTCAAACGTTGCTGGCTCGCGCCGACGCGGCCCTTTACCGCGCTAAAGCGAACGGTCGCAACTGCATCTATTTCCACAACGGCGATGCTGTCCTGCCCCATCCGCTGCCAGGGCAGTTCTCGGTGCCGAATCGACCCGAAGACGAAGACAACCTGCTCGAAGAAGTTCGCTCGTTGGAACGGACGCTCGGTATGCGGTTGGACGATCAGGTCGAAACGCAGCGTATCGAACAGCGTCAGCCAGAAGCGGTCTAAGACGCTCGATTACCAGAAGCCTCGTTTGCGATCGAGCCCGTACGCGTCGGCTCGGTCGCGATCCTCTTGAGCCTTCTCTGGCTCTTCCAGCTTTTCGTAAGCCGTAGCTCGGTGCGAATACAGCACCGACAGAACTTGCTTCAGCTGTTTGTCGAGCGAAGCAACATTCTTGGGCATGTTCTCGATCTGTTCTGGGGGCAGATCTTGCAGCATCTTCGTACGGCGTGACTCGTAGAACTCGATGGCCGTATCCAGGTCGTGCAGGCCACCTTCTGGGTCTCCGGCAAACACTTTCAAATAGCCCATCGTGTCGATGTAGGTTGCCTCGTGGCCATACATGTCGATGGCACGTGTGATGTCTTTCATCCCCTGTTCGATTTGCTCTGGCGTAGCTTCATCGTCACCGGCCGCCATGGCGATGGTGTAGGCCCGCTGATTGAGAGCCTGATGCAGATGGATCGTCTTCTTGGTTTCTGCCAGGTCAACCACCTTGTCTGCCAGGAAGAGGGCACCATCGTGCTGGCCCATACGCGACAGGATGAAGGCGGCCTGGTGTAGGACCTGAGGTTTCTCTTTGCCGAGGGCGATCGCTTCTTCGATTTGCTTGCGAGCTTCGGTCTCGTCGTCGAGGCGGAAGTACATTTCGGCGGCGTTCAAGCGGAGCTGCGGATCTTCCGGATCCAGCTCCAGGGCCTCGTTCGCCAATTGCTTGGCCTGGTCGTTCTGGTCGTTCTCTAAAGCTTCGACCACTTCCGCCCACTTCCACTGAGCGGCGGAGTCGCTGGTAAAGAACGAGAAGACTCCATAGAAGGTAAACAGCAGAACCGCGATCAACAGCATCGATGCGATCGGCACGCGGCGTTCGCGCGGCGGGGCCGGAGCAACGGGCGGCGTTGGAGCAGGGGAGGGAGTCTCGGGCGAAGTCGGCTCGGTCATTCGGGATTCAGGTGATTGGCAGAAAGAAAGTCAGAGGATGCCAGTAAAAGGCTGTTCGCCTGCATTCTACCAGAATGTGCCCGCTCGCGAGAACAACGGCAGAGAGTTAACCACTAGGCAATTGCGCGACTTTTTCCCGAGAAGCACCGCGTCAAAATTTGTTTGACGCTTTCCAGACGAAGTTTTAAATTCGCCGGAAACCACCTCATTTTGTCTTCTTCGGTCCCCCTCGCTAATGATTCTTTCTGCCACGACAAGTTACCGATTGGTATCGGCGGTCGCGCCCCAGTGGCCTGCGATGTCGTAGCGGAATGGCTGCATGGGTGATGAGGGCGAGTGTCGGACCAGGCGACGATGGGGTCCGAGTTCTTTTCCTGCTCGCTCTTTCTCTTGAATCTTCGTTGAAAGGAGATTTACCCATGGCGCTTTTCGAGGTTGAAACGAATGCACATATCGTCATCACCTGGGCGGATGACGAGAACGAGGCCAAAGGCCAGGTTTACGACAACTACCCCGGTGATGACATTATCCGCATCTCGAAGCGTCCACGCATGTCGTGGGTGATCTCGAAGGCGGCACTCGGCCTCACGACAGGGCCGCTCGATCCGTGCGTAGTCGCTCGCGAGTGCTTGTCGAAGGCGGAAGGTGACAAGGTCCACGCGATCCGGTTGTACATGAACGAAACCGGAAACGACCTGAATCAGGCACGCCGCGCCATCGAATCGAACATGGTATTGGGCTGGTAACGAAACCCAGCAGTCAGCTTTGATATGTCGAATTGTCCGATCTGCGGGGACCGTCCAGACAAGGTGCGGCGAACGATTCGTATCGCCGCGGATTGTCCCCCTGCGGTCGACGGACTTTACCCGGATGAAGGTTTGCCGTTATCGGCATTCCGAAGGGAAAAATGCGGGCACTTAGGCTGGTTTCGTGCGGGAATTGCCTTGCAGGTCTCCGCAAATCTCTCACCTCCATCTCAATTCATTGAAATTGAGTGATCTGCCAGGAGGAAACGGTTCGATGGAAAAGGAACCGCATCTATTTTCTTGGGAGATTGAGCAATGAATCAATCCATTCACCGAGCAACGGAAAAGTGGATTTCCGTGAGTGCCCCGGGAGGGATGGCGAGGCAGGTTTTTGTCGACGTCTTTGATGCGACGGAACATGCCTGGAAACGCGTTGGCACCTTCACAGATCGTGCTGCCGCTGAAAAAGAGATGACTGCACTGAAGATTAAGGGAACTCTTTCCCGTGTGATTCAGCAGTCGTTTTGTCCTACCGGACGGTAAACCGTCTTGGGCAATGGGCCAGGTTTCATCGGAATCTGGCTTTCGATCTTACCGCGACCAATCCCAGGGTAAGTCCACCCTGGGATCGCGCGGCAAGACTTCTTGGGTCGCCATGCGGACGATCAGATCCCCTCAGGGAAATTCGCCAAACCACTTGGCTTCATCGCTTGATCTCTGCGCATAAAAAAAGGGAGCGATCATGAATCGCTCCCCCGTGGTGTTGCTCGATCGGTTTCGCCAGCAGACTAGCGAGTGTAGGTCGATGTCGAAGGATACGAGTCGGTGCTGCCGTAACGTGAAGTGGTGCCGCTGGAAGAGCTTCCGCTGTAGTCAGCAGTGCCACCTGGGCGATAGTGCGAATCGGCACCTGCAGCCGAAGTTGCCGAAGCAGTCTGGTAGTTTGGGCTGGTCATCGACTGATAGTTATTTGGATTCGGGGCAGCGGTGCTGGAGTAGCTGCTGGTCGAAGGATACGAACTGCTCGACTGGCTACCGCTGGTCGATGGGTAAGCCGAACCGCTCGGAGTGCTGGTCGATGGATAGGTCGACTGCGGCGTCGAGGTCGACGGGTAGCTCGACTGTGGAGTCGAGGTGGTTGGGTAACCGGTTGCCGAAGGGCTCGAGGTCGATGGATAAGCACTGGTGCCTGTCGAAGCGGCTGGGCTGGTTGGGCTACCGCTGTAGCTCGATGGCTGCGTGGCTGGGTAAGCCGATCCACCGGTGTAGCTCGAACCACCGCTGTATTGCGAAGTGGATCCGCCAGGCTGGGTGTACGAGGTAGGTGGAGCCGAGTAACCAACCGGAGCGGTGCTGCTATAACCGGCGGCCGAGTTGGCGCTCGCGGTGTAAGCGGCTGGCGAGGTGCCGTAGCTGCTGGTCGGAGGTGCTGGGCTATAGCCACCGTTGCTGTAGCTCGACTGAGGACCGGCGGTGCTGGCCATCTGAGCCGATGGGCTCGGGCTTGGGCTCGCCGAGTAGAAGCCGCGTTGTGGCTGCATCGAGGCCTGGGCCGTTTGAGCAGCGCCGGCAGCGGCTTGCTGATAGTTGTATGGGCTGGTGGCCGTCGGAGCGGACGAAGGCGTCGCACCGGCCAGGTAATTCGGCGTGACAGCCGTACGGCTTGCCATCTGGGCCGAAGAAGGTGTCGGGGTCGAAGTCGACGAAGGCGTGTTCGCCGCGTACTTCGGAGCTTCCGAGGCGCCAGCAGCCTTGCTTTCAGGAGCACCCCAGCGAGCCATGTAACCGTAGCCTGGCATAGACTTGCACCCCGTGGCTGCCACGGAAGTAACGGAAACGGCTACGGCAAAAAATAGCGACCAATGTTTGGTGTGCATTCGCATGGCGTCCTTGCCTTCGGATGTGCACGAGGTGGCAGCAAAGAGTCATTCTTCGCAGGCCAGCTCATTCGTTGATGTTTCGTGTTCGGACATGATGGCGGCAGCTCGTTCCTACAGGGGGTGAGCCCTGCGCCGGCCCGGCATGTCCCTACCTTTAATTTCAGATCGGAAGTCGAAGAGAACTCCTTCAGACAATCCGACGTGAAATTCCAGAAAACTCCCCCCAATCTGACCTCAGATTTCGGAAAGCGTGGCGGATCGTAGTAACGCCCTTCAACCGGGTCAATGCCAGTGTCGGTGGGAAAGGGGAATGCAACGAAAAAAGGCCTGATCCCGACTTGGGGAACAGGCCTTTCGATGATGGCTCTGCTATCAGGCGCGGCTTACCGTTGCTGCGTTATCTGTGGCAGCGTTGGCATCGCCGGCGTTGCGACTAGCCTTTGGCTGCGGCGTAACGCGAAGCGACTTCATCCCAGTTGATGACGTTGAAGAACGCCGAGATGTAGTCGGGACGCTTGTTCTGATAGTTCAGGTAGTAAGCGTGTTCCCAGACGTCGAGACCCAGGATCGGAGTCTTGCCTTCCATCAGTGGCGAGTCCTGGTTTGGCGTGCTGTGGACTTCGAGCTTGCCGCCCGAGACGCTCAGCCAGGCCCAACCGGAACCGAAGCGAGTTGCGGCAGCGTTGCTGAAAGCTTCCTTGAACTTGTCGAAGCCACCCAGTTCGGCGTCGATGGCTGCAGCCAGATCGCCCGAAGGAGTGCCGCCGCCACCTGGCTTCATGATGGTCCAGAACAGCGAGTGGTTCGCGTGACCGCCACCGTTGTTACGGACAGCGCCACGGATGTTTTCTGGAACCGAGTTAATACCGGTGACCAGGTCTTCGATCGATTTGCCTTCGAGGTCGGTTCCCGCGATCGCATCGTTCACCTTGGTGATGTACGCCTGGTGATGCTTGGTGTGATGGATTTCCATCGTGCGAGCGTCGATGTGCGGTTCCAGAGCGTCGTACGCGTACGGCAGCGCGGGAAGTGTGTAAGCCATGGTCGAGATCCTCAACTTATTTCAATAGGTGTCGTTACGGGCAATTCAGGCGATCAGCCTATCCACCCCCGGCAGATGGGCTGACTTGCCGACAGAATAACGGATCCCCCGGTCAGAGGCAATCATCTGAACGCGGGACCATCATTCCATTCGTAACGGTTGCAGCGAATAAATCAATCGGGTCACCGTCGATCGTCTGGGGATTCAGCAAAGCGTGGCAGAGCAGGGGACCTGGAGAGCAGGCTGCTACTAGACTTTCAAAACGCGAATTCCCTTAATATTCTCCGCGAGGCCCTTCATGTCGGTAGCAACCAGCCTGGTCGATTGCACGTTCACCAATCAACAGTTGGAAGATCGACCTCTGACCGTACAGCATCATCTGCTGGAAACCGGGCTCTTCGACGACGAGCATTTAATCCGCGTTCTGGACACTCATCCGCGCGATTATCTTAACGTCCACACCATGGGGACTGACGAAAATCGCAATGAGTGGCAGGAAGGAGACGCCTCGAAGCTCTCCGGCGAGCAGCTTTGGGAAGCGACACAAGCCGGCCGCCTCTGGCTGAACGTCCGCAACATGGCCCAGCATCACGCCGACTATCGCAATGTGATCAACGACCTGTACGACGAACTGGAAAGCAAAGTGCCTGGCTTTATCGCTCTCGAGCGTTCGGCCAACTTGTTAATCAGCAGCCCGCGTGCCTTGGTCTATTACCACCTCGATATTCCCTGCAATATGCTGTGGCACATGCGCGGGGTGAAGCGTGTTTGGGCCTATCCGCCACGTGACGATCGTTACGTGACCCAGCAGAAGGTGGAAGATGTCATCTGTGGCATCTGCAACGAAGAGCTCGACTATCAACCGGAGTTTGATGCGGAAGCGATGGTCGTCGACTTGCAACCAGGACAGATGGTGACTTGGCCGCAGAATACGCCGCACCGGGTGAGCAATCTCGAAGGATTGAACGTTTCACTCACAACCGAGCATCTCACGCCGAAAGCTCGCCGCCGCATCAAACTGTTTCGCGCGAATCGGTTCTTGCGGCATACCATGGGTTGCCGTCATCTCTCGCAGAATACCGAAGGCCTGAGCTATCGAATGAAGGTCTCGTCGTATGCCTTCGTCAGGGCCTGGGAAAAGATGTTCCCCAAAAAGGCGGAAGGTTACCACTATCCGGTAACCTTCAAGCTCGATCCGAGCCATCCCGCCAAGATGGAAGAGATGGCCAAGTAAGGCCGAACGCACCCAGCGTGGTCGGCCTTTTTCAAACGACGAAGCGTCGCGTGCTTAGTGCAGCGTGAGCGAGCGGTTGATGTCGTCGACTTGCTGATTGATTGTCACCAGGTCGTATATCCATCCGATCCCGAACAGGCCGCCCGTCAGCAGCCAAATAATGCCGCTGATCCACTTGCCCATGTAGAAGCGGTGGATGCCAAACGCACCGAGGAAGACGGTCAGCAGCCAGGCCACGGTGTAGTCGAGCGGCCCTGCTTTGAAGCGAGCATTGCATTCGGCATCCATGGCCGGGATCAAGAACAAGTCGATGATCCAGCCAATCAGCAGCACACCGCCGGTTAGCATCCAAATAACGCCGGTAAGCGGCTTTCCATAATAAAAGCGATGCGCGCCGAAGATGCCGAACGCCCACGCAATGTAGCCGACGACGATGGAGTGAGTATTGTTGCTTTCGCTCATTCCTCTAATAGCCCTTTTAGGTGATAATCTGGTTGTTGGGTTCGCTACCCATAATGTAGATTCGCTGACACGCCGAGAACATTGGATAGTTGCCAGGAGCAAATTTTGAAGACCAAGCGGATCGATGTCTACCTACTGCCTGCGTTGATGGGCGAAGCCGATCTGACCCAGGGCGTTGCCGTTGTGATCGATGTCTTGCGGGCCACGACCACCATTGTGCACGCCGTTGCCAATGGGGCCGATTATGTCATGCCTCAGTTAACGATTGAGGAAGCACGCGAGCAGAAGACGCAGCAGCCCACCGCTTTGCTCGGTGGAGAACGGGGCGGGCAGAAGATCGAAGGCTTCGACCTGGGCAATTCGCCAGCCGAGTATCCAGCCCAGCGGGTAAAGGGGCGACCGATCATCTTCACTACCACCAACGGTACCAAAGCGATGCAGGCCTGCAAAACGGCTCGCGACATCTTCATTGCCGCCTTCGTTAACCTGACCGCTCTTTGCAACGAACTGGCCGAGCACGAACATATCCATGTCGTGTGTGCCGGGACCGAAGGAGAGATCACCCGCGAAGACGTATTGCTGGCCGGCGCGATCGTCGATCACCTTTCGTTGGGGCGTCTCGATTCGATCGAGCTGAACGACCAGGCCCAGATCGCGGCCGATGCCTGGAGAGAAGCGAAGACCGGACTGACGATGTCGACCCTGGCAGAGCGACTCAAGCGAAGCCGCGGAGGTCGCAACGTCCTGCGGATTGGCTTGGAAGCAGATATTGAAATAGCGGCCACGCTCGACAAATTCGACGTGGTGCCGCACCTGGATACGGCAAGCTGGAAAATTCGCGATCCGCGGAATCGGACCCCATAAGCGTCAATTTCGGTCGCCTGCTCCGCCAAAACACCGCTCAGGGAGGAAGCAGGCCGCTAGGAGGCCTTGTTTCCGCTGCTGAGAGTTGGCATATTGGTACCTTCCCCTCGGGTGCCGGGCGTCATCTAAGCGAACCGCCACCCACCGGCCGTGTCCTCCCGACACCGCCAGGCCCAAAGCACCCGCTTTCCGGCCACCAGGGAATCCATTCCGGGGTATAGCGCAGCCTGGTTAGCGCGTTTGACTGGGGGTCAAAAGGTCGCAGGTTCGAATCCTGTTACCCCGACTATCTTTCTGAAGAAGCCCTTCGGCCAACAGGCTGAAGGGCTTTCTCATTGTGGCGACGAGACTTGCGCCGTCGAGCGTCCAGTTCAAACAGAGGATTTCGAGGATTCGACGTTTTGCGGCATAGTCGGCGTCAAACCATTTCTCCCGAAGGCTTTGCGAAAGTTCAAACGCTTTCACCGCAATGTCGATGATTTCGTTCCGGCCACGGCTGCAACGGTCAATTTCGAGGCGCAACTCGGCTTCCTCATCCCTCAACTCTCGTGCTTTCCGGGCGAAGGTGTCGGCATCGATCTCTTCGAGCAGCCGAAGGTTGAGCAACTGCTGCTGAAGACGCACGACTTCGGTGTGCCGGTTCTTTAAGTTGCCGTCCTCTTTCGAAGCTTGGCCGAATTCCCAATTCGTCGCCTGCCGAAGCTGCTCACGGAACAAGTCACGGAACTCGGCGTCCTCCACCCGCAGGGTGTCGAAGATGGCGAGCATCTGGGAATCGAGTTCGTTCTCGGTCAGGCGGATGCGTGGATGGTCGCCCTTGTGGTACTGGGTGCAGCGGTAGTAGACGTACTCCCGCTCGCCGCTCTTCGTCATTTTGAATTTTCGCTCGCCGGTGATCGGCGATCCGCAGTGGGCACACTCGATCAGGTCGCTGGCGTAGGTCATTTGGTGCTGCTTGTAGACTTTCTGGCCGAGGAGAGTCTGGACTCGATCCCAGAGTCGCCGGTCGATGATCGGTGAGTGCGTGCCGGGAAGCCACTGCCCCCGGAACTTGATCTCACCGATGTAGGCACGGTCGGTCAGGATCGTGTAGAGCTTGCTTCGCCCGAACTTCGTCATCGACGGCAGGTATTCGATCCCCTCGGCCACCAGAGCATCAGGGAGCGTGTCGAGTGTGTGGCTGTGATACCCGTACAACTCGAAGATGCGTCGGATGGTCCGGGCATTCTCGGGGTGGACTTCGACGATGCTGCGGCCATCGATACGGACGTTTGGGTAGCCATAGGGCGGTCGGCTCGGAAACAAACCACTTTCGACCCGGCGTTCGATGCCTTCTTTCACATCAATCGACTGCTGTTCGGTGTAGAAGCTGGCCATGCTCGCCAGCATCCTCCGCTGCATCCGACCGGCTGGCGTGTTCTCGGTTGGCTGGGCCACGGAGATGAACTGGACGCCGAACTCGGACTCCAGACGCTCAAGCTCGACGTAATCGAACAGGTTTCGGGCGGCACGGTCCACCTTGTAGAAGAGCAGCCCGTCGAGCTTGTGAGCATTCTTCTTGGCGAAGGCCATCAGTTCCTTGAAGGTGCTGCGCTCGTCGTATTTCGAGGCCGTCTCAGCGATGCGAAAGAGGCGGACGATCTCACCATTGTTCCGCTCGGCATAGTGGCGCAGAGCATCCACCTGCACGTCGAGGGAGAACCCTTCACGCTCTTGTTCCCGGCTGCTGACCCTCGCCAGTGCGACATATCGTTTCTGTGGTTGCGCCACTGGACCATCCCTGAAAGAAAACAGACTTCACCTTTCGATGAAGTCCATTTTCTCCGAGAAAAGCCGATCTGCAACGGCGAAGCACTATCCTGCCCGAAATAGTTCTAACGGTGTCCTGTTCTCTGGGACCAGCGTTCGGCCTTCGAGCCGGAACCCTCCTAACAGGGCTGACAAAGCAAGCTGTCTGGCTCGCCGCTCCATTGCCAGCCAGTCGTTCGAGAGGACATCGAATACTTGAACAGCTTGACCGGAGATGGACTCGATGCCTTGCCCGATCCGCTCCTGCCGTGCCATCTGCGTTAGGAGTCTCCGCTCCCTCTCGTCGAATTCGGACTGCTGCTGGTCGAACAGTGCGTCTGAGATCGATCCTGATAAGTTTCGACTCAAAAGCTTCTGGCGCTGCGTTTCCAGCAGTGACAAGAGGCGCTTCGACTCGGAGACCTGAACCTTCTCGTCATCGAACCGGGTTTCCAGAATGGATCGGGCCACCATCTGGACAAGACTTCGGCTCTCATCCGACAAGTCGCCCACTGAGTCGAACATATTCTGCAACTGCCGGTCGAGTTCCTGCTCGGTGAGCCGCACTCGTGGGTGTCCTGCTGTGCGATACCGAGAGCATCGATAGTAGATGTAGGGTTTGAGTCCCTTCTTCGTCATCTTGGACTTCTCTTCGCCGGTCACGAAGTGTCCGCAGTGGCCGCACTTAATCAACTTACTGGCGTAGACCAGTTCGTGTGAGCGATAGGTCTGCTCGTTGAACGAGACACGAATCTGATCCCAAGTCAGTTGATCGATGAGTGGCTCATGTTGGCCGGGATGCCATGCCCCTCGGAACCAGATGAAACCAAGGTACGATCTGTCATGGAGAATCGAGTTGATCTTTGACTCGGAGAACTTCGGCTTCGACTCACAGTAGAACAACCCTTCGTCAAACATCCGTTCGCTGACTTCAAGCACAGTGAGGCCGTGGTTCGCACGAAGTTCGGCGACACGCCTCACCTTGTTGCCGTTCTGAGGATGCGTCTCGACGTAGCTTCGCTTATCGATGCGACGATTTCGATAGCCGAATGGAGGAGTAGACGGAAACCATCCCTCAGCCACTCGACGTGCGATCCCATCCCTGACATCAAGCGACTGCTGTTCAGTCTGGTAGGCGGCAACGGTTGCCAGTGTACGACGCACCATTCTGCCGGTCGGAGTGTTCTGGACTGGCTGCGTGATGGCGATGAACGGGAGTCCGAACCGAGTCTCGATTTCCTCCAGCTTCATGAAGTCGCTCATGTTTCTGGCGGCACGGTCAATCTTGTAGAAGAGTATCCCACCAAGTTCATGAGCGTGCTTTTTGGCATAGGCGATCATCTCACGGAACTGGCTCCGCTCTTCTGCTCTCGTCCCGGTCTCGGCAACTTCAAACGTCTTCTGAATTTCAATTTTCTCTCGCCGTGCGTAGTCCTCGAAGGCATCCAACTGCACATCCAGTGAGAAGCCCTCGTCTTTCTGTTCACGGCTGCTCACCCTCGCCCAAGCGATGTACTTCATTTTTTTCTTCTTCATCGTCGATCTCCAGCTTCAACAAACCAGTTGCTTCAAGAAGCTGGCTCAAAGACAGCAAGACCTGCACGGCCTCTTCTTCACCGAATGGCTCGGAACTTTTGGGTCGAAAGTTGCGAATCGCCTGCTCGACGAGTTCGTCGGTCATCCATCGAGGACGTTCATCGCTGTCCATGTCGCCCAACCATTGCCTGATCGGTAAAATGTGCTGTCTATAGAGCCAACGGGAAACACCGTGTTCCCCGTTAGCTGAAGGGCGAACTCGCAATTCGACAGCCGAATTCGGAATTCGTTGTCAGCGAAGCTCGGTGCCCTTCCACCGTGGAGGTGACGATTTCAGTTCGAAAGTTGGATCGAGGACCGTTGCGAATGTTTTCTCTGAGTCCGGCAGGACGACACAACTTGGAGGCGATTTGCGTCGAGCTTGAGCGAGCCGCACGGCAGCACCCAGCCCTGTTTCATCAGCAGCTAAAGCCGTGGTCCGTCAAAGGAGAAGTTCAAATCACGGAGCCGCAATGGGAAGCGTTCATCGAGAACGAGGGTCAATGCCTGTCGGAAGAAGTGTGGTGTGACTGGCATGGTCCCTTTGACGACTGCCTCGGGATTTGGCACGGAAGCCCAGATGGACTTGAGGAGTTCTGCAATCTCGTCGAGTCCTTGGGAGTGGTTCTGAGTCGAGAGGATTTCTCTGAAATCGACTCTCGTGATCTCCCCATCGAGTTCGATTCGGTCCACGGATGGCTCATGACTCTACACCAGTGGGCCATGCGGTTCTCACTGCCGCTGCTCCGGGGATACGGAGAGTTGTGGAATGGAGAGACTGATGACCCAAATGAGTACAACCGGCTGATACAGATGTGGGGTGGTGTCGGTGATGTGAGGTATCCGATGCACCCTCTCATCTTCAATTTGCAATTCAACGTGTGGTCATCTTCACTTGCTGCTGTTCGGGCATTACTGTCCCCGGAACTTGTGATTGCCACTAACACTATGTGGCCGCTTTCAGATGCGGAGGCTCTTGTCAGAACACGCACGACAAAAGGGGGAAAGCCAGAAGTGGCAGGACAGGAACGACAAGAACGTTGTGACGTTCATCGTATTGTTGAAGGACCGAAGAAGTGGAGCGTTCTACCAGCCGGTATGGAGTTCCCTTTTACTCCATCGAAGAATTCTGGACTGCAACGGATCGCCGCATATATCGCAAATCAGCATCGGAGACTTCCGCCAGCGGAAGCCATCGAATATGGCAAGAGACCAATCTCTAACCACGGTCGTGCCGTTTGGAGAACGGCTGACGGCAAGGCCGAGCAGTTGGAACACAATCGATATCGGAAGCAATCAAAGGACACACCTGAAGGGCGACGGCAAGTGGAAGAGCAGTTTAGGTCGATTTCTGAGGAACTGGAACTTGCCAGAAAAAACTCGGATCACGCAGCGATATCCCGGTGTCAGGTCGAACTCGAAGCGTTAGTCAAAGAGTTCAACATCGACGAGAAGGGAAATGTCAGAAAGCAACGTGGGTTTCGTGATATTAACGAGAAGAGACAGAAAGATGCGATTGCCACGACGATCAGGGACACGCTTCAAGAACTGCGTGATAATGGTCTTACTTACATTGCAGAGGAACTCAATGAGCAACTCGATCTAGCAAAGCTGGAGTTTCACGCCAAAGACCACTTGCCTCAGTGGGAGATCGTGCAGCTTCAGTAGGTCAACGAATAGCGAGGCACCTGCTAGGCACCCCAGTTTTCAACCTCAAACTGGGAGTCGATCATGTCCCGAAACGCCGTCCAAGTTCTCAGCCGCTTCTGGGTCGTAGCGTTCATCCTTAGCCTACCCATCGGCATCCCGGCTATTCTTGTCGGGGCGATTAGCCTGCCATTCTTGGCCTTCATCGCTCTGATTGCTGCGGTCTTCTTCAATGGGCTTCAATGGCTTGGCCACCGTGTTCTCTTCGGCGGCACGAAGGAATATGAAGAACTCAGGGCAAATGGACTCGATGCGTGGTTCGACGTGACATGCCCGTGGCCATTCCGCTCTGAGTCCGAGGAGCTTCCCCTGACGGACGAGCCTGAGATTCGGTGGTTCTGCCGGAATTGTGGAGCCGAGACGTTCGATCCCGAAATGCCCTGTCCGGCGTGTGGCTACGAGCAGTACGAGTGCCCGATCTGTGGCTCTCCGGTCAAGGACGAGTTCGCCGCCTGCCCACGATGCGGGAACGACCCTCTCGGACGACAAGGCACCTGCTAGACGCAGAAGGTCTCTGTGTTCCTGCTTCACCCCGAGAGGAGATTCCCCATGAAGCTCGACGTTACGGACGTTGAAATCTTGTCGCTCGACACCGGCGTTATTGACTGCCCGATTACCGCAGACAAAGTGGCGGTCCTGTTCATGACCATCCGAATCATCGGCCAGCCGCCGATCAATCTGGCCATCCGAAACCCGCACCGCCTCGCAAGCGATCTGCCGAAGGTGATTGCCCAATCTCGTGTTCTCAGCGGGGATGGCGATTTTGTGCCCGAAAGTCAGGAGGACGATCAATGAGTGACACGCCGCCGATGTTCTCGCTCATCAAGCGTGGGAACGACTCCTTTCCTCGCTACGTCATCGCCAAAGCTGACGCCTACCGAAATGCAGTCTACTGGGACGCCACCAGTCGTCTGTGGCACGCAGACGAGACGAAGGCCACGGTGTTCGCTGATGTGACCCAAGCCTGCTGGGAGCAGCACGACCTGCTGATGGAAGCTGTCGGTGAGCGTCCAGTCCATCGGTTCATCGTTCCGCTCATTGTCGAGGTGTTTGGTGAGAAGCCGCTGCTGACCGATCTCAGACGGTGGCTGGAGAAAGCCATGCGGATCGTCGTCGATTCGCCCAAGCACGGCCTTGGCCCAAAGGGAACCGTGGGCTTCATCATCGCCGACGTAGACGAGATGAAGGCTGTGTGAAATCTCGCATGGCCCTACTCGTCATGACGCATCTGCTCCAAATGCCGAGCAATGGCTCGCTTCAAGAGGAAGGAGATCAGCCACAGCAGCGGTCTCGTCACGACTGACTTCAGGTGTATCTCGAAGAACCGGACCACATGCGTCCGGTCGCCGTTTCGCTCGAACTCCCACGTCTCGTCGAAACTGGTCGCCAGCCGGGACACGGGCGGCGAGAACTCGTACATGTGCAAGCGCAGGCGTCGTGTCGGTTCCCATTCGACGATCTCTTCGACGTGCGTTGAACCATCTCGGTTCGTGACCCGGATTCTCGTTCCGACGATCTCGGCGGTCTTCGTCTCGAACTCAGCCTGCTTGATCCCCGGCACCGGGCCGTAGCCGTTGAACTCGGGCCACTTGCTCAGATCGAGTATCTGGCTGGCGATCACTTCGGGCTGTTGGGGAAGCGTGGCTTCACAGGAGAAGCGGATCGGCTTCATGGGCTGGCCTCGGCGAATTCCAAGTTTTGGAACGCCCCGAATTTCGGGCAGTTCAGGAGTTCGGAACGATTTCGCCGAACACCCTTGACTCTGTAGTATGGTACAGAGTCGATAATACCCGTGGAGGCTGACAAATGACATCGCTGAGAATCGGAGAAGTCGCAAAACAGGCAGGCGTCGGCGTGGAAACCGTGCGTTTCTACGAGCGTGAGGGCCTGCTGAATGAACCCGAGCGGAGAGCGTCCGGCTACCGTCAATACGACGAAGAAGCGGTCGCCGTCCTGCGGTTCATTCGGCGGGCGAAAGAACTGGGGTTCACGCTCAAAGAGATCAAGTCCCTGCTGAACTTGCGGCTCGACACCTCGGCCACTCGTGCGGACGTGCGAGAGCAGGCCCGAGAGAAGGTGTCCGAAATCGAAGCGAAGATCGCAGACCTTCAACGGATGAAAGACTCGCTCCTGAAACTGATCCGCAAGTGCAGCGGGCATGGGGCTACCAAGGGCTGCCCCATCCTCGATGCCTTGCAGGGTTCGAGAGATGAGCCAACGGAACAATGATCGACTTTTCGGAGACAAAGCAATGACGACGGTACTGAAGTACAAGACCAACCTGAACTGCGGCAGTTGCGTGGCTGCCGTGCAACCACACTTGGACGGCGATTCCTCGATTGAGCGCTGGTCGGTGGACACCAACAACCCCAACAAGGTGCTGACGGTCGAGGGAGCGAACCTCTCGGAGTCCGAAATCAAACGGCATGTCGCCGATGCCGGATTCAAGGTGCTGGGAGAAGTTGCCTCCGAAGCACCTGCTGAGAAGAGCGAACAGAAATCGTTCTGGCAGACGTACAAGCCGCTGCTGTTGGTCATCGGCTATCTGGTGGGAGTCGTCGGACTGGTGGAGATCACGGCGGGGGCGTTCGACTGGATGCGAGCGATGGGGAACTTCATGGGCGGGTTCTTCCTCGCCTTCTCGTTCTTCAAGCTGCTCGATCTGCAAGGCTTCGTGGACTCCTTCCAGTCTTACGATGTGCTGGCCCGTCCGATCAGAGCCTACGGCTATGCGTATCCGTTCATCGAACTGGGGCTGGGAGTCGCCTATCTGGTCGGTTTCGCACCCGTAGCCACCAACCTCGTTACGCTGGTCGTGATGCTGGTGGGAATCGTGGGGGTGTCGCAGGCGTTGTTCCAAAAGCGGCGGATTCAGTGTGCCTGCCTCGGGACAGTGTTCAACCTGCCGATGTCGAAGGTGACGTTCATCGAAGATGGTGTGATGGCGGCGATGGCAGCGGCAATGCTCTGTGGGTTGCTCGTGTAAAGTATGGAGTGAATCACTCAGCCGACCATTCAAGACTGACGTGCGAACGGAGAACAGCGTGATCGAGGAAGCGAGCGACAACCACAACAACCGGCCACTCCCCCGCAACGTGAAGTTGCTGGGAGCGGCCAGTCTGTTTAATGATGTCGCCAGCGAGATGATCTATCCGCTGATGCCTCAGTTTCTCATGACCGTTCTGGGAGGCAATCGCTTTCACCTCGGCATCATTGAAGGCGTTGCAGAATCGGTTTCGAGCTTGCTCAAGCTGTGGGCCGGGGCGTGGTCAGATCGAGCCGGTCAACGCAAAGGCTTCGTGGTCTTCGGGTATGCAATGGCGGCGGTGGCTCGACCGTTACTGGGCTTGGTCACTGTTCCGTGGCAGTTCTTCGCCGGTCGAATCGCAGATCGAATCGGCAAGGGGCTACGCACGGCTCCCAGAGACGCATTGATCGCTGACTCCACTGATGAGGCTGTCCGAGGCCGAGCCTTCGGGTTTCACCGGGCGATGGATCATCTGGGGGCCGCAGTCGGCCCAATCCTCGCCACGTTGTTTCTGCTCACTTGGCCGGGACAGTTGCGAACCCTGTTTCTGCTGACACTGATTCCGGGTCTGGCGGTCGTAGCCCTGCTGGTCTTCGGCCTTCGTGAGAAGTTCGTCGAACAGCCGCCGAAGGAACGACTGCATCTGACGTTGAAGCCGTTCGACCGCAACTTCCGAGTCTACTTGTTGTCCCTTGTGATCTTTACGCTGGGCAACTCCAGCGATGCGTTCCTACTCGTGCGTGCGGGTGAACTCGGTGTGCCGACCGCCTTGTTGCCGCTCTTGTGGTGCGCCTTCCATCTGGTGAAGAGTAGCGGGAGCCTCTTGGCCGGAAGAGCCGTGGACAAGGTTGGTCCACGACCGCTGATTCTCGTGGGCTGGTTGATCTATGCCGTCATCTACATCGCCTTCGCTCTGATCGAGACGGCGTGGCTCGTCTGGGTTGCATTCTTGGTCTATGGCGTCTTCTATGCCCTGACTGAACCTGCGGAGAAGACGCTGGTGGCGACTTTGGTTGGTGCCGAGCGAAAGGGACTAGCCTTTGGTTGGTTCAACTTCGCCATCGGCATCGCAGCCCTGCCGTCGAGCCTGATATTCGGTTGGCTCTACGAACAGCACGGGCCGCTTGTTGCGTTTGGCTGGGGAGCGGGCCTCTCGGCCCTTGCCGCCATGCTGTTGCTGTTCGTGACAACGAAGCCCACAAACAGTCACGAGTCCAATTCACCCAACAACTCGGCAGCGTGAACCACCAACCACTTTTCTTCGTCTTCCACCAGCTTCCCAGCGACTTCTGCCGCAAGTTCCGAGTCCCCTGCGATCTTCCACATGGCCCTTGCCGCTCGCAGGGCCAACGACCGCTCAATGTCCCGATCCGACTCCATGAGCGGCAGCAGGCCGTTCAAAGTCGCAAAAGCGGGCTTGGCCTGCGGCCCCATGTGAGCCAGAACGTCGATTGCTGCCACCTTGCGATTGAGAACAGGTTCGCTGTCGTCCATGTCGGCGAGAATTGACCGCATGATGTCGATGGTGCGGTCGGGAAGCTGCGGGAACGTCAGCAGGTGTTGGAGCGCCAAGTCCCGAACCAGATCAAGGTCTGGGTCGTTCACGAATCCACTGGACAGCAAGTCCAGTAGTGTTTCGAATTTCTCTTCGTTGGTTTGGGCTTGGCGGGGTTGGAGATCGTCGAAGTCGTCGCTCGGCATCGTTGCATTCCAAGAGTTGTAATGAAGAAGCACCTGTGTCCGCAGACAGCAGGTGCCTCTTCCCTTGGTTCAGATCGCTCATGCCTTTGAGACGGCCTGCCTTGCCTGAAGCTCGGCGAGGATACTCTCTGCGATCACTTCGGCAGAGCTTCTGGTTGGAGCATTTGGGCGACCCTCTTGGTAGAAGCACCCGCCGTCGTAGATTTCCCACGAGAGCCATTGTGATCGGTCGTGTCTCACGATGTTCAAGGCGTATGAGCCGAACATCGTCTTCGATGCTTCGATCTCCCAATCGCCGTGTTCGATGTGGAACAGAGACTTGTCGTTGTACGCATCTCCATGCGAGATGAGCCATTCTACGATGGCATTTGGTGGTGTTTGTGACTGCGCAGTCATTGTCGGATTCCCTTCCGATGAGGCTCTCGCTGATCCAAAGTCAAGCCAGCCACGCAGTCAGTCGCATGTCGCCCTGAGTTGTCTCAGCAAGTAAGCCCCTTCTACGACAATTCAAGAAACCCGTCAAATTGCCGTTCGTCGGCGATGCTCACCCCATTTTCTGTCAAAAAATGTGGCATCCACACTCTGTTGAGCGTGGAGGATCACATGACAGACAAACAACTTCTCACATCGGCGGTTCGCATTTTTGGCCCCAAAGTTCTGAGCCGCATCTCACAGTCTGAGATTTGCAGCGCACTCGGACTTTGTGACCAAAAGCAGATGGCTGCCCGACTGGGCCTCACCTACGAGGCGTTCCGGTGGCGGGTCGCCAAGGGAGACTTGCCCAAGCCCGAGATCAAGTTGGCAAGACGAGCCTACTACACCGCTGAGCAAGCAGACGCTCTTGAAAAGCAGCAGGCCCACTCAAACAATTCCACAGCCCCAGTCAAGGAGGACAACAGAAATGGCTCGTCGAAAGCGTAAACCACAGGTCTACAGTCGTTGGAAGGATGTGCCACGAACACTTGCCACACGGAACATCTGGCGAATGCGAAGCCGGAAGGTCAGAGCGAAGACAGAACCGGCAGCGTTGTTCGAGCAGATTGAAGAACGGAAGCTGACCGTCATCGATTCCACGGCGAAGATCGTCAAGACCATCCATCTCTACCACGAAGACCAGACCACGCCTGTCGTCCTTACGCCGTTGGAGCGGGCCAAGCATCTTTTCTATCTTGCGTTCGTGAAGCCAGCCAACCGAAACCGACTCATCAAGCGCTGCAAGGGGGCGTATGTCACTGACTCGGCAGGCGAGAGGTATTGGGACACCACGATTGACGAGGAAGGCTGGCGGTCGTTCAACGAGTCTCTGACGCTCCAGCGTGTCGTGAGCCATCTTTCAGGCAGTGAGGAGTTTGGCATCTTTGGCGGCGAACAGTCGTGTCATCTGATGATCGATCTCGACTTGCACAAGGTGTCTTACTCACTGTTCCTCAAACGCCTCGAAGTCTTGCTCGGCCACTTTCACGGGAAGCTCCGTTGCCACGTTCAGGTGGCTGAGGAAGACGCCCGTGGCGTTCACATCATCCTGTTCTTCGGCAAGAAGTCGCCGCTTAAAACTCGTCGGAAGTGGTTGAAGGAAGAATTCCAAAAGTTGGAACGGAGACATCCCGACATCTTCCTGACTGCCGACAGCATCAAGGCTCTGCCGGAAGAAGAACGAGAAGGCATCCGGCCAGTCGAGGTATTTCCGGCCCGTCAGTTTGGCCAACGTCTACCGTTGGCACGAGGCCGGATCGTTCTGCTGGACAAGCCCCTGCATCTTGTCTGGCGAAAGGGGAAGCTGCGGCAGGATGTCGAGGGCTATGCGAACTGGCTGCTTAATCGGAACCGGCAATACATGGACAGAGATGCTGTCCTGTCTTTCGTGCTGGAGCGTCTCGATCTGAGTTGCGCTGCCGAGAATTGTGGCAGTGCGTCTGACCGGCAGGCTGGTGATCCAGCGAAGCAGGCTTCGGCAAAGAAGAAGCGAAAGAGTAGCGGGAAGCTGCGAGGCAAAACTCGTGGTGCTTTCGTCAACCTGTGGGCGAAGGCAGAGCTTGGCCAATTTGCGCACTTCAATGCGGGCATCTACGTCACTTTGGGGGCGCTGCACGCTCAGGGCGTCAGTGAAGACGATGCCGTCGAGATCGTGATGCGGTTCGTGGATGAGTTGCCGGATGTCTCGATCTGTTCTCGCCTGCCGGACAACCGAAAGACGGTAGACGCAGACATTCGCCGAATTGCTCGGGGAGTCTGGCAGAGCGAACCGTCCTACACTTGGCAGGTTGTGGCGTCAGAGTGGGAGAAGATCGGGTTTCAACTGGCAGACAAGGGAACGTGGGATGTCCGGCGTGAAGCGCCACCGCCAGTGGTGCCATCCGAAGTCGAGATCACGTTCACCGAGGAAGAGAAGCAGTTGTTGCGTGAGAAGTTGGCTTCCATCGTGTTCGGAGAAAAGCAGGCCAAGAAGCCAGAGAAGCAGCAGCGGTTGTTTCGAGCGATGGCATTCTTCCTGCGGCATGTCAAAGGTTGTGATCGTGAGATTCCAGAATCAGGGCTGCCATCAATCCTTCAGGATTTCGGCCTGAATCTACGAAATCACGACAAACAGGCGGCCTTCTTTCGTTGTTTGAGGGAGATGGAATGGCTGTACGTTGCCGTTGAATACGACCATCCTCGGAAGAAAGGGGGTGGCACGACTCACCGGGCAAGGCGGTATGGGATCGGGAAGGCAGTGGCCTACAAGTTCGGCGAACCTGATCCGTTCCTCTCTTCTCTACACCCCCCACAACAAATGGAACTATATTCTGTCTCCCGTTTTTTGAGGGGAGACCCGAGATTGGAAGAAATCCCGTGTTTCGACGACCAGATTGCAGAAACGAGCGAAACTCAGTCGGAAGCTTCAACCCTCCCCAGCAACGACTGAATGGCGGCGGGTTTTGGGGGAGTCCCACACTTTCTAAGACCACAACCAGCCCAACAGCACAAGCTCATCCGGCAGACGAAGACAACTTTTGCAACAGCCGGACATGGGCGACATTACCAGCCAGCAGTTTTTCTGTCGGCGGATTTTTCGACTTCGCAAATCTGGGCTTGGTTTGATCCTGCGGCTGAAAACGAAACGGACGAGCAATAAAGAAAAGGGTGGTCGTGTAGTGGATAGAAACCCGCCCCCTGCGAGTTCTTGCCGGTCAAGCAGTGAACACATTGTTTGATTACAACTTTTGCACCCCAACTTCTTCAGTCGCCGGTGCCTCATGCTCTTCGGCTGGCCGCATCAGGGCATACGGAACATTGAATCTCGTGCCGACTGGACGCTCGGCTCTCGGCTCCAGCGTCTCAACTTTGGCCCGTGCCGGATTCACGGCGACGATCTTGCCGAGCATCTTTTCCTCGCCGTGCTTCCCGAATACCACCAGCATCCCGACGTATGCCTGATCTCGCTCCATGTGCCTGCTCCAAAAGGGAAAGCCAGCCCCAGCCCACGACGAGTGGAACTGGGACTGGCTCGGAGACCTGCTCACTCGGGCTGGAACGAATGATAGAGCCGAGGGGAATGCTGGAAGAGAAGCGAGCCACGACGACCGCTTTCCTTCTCAGCAACGACCACAAACGGGGCACAGAAACCCAAGACAACGAAATCACGCTGGAGTTCTTGCGTGTCCCAGACCTGACCGTGCTGCTGTTCGAGATGTTCTCGGCTGCCCGGCTGGGCGTTGATCTCAGCCGTCATGGTCCTGCGGATGTCTTCAGTCGGATCGTGCATGTGCTGCTCCTGCGAAGTGATGTGTGTTGTTCTTACGACTTCCTAGCAGGTGCCTCGCCGACTGGATCAATACTCGATGGCGCACAAAAGCGTTGTGACGGAGCGATCCCACTCGGTGATGCAGTAGAGCTTGCATCCGAGCTTAGTCTTGAAGACGCTGAGCAGCCTTTCGTCGTTGCGCAATGCGTCCTCGTTGGCTTGTCGGTCCTCCTCGCACACCAATCCCCACTGACCCGTGGCGTGTTGCTGAATGAACTCCAGCGGGGTCTGTCCGGCAGCCTCAAGTTCACTGAGACATTGCGTCGTTGCTACTATCTGGCCCAAAGGAAAAAGCGGTTTGCGTTCTGCGACCATGACGACTCCTGTTGTTCTAATTGCGTGAGTTGATGCTGCGTTAGCGGGTGCCTCTCCGATCAGGCAGCGGCGTCGATGCGGTCAGGGAAGTAGGCTTCGAGCGTGGAGTTCTCGTCGGCGTTGAGAACTTCTGCCCACGTCTCGATGAAGCCCGGCGTGCCGGGACAGAGAGCGTGGCCGTCCTCGTCGAACAGCGTGTCAACGCCGTCAACCATCGGGTGTTCGTCGCCCGATGGGTTGTGGCGGACTGCGAAGAAGCTGCTGTATTCGACGACCGTGAAGAGTTGCTGTTGCGGCATGATCCTGCTCCTGCGTGGTGGTGATGTTGACCAGCACGCCGGTAGCAGGTGCCTTGTCAGGCTCAGATCAGATGATGATGGCCCGACCCTTCCGCTTCTCTGCTTGACGGCGGTGATGTTCAACCACGATGGCCCGCCACTCCTCGTTGCCGCCGAATCGCTTGATGGGCACGAGTTCCAGATAGGACAGCGGCACGGAGAAATAAAACGGGTGTTCTGCTTCCGACATATCCTTGTAGCCGAAACCTTGGTTGTCTCGGCTGTATTGCATCAGGTCGCAGCCGATCCAGCGTTCCTCGGGACGCACTTCGACGCCATCGACCGTGAACGTTCTGCGCCACACGGTCCACAGCACGAAACGAAACCGACCGCCCCGCACACAGTGCTTCAGGCATTCGGTGCGGACGAGCATCTCACCGACCTGCCTCTCCCATGCTTTCGTGCGATCTTCGACGAGGCTCTTGCGTGTTGCGCCATACGGAAACAACCAACCCATTTGTGTTCTCCTGCTCTTGGTGAAAGTGAGTTATGCCCAACTAGCAGGTGCCTTTACTCGTCCTCGTCGGAGTCAAGATCATCCCAGCAGAACTCGGTCGGCAGCACGCCCTCAGCAGGCAGACCGTCCCCGTGGTAGCGGCACTGGAACGGCACGGGGCAGCCTTCGCAGCCGTGAATGCTGAGCCAGTCGGTGTCGATCACCTTCCCCGACCCCGAATACTCGCAGGTCTCGTGGGCATAGTCGGCGAGATCAGCTTCATCGACGATGATGTGGTGTCCGTACTCTTCGGAGTCGGCGAGTTCAGAGATGGCATCGCTCGCCGAGTCCGATTCGACGATCAGGAACAGTGGGGTGAAGCCGCCTTCAATGCAGATCAGCCATGTCTTGCCGAACCAATCGCCCGGATTGACGACATCGGCGGTCAGTTCGTGACCGTGGAACGTAAAGCTTGCAGTGATCTCGGGCATCGCCAGTCTCCAGAATGCAAAAGTTGGAATGCGTAACTGGAGACGTAGCGGGTGCCCCGAGTCGGCGATCAAACAGGGCATAACCGTATAGGTCAGAGCGGAAGAACCTCGAACTCAGCGTCTTCGCCTCGCTGGAGCCGGTCGATGGCCTCGAACGCCTTGATCTCTCGGTCCAGTGACATCCGACAGAGCGAATTGAGCTTGCTCACGAATGCGAGAGAGACCGGGTGGTTGTTCAAGTCATCACCGAACACGCCAGCCTGCCGCATCGCCAGCAGTTGTCGGTGAAATGATCCAACGATGGCGATGAGGTTGACGGCATCCTGCACAGCACTGGCGTCCGAGCAGGCTTGCTGGATGATTTCGTTGGCGGCTTGGGCAACGGCGGTTCTGCTCATAGTTGTTCTCCGAGGAAGCAAGGTGAGATTGTTCCCTCGGATAGCAGGTGCCCAGTCACATCCTCATCCGACCGGCAGATAGTTGCCGCTGGAATCGGTCGGACGTGCGTGCAGGTAACGGCCAGTCGTCGAGATCGACGAATGCCCCAGCGTGGCCTGCACAAGATGGATCGGGCAGCCCCGGTCGAGTGCATGGCTGGCGTGGGCATGGCGAAACCAGTGACACGACACGTCTTTGGCGATCCCGGCTCGCTTGGTCGCCTTCTTCACGATTCGCCAAACCGCTGATTCGTCCAGATGTCCCTTCTTCCGGCTCAGAAACACAGGAGCATCGGTAGGAGCATCACGTTGCAGCGCCATCAGGGTATCCCAGACGCTCTGAGGGATCAGTACCGTGCGAGTCTTGTCGCCTTTGCCGAACACGGTGATCTGCCCGGCGTTGTCCCGCTCTTGCAGGTGCCTCCATTTGAGCGAGCAAATCTCCGAAACACGGAAGCCACCAGCGTAGAACGTCAACAGGATCGCTCGGTTTCGAGGGTTCGGCTCCAGCGAGATGATCCGCAGGACTTCAGTTTCACCGAGGATTCGCTCGGCCAATTCGTCCCGAAAGCCCGGCAGCTTGAGCGCACGGCCCACATCGAACTGGAAGTAGCCAAGCTGGAAGCCGAAGGCGAACAGGCTCTTCACGGCGCTCAAGCTGCGATGCACCGACGATTCCTTCAACGTCTCGGCCAGATGGTCGGCAAAGGCTTGCAGGTCGAGCAGCTTCACCGACCGAAGCGGCTTGTCGGCGAACGCCATGAACCGCTCGGCTTCACGCCCGTAGGCTCGCTGCGTGTGCTTCGGGCGACCATGCAGCCAGAGTGCGACCAGTTGCTCATCGGAGTCGGCCTGTCGGATTATCTGCCCCGAGGATTCCGGCGAACGCATGATAACGGGACTTACATTGCTTAATTCCGAACAGTTTTCGGATTGGTCTTCGGACATCTTTCTTGCTCCTATCGGCAGGACTTCTCACACGATCCGAACACTGGCCGCACAAAACTCGACGGCAACCGCACGCACTTCGTCAGCGTTCCCAACAGACTTCGTGGAAACGCCGACCAGACTTCGCCGACGAATCAGCCAACTCCTGCACGCTTCAAGTGTCGGAAGACTGTGCGGAGAATGTCGTTTTCGTCCACGTTGCAGGTGCCTTTCGGGTAACAGACCGACACCGCTTCCGCCACTTGTTTCGCCGTCACACTGGTCAGGCCGAGGGCGTGCAGGCCGTCCAGCAACTCGGTGTGATCGGCCTTCGGTGGCGGCGTCTCACGAGGCTTCTGTGGCTCATCCGTTCGCTCGTAGAAGAGAACGTACTCCCCGTTTACCCCGATCCCCAATTCACGGGCCTTGAGGTTGTCCTCGACCTGCGAGGCATTGAAGTAAGGGCGTCCGTTCGAGAGTCGTAGCGGCGCATGAAACGTGCCCCTTTTGACGTGCCAATAAAACTGGCTGCGTGACATTCCAAGAAGGGCACATTGTTTGGACACCGTGATGGCAGCTTTCGGCTGGTTGTCGGTCATCGGCTTTACACTCACGATCAAGTCTCCGATCAAGAATCGAACAGTCGTTGTCAGGTTGAGTTGAGGTGTTCGAGGCCAGCAGGCGTCAAACTGCGGCCTTTTTCGTTCTTCGTGACAAGCCCCAGCCGAATGAAGTCGCTTTCGAACATTTCCACGGTCTGCCGAGGCAAGCCCAAGTGCGTAGCGAGTACGTTCAGACGCATTGCCCGTTGATGTTCCTTCAGCAGTTGAAGGTAGCGCTGCTCAACAGGATCGAAGCCCAGTGCATCGATCCCCTCCATGTCCAGCATCTCGGTGACATGTTCGGGCGTGATGATCTCGTCGGCCTTGGCCGAACAGACCCGTCTCGCACTCTCCAACATCCTCACCGCCAGCCGAGGGACGCCACGACTTCTCTTGGCGAGTTCGGCGACCGAATCGGCATCGATCTGCCAACCGAGTCGCTTGGCACGCTGAGCGATCAGCAGAGCGATCTCGCCCTCGGTCAAATGTTCGAGCCTTATGAGAATACGGAAGCGCTGCTGCATACTCGTATTGAGCAGGAACTCATGGGTCGTCGCCCCAGCCAAGCAGAATGGAGGCAACACGATGGGCTTGCGATTGCCACCGAGGAACAACTTGCGCTCTTCAAGGGCACGATAAAGACAGACCTGCACGGTGTCGTTGAGTTGATGAATCTCGTCGATCATCAGGATGTGCCCCGGCTCCAAAAACATGAGCAAACCCTGAATGTGCTGGATACTTTGCAAATTTTGGGCTAATTGGACTTCAACTTTTGTGCAGAGTTCACGGGCCACCAATTCGGTCAGAGTCGTCTTTCCCGTGCCAGAACTGCCCGTCACGAGAAAATGGGGGAACGCACCTTCTTCGCCCGTCTTGGATCGTTCGTTCCAATAAGCGTCGAGCGCAGTCCTCAAGACACGCACTGCTCGCTGTTGACCGACCACTTGATTCAGCGTCGGGATGATCGGCTCGATTTCGCTCATGATGGTCTCCGTGTCTTCAGTCGCATTGTGATGCGGCTCTAGCGGGTGCCTAGTCGTCCAGAACTTCGTCTTGGAAGTGCGTTTTCAGGTAAAGCGTTCGTCCGTTGACCACGATGTAACACGTTCCGCTGTTCGAGAAGCAGCAGCAGTAAACTCGCCGCTCCCGCTTCTCGCCTGAGAACCTCAGGCAGATGTCTGTGCTGATCTTGTGGCCGTAGCCATCTGCGCCCTGACCGGGAGCAAGTTGCAGCATCCCACGCTTTGGCACAGGGCGGCGATGCAGCGTGTATTCGCCGATGGCTTCGTCGGCGTAGGTGATTTGGCTCATGAAACTCCCGTTACAAAAGTTGGATCAGTGATGACCGTCTAGCAGGTGCCTAATCGAGCCAGACCTTGTGGAAGCCCTCACGATCCACCCAGTAGCCGAAACCACCGGCGTCACAGAGATTGTTTTGCTCGATCAACTCGAACGCTCTGTCTGCGAGAACGTCGTGCGTCAGGTTTTCCAGTCGCTTCCGTTCGGCGTCGGCGGCACGCTGGGCGTGGTACTGCCCAGCCACTTGCTCCACTCGCTCGAACGTGTCGTTGGTGATCGCAGCGATCAGGGAAGCTCGATCCCAGTCGTCGAGCTTGTCCCTGATCTGCTGCCAGCCTTCTGCGGTGATTGAGATTTCCCAAGCCATCGTAAGGTCTCCTGTTAAGTTGTGGTGACACTGACGTAGCGGGTGCCTCAGCAAGCGGTCTCAACCTGCGGATAGCCGAGAGCGTCGAAGGCCGCTCGAATGTCGTCTTCATCGGGCCAGCCGCCCTGATCGTCCACGTTTTCAAGAGCGTGGCAGCGGTGATCGCTGAGCCACTGGTAGACCTGATCCGCCCAGTCTTCGGGAAGCTCGTAATCATCCTTGACGCCATACGCAGCCAGTGGAATGTTTTCGCAGGTGGCGTCGAGTTCTATTTCGCTGTAGTGGGACTCGTCCAAGATGCAATAATCCTCAAGCCGCTCCAGCAGGCCGTGGAGAACCTTGAACGCCTCAGTGATCTCGCCGTCTCGATACACGAGAACTGACCAGCCCTTGATCCAGCCGCAAGCCCAGTGGTGGTGATCCTCTTCGATCACATCGGGATCGTCGGTGTCGGCGTCGATGAACGGCTGCAACGCCGTGCCGATCTGAATGCTGTTGCTTTGGTCGAGCAGGCCCGAGTCACGATGATGCCCGTAATAAATGAACCAGTCTTCCGGTCGCTCCAGTTCGCTGGCCCGAAACCATGCGAACGAATCCCATCGTTGCCAACTTCCAGAGGCTTCCTGCGCCGCCTCTTCCAACGTCAAGCTTCCCAATCGATTCGCCATGTGCGTGTCTCCAAGAGAGTGAGTGGCTGTCTGGCGAACTAGCAGGTGCCTTGTAGAAGCGAGGGCGGCACTCCATTGCCGCCCCTGCTCACCACCACTCACGCTCAAGCAGCTTCCACGACCAACGGCTCGTCCTCGGATGAGAGAGCCAGCACGTCGATGGTCAGGTTCTTTGTTTCCAGTCGCCCGGCCCGTGGCATCTTGGGCAAGGTGGCAATCAGGTCGGTCTTCACCGCTTTGATCGCCGCTTCCACGTCCTCGATCCGCTTCAGAACGGCGGCATCTTCCTTGCGGTTCTCTTGCATGGCCTCGGTGATCGCTTCTCGCAGCATGGACATGGCAGCGTCACGCTCCAGACCAGCACGTTCCCAGAAGTAGGCCAACACGCTGACGAGCGGGATGCTCACGGTGGGGGCGATCATCTGATCGTCGTGCTTCTCGATTTCTCCACGGACACGCACGATCAGCGTTTCGTTGACTTCGTGGCGACCGACCGGCAGATCGGCGGTTTCGTTCTTCCACGATTTGGCAAGCAGAGCTTTGGCGTTGGTCAGCATTCGGAATCTCCTTCGATGAGTGGTGGTAGTGACGCTTCGATAGCAGGTGCCTTGTTCCGCTTGCCCCTCCCGTCTTCCAGCAACGGGAGCGGACTCGAAGGCAGCAAGCGGCGCACCTCGTCGGGAATGACTTTGCTCGCCCGGTAGGGCAGCTTCAGGGAGCAACTCCCTTTCATGTCGGCGAGGAGAAGCAGGACGTATTGGCTGGCGATCTCCGAAGGCATCGGCCAGTGCGTGTGGTAGTAGCTGTTGGCGATTGCGGAGGCCCACGACCACGCTGCTCGCCACGCCTCGCCTTTGGGCCGGATGCCGTAGTGCCAAAGGTGCCGACGAACATCTCGAACGAGGCGCTTCTTCGGCCAGCCGGGAAGGTCTCGCTGTTCGGCCATCACTGCTCCATTGCAAAAATTGGAATAAAAACGCCGAGCAGGTCAGCGGTGACTTGAGGGGATGCTGGGTCTCCGAGTGCTGAGCAGGAAGACCGCAGATCGTTCTCGTTCACCGGCTGGTTTCCTGCTCGGCTGATCGACTAGCAGGTGCCTTATTCGTCGCCGAGGAGTTCCTTCACCTTGTCGGTCACGTCCGCCTCGAAAGCGTCAGCCGCTAGATCGGTGAACGGGAACTCGGCATTTCGTGCGTAGTGGTTGGCAGCGAATGTGCCGTTGAAGAACCCGGCGCAGGCGTTGCTTGAATACTTCAGGGTGTGGATGCACAGGTCATTGCCGATGACGTACTCATGCTGATCGCACTTTTCGGCGATCAGGCGGGAGATCAGTTCGTCACGGTCGTCCTCGTCGTCGGCGTCTTCGAGATCGGCCACCACGTTCTCGGCCACGTCGGTAACGGCCTGCCAATAGTCGTCGTGTTCCTGCTTCGCTTGCTCCTGACACATGAAACCTCCAGTGCAAAAGTTGGATTGGAAGAGACCGAGAGAGCCGCTCGTAAGTGACCCACCAAAGGCGTCGAGGCTTCGCTGTTGCAGTGGTGTCTGCCCCACGCTGGCCAGTCCGTGGTGGCAGTCCTGCTGCTCGCTTGGCGTCAAGGCCCGAGCGTCGGTGCGATCACCGTCCGAGCGGCTCTGCTCGGTTGTCGTCAACGACACTCGCCTAGCAGGTGCCTACCTCTTCGGAGACCGGCACGGGCCGTTGTTCCGGCTGGCGAACGTGGGAGAGGAGCAAGTCCACTGCCTTCGATGCGGTCGCCGCAGCCTTGAAAATGAACCTCGTGTCCCCACGCATCGCCTTGAGCCAGTGATCGAGATACCGAGTGCAGTTGTCGATGTTCTCACTGGCAGGCAAGCCGAGTTCGGCCAGCAGGAACGACGCACCGAGTTCGGCAACCAGTTCACCAAGGGCGTAGGCGTTCTCCTCTTTCGCTCGGTCGAAACCGATGCGTGACTCGCTCCAATGGGTCATCTCGTGAGCGAGCGTTTGGTAGTACGTTTCGCTCGACTCGAACTGGTGGCGATGGGGCATCTGGATGTAGTCACCGCCCGGCGAGTAGAACGCACGGTTGCCGCCATGCCGCACGTCGATCCCGACAGCGGCCACCAGCCGATCCATCGACTCGAATCGCTCGAAGATCGTGTGGGACGGCTGGGAGTAGCCTATGCGGAACTGATCGAGGCCCGTGGTCTGCTCGACGTTGAACACGTTGAAGGTCCGCATCACGAGGAACTTGTCCTCAACCTGCTCCCCCATTTCGTTTGTGCGCTCACGAGAGACCGGACGAAAAAGAACCACCTGCACCGCCTTAGCCCCCTTTTGCACGCTGGCACCGGCCTGCTTGATCTGCTGGAACGTGCCAAACCACTTGCTCTGGTAGCCACGTTTCATGGCCAGCACTTGGAGGAGCAACTGGTTGATGCCGTTGTAAGGCTTGCCGGTGCTGAGGCTCGTCGCCAGCCCGAGGCCGTTTGGGTCTGCGGCCCACGGCTTGCGCCATGCCGGAAGGCCACCGGCCTCCAAACTCTCGATGATCGTGCTGGTGATGGTGCTGCGGATGTCGTTTGCGTTCATGTCGTCGCTCCTATGTGTGGTGGTGAGTGGGAACGACGGCGATAGCGGGTGCCTCAGTCTCCTTCAGAAATGGCAAATCCAGCTTTTGGATTGGCAGGCGGCGCAGGCAGGCACCTGCGATGGAGTCACCGAGAGAAATCGGCGACAATCAGGCAAGCCGGTACCAATGAAATAACGAGCCTGACTTTGAGGTTTTCAACGTGAGCGACCAAGAACGTCTGTCACTGAAGGACTACATGCACGAAGTTCGTCGCCATCTGAGCCGACACTGCGTGTCGCTGTCGTACGTCCATTCCGATCATCCAAGCCCAGAGCATTGGAAGTATGGCACGGGCTTTTTGCTCAAAGTGGATGACCAGCCTATGGTCGTGACCGCAGGGCACTTAGCGGCTGAAGTATTCAAGTTCAAGAACGACGGCAAACTGGCCGAGTTTCACGTCACCTTTACTCACATCTCAAATGATTTGACATCGGCATCGTTTCGCTCTGACGAAATCACAGAAGACAATCTTGTGACTGCGCCCGATTTCGATGCAGCCCTCTTCCGGTTGCCTATGGACCTTGCCGCAGAGATTGCGAGACAAGGGAATCACTTCTTCACGATGGCGGAGTTCATGCGAGGAATAACCACCGTTTCCCATTTGGCGCTTGTGAGCGGATACCCGGTTCAAGCCAATATCATCACGAAGAGCGAGGCGTTCCTCACAAAGCAGGAGGGGCGGTGGTTTCAATACAATCAGGTAAAACTGGGCAGCCTTGCGTTCCAGTCAACGCTTGTGACGAGGCTCGGCGAGGAGAATGCGATTCTCCCAGAAGGCTTCGATTGCGAGATCGATGAACACGCATTCAGACCATTTCTCGGCAACATCAACTCAAACCCAGAGTCAGGCGTAACGTCTGCCGTTGGAATGAGCGGAGGGCCAGTGGTTGCAATCGTTGTAGATGCCGACAACGCAGACACATTTTTCCAGCCTCGGCTGCTGGGGATGCAAGCCAGCCAAAAGTACATCGAGTGGCAGGAACGAATTGAGATTACCGAACTAACCGCAGTCAGTAGCGCACGGTTGCAGAAATGGATTGAGGCAACACTTAACGTCCAGAATTAGCACAATCGAATTACTTGCCGAGAATTGATACCAACATGACAAACCTCCACGACATTGAGGAGACCTTGTGGCTCTTCGCCACACACCAGCAGCATCCAACTCAGTTGGACGAGGCTCATGCTGCGCTCCTCGGATTCGGCAAACACCTGATCGACGGACTCATCTGGGCGCTACAGCAGGACGCCACCGACCTGAAGTTGCTCGCCCTCCAACTGCTTCAGAAGCATTACTCGAAGGCCGTGCGTGCGTTGCCTGCTGTGCGTGCCTTGATCTCTGACGACGAGGACCGGCTCGTGCGTGTGACAGCGATCAACACGCTGTACGTCATGGGCGACACAAGCGACGGCCTGATTCCGCTGCTGTCGCCACGGCTCGAATCCGACGACGACTTCGAGCGAATTTGTGCGGCGGTGAACCTGTGGCGTATTTGCCGCAGTGAGGATGCCTTCGTCGTGTTGCGACGAGAAGCGGCTCAGGAGGGATCGCCGATGGCAGAGATTGCTCAGGGGTATCTGGGCAAGGAAACTTGAATGAAGACGCAGCTAGATTTCTGGCACTGATGCGGCTGACTTCCCGTATGCCGAAATTGCGGACATCCCAGTGGGTAACTTGTCCTGCCATCCAGCAATCTCGATTGCCGTCGATACCGCATCACTAATTTGCCGTGCCGCATCGCCGGTGAAATTGTGAATGATCTGACATCCGATGGTCCTCCCACTGGGCAGATATCGCACCTTGAGAACCGTGAACCCGAGTTCGGTTAGCTCATTTCGTACCGTATCTGAAAGCGAATCCTCGCCGGGTGGCTTGAGGGGAATGTTGTCACGCATCGTGACGGCTTTGATCGGCAGCCACATCATGAACAACCGAGGCGAATCCTTTGAGGGCAAGAATGCCTTGATCTCTTGCCACGACGGATACTCTCGCTTGCCCTTCGTTTTCAGGCCGGGAGGGTCGATAAACAGAACGTCGGCATTCAGCACTGCATCTTCATCGGGGCGTGCGGGCCTTTGGTAGATGGTAGCGTCATCCTCAAACTCGACTTTGAGACTTGCAACTGGATCATCTCCAGTATCCCAGAGCGACAAGGTGAATCCGACGCCTCGTGCTTTCAGAATGTCTCGAACAAGCACTGAAGAGCCGGGATACTGAGTGCCAGCCAATTCGTCGTCGATGAGGTAGCTATTCGCCCAATGCTTAATGTCGGGATTCTCTCCAAATCTCTCCCGCCTCTTGATGAGTTCACCGATCCCTTGTTTCCACTCTAATCCTTTGTCGTCATTGAGGGGATTCCAAGCGTAACCTGCAAAAGTATCGGCATAGCGGAACACCTCTCCGTTGAATGACTCCAATGCGCACCGAATCGCCGCCGTCAACGCAACATGCTTAACGATGTCGCCGTGGTTTCCTGCCTTTGTGTTGTGATCGTATACCTTCTTCTCTACCAACTTACTGTGCTGCTTCAGCAGCATCAGCGACATCACCACCGGCGTCTGGGGCTTGATGCTGTGTGGCGTATTGGCTGCCATCTGAATCCAAGTGCCCGGCTTGCCTACGATGGTCTCCTCGCCGACTGTCAGCGAGGCTTCGCCCTTGATGATTTGGATGATTGCAGGCATCGGAGCAACGTGTTCAGCGACGCCGTCATCAGCGGCGAAGGCGAACAATACAACTTTTGTATTGTCGTCGTCGGACAGCACGATGCTGTTCTTGCCAGTCTCGGGCGGCTGAAGTTCGTCGGCGAGTTGCCGGATTTGGAAGTTCTCGGTGGTCATAACCTACTCGTCTTCGTTGTCGTCACCGGGCTGCACTGCACTGGTTCTCAATGACCGCACATTCGCCGGATCAACGACGATCTCCTTTTCCTTCCGGCCATTGAAGTACGCCAGCACGTCTTTCTTCTTGACGATGCCTTCCAGCAACCGAGGCTGCCCGAGGTGAGTCAGCATGGCGAACCGGCGTGCGAACCATTCTGCCTTCGATTGGTCGATGGTCCACGAGAGTCCCTTGCCACGTTTGCCGATGAAGCCACGGTAGACCGGGAACTCATCCGGCATTCCGTCAAGCTTTCGGCGCTCTGCCGCCGTCATGAGGAACTGCCGCTGGGGGCGTGGAGATTGGAATAGCTGAAGATACAGCTTTCGGTTCTGCCACAACTGTTCCTGATCCGTCCAGACCGCTGCAAGAATTTGCCAGTAGCTCTTGTCGTCGAATTGATCGATGTACTGCCGGAAGGCGTCGAACAGGAATGCCCTCTCGTGCATGAACACGACCTGATACCACTTCCTCTTCGAGATCAGTCGATCAATTTGCGACTGAGACTGCTCAATCGTGAAGTTTACAAGTGCGGCCTGCTCAGGATCACAGGAGCCAACGTACAACGGATGCTTGAGCATCGAGCCAAGCATGTTGTGCCATTCAAGGTAAGGGTGGAGTTTCTTCTCCAGCGGTTCTTCACGCTGGAACATTTCCCCGTTCCAACTACTTCTCACCTCGAACGGCCACTCTGAGTCGAAGGCTGCCTTCAACTCATTCGTAGTCATCTTCGAGAAGTTGGGCTTTAGTGTCTGCTTCTTTGCCATTTTCTTTTCCCGTTCGTCCCAGAGTCGGCAAAGGGAATCACGTCATCGGCTCAACAGTGAAGGATCAGTAGAACTTCCAGACTCCACGTCGGACGTTTTCAATTCTCCCGTTCTCTTTCAGCTTTCCATACTGTTGCAGCACCCTTCGGACACGATGTTTCCATTCAGGTGAATTGTTGCCGTTCGTGCAGGTATACCGGCAGAGAAAGTCGTCTCTGCAAAGTTCGGGGTAATGCTCTTGAACAAGTTCATGGACTTCACGGGTTAGGTACTCACCGGGCGCTATAAAGCTAAGCTCATTTGCAAGGAGCGCTGCATGAAGCTCCTTTACGATCCTTTGCTCTGTGGCTAAGTCAATGGGGTGCTGATTCGACATGTCTCACGCCCTGAAGAATTCAACAGCGTGAATTGCGACAGACTTCACCGTGTTCCCCAAGTCGTCTGGAGGTAGGCTCGAATAATTCGGAGCGTGCTGCCGATGCCACGCCTTTATGGCAACAATGTCGCCCGCATCAGCAACATCATAGAGTGCTTCCCCTGCAACGGTGTCCGCCTGATTGGATTGCTGCTTGCCCAACTCGTGGATGACCGCCCCAAGAGTCTTGAGTGCCTTGAAGACCTTCTCGTGTTCCACGACGCTCTCCATTGCCTCCCATCGATGCGCACGAAGAAATTCGCAGCAGAGTTCTATAAAGTCGTCAAGAGCGTCACCTTTCAATTCGAGAATAGACTTTGTTGATTGTGTGGCCGTAAGAGGTTTAGCAATCTCGTCCCACGCTTCATCGGAGTAGAAGAACTGCCGCAACATCGTCCTCATCGGACTCATGAAGCGAGCAAGCTCTCGTTGTGTTGCTTCAATCGAGTCTTGAAGCTGTTCGTGAATTACATCCACGCAAAGGTGACGCAGTACATCCCAACTGAGAGTTCTATCTCGGTATTCAGCTTGTGCAACTTCGTTGTCGCTATCACTCTGATGATCTGGGTCGATAGCCACTCCGTGATTGAAAACGGACCTTTCTGAGTACAGCCCCTTAATCCAACGGGCAAATTTGGGATGTGAGCCATAAAGTGACTCAAGTGCGTCAATAAGATTCTCTTTGTATCCCGGCCCCTGTATATCGAAAGCAGCCTCAAGACACGCACAGAACGCCGCAGCGTCTTGCTGTGGTGGAGCAAAGAATGGATCGTCGATTTGAGACCGAAACAGGTGGTAGCACGCTGCTCCCAGTCGGTCGTATGGGTTCTGGTCGAATCGCTGTATCAATTCGACGTGATGTTGGTTGGTCAAAGATACTCTGAAGTGTGAGTTTACCCCACGCAACTCAAGCGGTGGCAGCAAGCAAAGCGAGCGCAGGTCTTCGATCTTGCCTCCGGTCTTGGTGAAAAGTTCCACCATGTCATGCGGTTGATCGGTTGCTAGAAACGACGAGTACCGGAAGGCGTCGGCAGGGGTTTGCCACCTGCGCTCTCCCATTACATAGACGATTGCCAACAGTCGTCCGATATGCAGTCTCAGCCACTCCTCGTCATCAGAGAAAACCAAAGTTCCTCGTGCCGGTTCCGCTGTCGCATCTTCATCAATGACCGGAAAGTCACGGTAGATGTCCAACCACTCAGGCCGGGGAAGCTTGAGAACTTCGACCCATGTTTTTTCCGCATCAGGATGGAAGTGCGCTTTGGAGATTGAAAACGAATCCTGCCGAAATGCGGTCCCGGTAAGTTGAATTCGTGGAAGCACATAGATGAGCTTCTTCGTCGCTTTCGAATTGCCCTCCTGATCTGCCACGGCTGTTTTTCCCTCTGACGATGAGGTGAGTGTCCGAAGAGGAGTTTGCTGCTCCACCTGATCGACAATCATAACGCAGTTTGGTAAGGTTTACCAATGCTGTCGTCCGCCAATTCAGGGGGCCGCACTCGTTTGAGGAGACCGTCTGTGGAGAACCTACGGGACTTCCTGCGAATCTCGGAAGCAGCCGAGTATCTCGGGGTCTCGCCGAACACGCTCCGTAACTGGGAAAACGCTGGCAAGATCGCCGCTCACCGACATCCGGTGAACGGCTACCGGCTCTTCAAGAAAGAAGAACTGGACGCCTTGCTCAAGCAGTTGCAGGAGCCTCGGCCAGCACCCAAGAAGCGCTGAGCGAACGGGAATTCGTGGATTGAGGGTCAGTGAACAATGGAACCACCATTCTGGAACATCATCACGCCGTCCCAGTACGAATGGGAGCGCCGTGGGTTGGACTTCATCCGGGCGGGTCTGCCCAATCACGACCCGTACCGGGCGTGGGCCAATTTCGAGTTCCAGACTGCTGACGGGGCCATCTACGAAGTCGATCTCCTCGTCCTGACGAAGCAAGGCTTCTGGCTCGTCGAAATTAAAAGCTGGCCCGGAAAAGTCCGTGGCGATGTGGCGACGTGGACTCGCACGCATGACAGCAAAACGATCACCGAAGACAACCCGGTTCTGCTCGCCAACCGCAAAGCCAAGGCGCTCGTCTCGCTGCTGAAGTCCCAGCAGGCCACTCGCAACATCCGAGTGCCGTGGATGGAAGCGGTCGTCTTTCTGTCCGCCGACGATCTTCAGTGCGAACTGAGCGGCCCGGCCCTGAATCGTGTTCTGCTTCAGGATCGCTCAGCGAAGGATTCGACTCCCGAACGCAAGGGCATCCTTGCAGCGCTGCTCAATCGACAGGGGCCGGGGATCGAGCCGGACAGTCGCAGCCTGATCGACAGCAAGGTTGCCAAAGCCCTCTCTCGGGCGATGGAACAGGCGGGCATTCGCCCCTCGCAGAAATCACGGCGAGTCGGGGACTACATTCTGGGCGATCTGCTGGCCGATGGTCCGGGCTACCAAGACCGGCTGGCGAAGCACGCCTCGTTCGAGAACGTCTTCTGCCGGGTTCGCCAGTACACGGTAGCACAGGCAGATTCCGAGGAAGAACGTCAGCGACGGAAGCGAGCGGCGGCTCGTGAATTCCAGATCATCCAGTCGCTCAACCACCCGAATATCCTGCCGGTGCTGGACTACAAGGAACACGAACTTGGCCCGGCTCTGCTGTTCCGCTACCTCGATCCGAACTCGGTTCGATTCGATCACTACCTTGCCACGAATTGCCACAAGCTGACCACCGAGCAGCGGCTCGACATGCTGCGGCAAGTGGCTGATGCCATTCGCTACGCTCATCGCAAACGAGTGATCCACCGGGCACTCGGGCCGCAGAGCATTTTGGTCAACGACGCCGAATCGAAAACGCCCTCGCTTCAGGTCTACAACTGGCAGGTCGGCGTGCGTGACACCAGCACAACTTCGGGCCGAGTCACCAATGTCGAGGACTTGGTGGAGGCTCAGTCGTTTGTCTACATGTCTCCCGAGGCCATCGCCGACCAGAGGAAGGTGACGGAAGCTTCTGACGTATTCTCACTGGGTGCCATCGCCTATCACCTGTTCGCCTCTCGGCCACCTGCTGGCAGTCCGTCTGAGTTGGCGAAGATTCTGCGGGAGAAGAAGGGACTCAGCCTGTCCGCCGTGGTCGATGGTGTTGGGCCGAAGCTGGAAGAGATGATCCAGTGGTGTACTCACCCCGATGTGAACACCCGAGTCGGTTCGGTCGAAGACTTCCTCGCCCTGCTGGATGATGTCGAAGACGAACTCACCGCTCCTGAAGAAACCTTCGTTCCCGATCCGCTACAGGCCAAGCGTAGCGACCGTCTCGAAGGGGGCTACATCGTCGAGAAGGAACTCGGACAAGGAGCCACGGCCAAAGCTCTGCTCGTCACGAAGGACGATCAACAGTTTGTGTTGAAGGTCGCTCTCACTGATGACGACAACACTCGTCTCCATGATGAAGCCGAGGCTCTCCGCACGATTCACAGTGAGTTCATCGTCGCCATCCATGACGAACTGGAGATGTCTGGCCGCACGGTGCTGGTGCTTCAGAAGGCTGGCGACGAGACGCTGGCCGGGCTGTTGCGAAAGGAAGGAGTTCCCGGTCTGGAACTGCTTGGTCGCTACGGCGATGACTTGATGTCGGCGGTCGCTTCGCTGGAACGCCACGGCGTCACGCATCGAGACATCAAGCCGGACAACATCGGCATCCGCTCGCTGACCAAGCAGCGGAACCAACTGATCCTGTTCGACTTCTCGCTCACGGGTGCCCCGCTCGACAACATTCGGGTTGGCACCCCCGGCTACATCGACCCTTTCCTGCCCAACCGCAAACCTTTGCGATGGGACTTGTCGGCGGAACGCTACTCTGCTGCGGTCACGTTGTACGAGATGTCGGCAGGCTTCGGGGTCTTGCCGTGCTGGGGGGATGGCAAGTCCGATCCGGCTGTCACGGATGCCGAACTTGTCGTCGATGCTGAGAAGTTCGATGCCAGCGTGCGGGAAGGACTGGTCGAGTTCTTTCACACCGCTCTGCATCGTGACTCGAAGAAGCGGTTCGACAACGCCGAGGAGATGAAGTGGGCGTGGCAGCAGGTCTTCAAGGAAGCTGAGCAGCGCAAGGTCCGCACGCCCAGCGGTGAGGAAGTCGATCTCAGCGTCACGCTCGATCAAGTTGATCTCAAAACACCGATTGCCGCTCTCGGCCTCAGCACTCGTGCCCGAAACGCATTGGAGCGAGCCAACATCCTCACGGTGCGTGATCTGCTGCTGACGCCAATCATCCAACTCCACACGATGCGTGGAGTCGGCAACCAGACTCGACGAGAGATCACCGAGTTCGTCGCCGAGCTTCGGGATCGCTTCCCCGATGTCCGTGAAGAAGTCGGCACTCGCAAGGACGAGTCCGTCCACGATGAAGACGAACTCACGTCGCTGGAGTTGCTTGAGCAACGAGTCTTTGGCGCTCGCAACTCGAAGAAGGAATCCGAGTGGAGCATTCGGTCGGCACTGCTCAAGCCAACCGTCTCAGATGACTCGTCGTCTGATTTGGTTTGGCCCAGCCAGTCCGATGTGGCCGCAGCGCTCAAAACGACGCCGGTGAAGATCAATCAGGTCTTGAGCGCCGACCGGAAGCGATGGGCCAAGGAATCTTCACTCAACAGTCTGCGTTCTGATCTGTGTGAAGAGATTCTTCGACTCGGCGGCGTGATGACCGTTCCCGAAGTTACCGAGTTCGTCCTGCTGCGACGACCTGCTGTCGATACGCTCGATACCAACAAGCAACAACAGATGGCGTCTGCCATCGCTCGTGCGTTGGTCGAGACCGAATCATCACTCGCCGAACCTCGGTTCCAACTGCGGCGGATCAGTGGCAAGACGCTCATCGCCTGCACTCGTGATCTGGCGGTCTACGCCGAGAAGCTCGGACAAGTGGCCGACGAGTTGGCTCTGTCCGATCCGCTGTTGCCACCGCTGCGTGTCTTCCAAGAACTGTTCGATGTCCCTCAGCCTTCACTGCCCGAAGGCTGCCAGCCGTTCAACAATGAACGTCTGCTGCGATTGGCGGCAGCGATGAGCAGCACGGCGGCGGTCTCGGCCAAGCAGGAACTCTATCCCAAGGGGATGGCTGCCGAGCGAGCATTGCGGCTGGGGATCGGCGCACTGACTGGGTTGGGTCTCGGCGACAACGAAGGCGGGTTCTCGATCACTCAGATTCGTGCCCGTGTCGAGAGCCGGTATCCCGAGGCCGAACGTCTGCCGGATCGCCCAGAACTCGATGCGCTGCTGGAGCGTGTCGGTCTCGATGTGCGGTGGAACCCCGAGACCACGACGTACCATCGCCGGGAAGTCTCGGTGATGTTCACGTCGGGTTCGTCGATGCCACGTCGTCGCACCACTGCAACCAGCACTCGGCAGGTGGAAGTCACACCCGACATGGCCGATGCCCGGCAGTTCGAGGAACGGCTTCAGCACGCCTACGACGAAGGAGGTTTCCTGATCCTCACCGTGCGGCCCAGCCGGATGCGGGCCTGCGAAGCCAACCTGCTCAAGCGGTTCAACGACAACGGCTGCACGCTCGAACGGGTCTCGTTCGATGATCTCCTATTCGATGGTCTGCGAGCCGAGGCTCAGGAACTCGATGTGGAATGGAAGGTTGTCGAACAGGCGGACGGCACCGACGAAGGAAGTCAGGATTGGAAGAACCTGCTGCATCTGGTGAGCATGGCTCAGCCCAAGATCGAAGAGAACCTCTTAGATCGGGAAGACCATCTGCTGCTGGTGCATCCGGGGCTGATCGCTCGCTACGACATGATGTCGCTGCTGGAAACCCTGCGGGATCGCACCGGCCACGATGCGGCCTGTCCCGGTGTCTGGGTGTTGGTAGCGACCGACGAACAGAACGACATGCCGTTCCTTGACGATGCGGAGATTCCGCTGATCTCACCGGGACAACGAGCCAAGGTCTCCGAACCGTGGATCGACAACCTGCACCGGGGACGGTCGCCCAAGCTGGCCACGACGGAAACAACTGAGACAGGTGGGAAATAACGAATGCTCGACATCAAGACGCTGTTGCCCGAACTGAAGAAGCTGGTCACGGACCTGTCCGAAGACCTGCTCGCTCGCAGTACGGCCAAGAACGATCCCTACAGCGCCAAGGTCGATACCGGCCTGCGGGAAGCGTATGCCCAGATCGAAAAGGGTGGCCGCACGGCTGATGCGTTCGAAGTCTGGCGGGAGGACTATCTCGATCAAGTCGCCGTGGCGTGGGTGCTGGGCTGTGTCTTCGTGCGGTTCATGGAAGACAACCATCTGATCGATGAGTGCTGGCTGGCCGGGGAAGGCGAACGTCGCAAGCTGGCCGAGGACACGCACGAGCTTTACTTCCGTGCGCATCCGCACGATTCCGACCGGGAATACTTCGAGCATGTGTTCCACGAAGTCGGCAAGATTCCGGCCTGCCGTGATCTGTTCGCCGAAGGGAAGACGCCGCTGTGGGCCGTGGGGCCGAGCGGCGATATGGCGATGAAGCTGCTTGGGTTCTGGCGAGACGTGGTTCCCGAAACAGGTGGACTCCAGCGGTCGTTCGAAGTCGAAGACGGCGACACTCGTTTTCTGGGCGACCTGTACCAAGACCTGTCCGATGCAGCACAGAAGAAGTATGCGCTGAAACAAACCCCCGTTTTTGTGGAGGAGTTCATTCTCGACCGCACGCTCAGTCCGGCCATTGATGAGTTCGGTCTCGACGAAGTGCGGATGATCGATCCGACTTGCGGCTCAGGGCACTTCCTGCTCGGCAGCTTTGCCCGGCTGTTCGATCTGTGGATCAAGCGGGAAGACAACGAAGTCGTGGCAGCACAGAAGGCTCTTGATGGAGTTTGGGGCTGCGACATCAATCCATTCGCCGTGGCCATCGCTCGTTTCCGGTTGATTGTTGCAGCGCTGCGAGTTTGCGGTATCAAGCGACTGAAAGGTGCCCCAGCGTGGAACATCCACTTGGCGACGGGCGATAGCCTGCTCTTCGGAAGTCGCTGGAACCGTGAGGGTAAAAGGGTTTTCGAGCAACGGTTTCTTGGCACAGAAGAAGAAAGCTGGGCACCGGAGATTTACGCCTGCGAAGACAAGGAAGCGGTTTCCGAGGTGTTGGGGCAGCAGTATCACGCAGTTGTCGGCAACCCACCCTACATTACAGGAAAAGACAAAGCGCTCAACGACGCATACCGTTCACGGTACAAATCCTGTTACAAGCAGTTTTCGCTTGGTGTTCCCTTTACCGAACGCTTCTTTGATCTCGCACTCTGTCGAGACTCATGCCCATCAGGGTACGTCGGAATGATCACAGCCAACTCCTTTATGAAGCGAGAGTTTGGCAGTCGGATTATCGAAACCTTCATTCCTCATATTGAACTAACCCATGTCATAGACACATCAGGTGCGTACATTCCGGGCCACGGGACTCCAACCGTGATACTTTTTGGACGGAATCGCAAACCCCAGCAGCAGACTGTTCGAGGAGTTCTTGGAATTCGAGGCGAACCTGAAACTCCTGATGACCCTGCTCAGGGTAAAGTCTGGAATTCGATCACAACTCAAATCGACGCAGCGGGGCTTCAGGACGCCTTCACGTCAACGGAGGACGTACCAAGAGACTATTTCTCTACTCACCCATGGAGCCTGACAGGTGGTGGTGCAAGAGAGATGATGGAAGAGTTGAGGAGTCAATGCCAAACAACTCTTGACAGTCTGATTGACGTTCTTGGCTACATCTGCATGACCCGAGCCGATGACGTGTATCTGACCGAGGATTCTTGCCTCGCCAGAAAAGGGATTCCACAAGGGAACAGAATCACCGTTGTGGCAGGGAATACGATTCGTGACTGGCAAATCGAGGGGACCGAAACGGCACTCTTTCCATACGATGCACAACTAAATCCCGTGGAAGATTCGGCTGCGAATAGCGTGATTAGATACTTGTGGCCTTATCGGACGGACTTGTGGCTTCGTCGGGAGCCGAATGGCGACCATAGGGAGATCGGGCTGACGTGGTATGAATGGAGTCGTTTTCAAAAACAGCGATTCATGAATCCCAAAGCGATTGCATTTGCCGAAATTGCATCCCACAACCATTTTGTGTTCGACGAAGGTGGCAAGGTATTCAACCAAACCGCTCCAATCATCAAATTGCCAGCAGAGGCATCAGAAGACGTTTACTTTAGCCTGTTGGGATACTTGTCGTCGTCGGTGATCTGCTTTTGGATGAAGGAAACGTGCCATCAAAAACAGATGACTGGTGGGGATGGTGTGCGTATTGAATCAAGAGCCAAAGTTCCGTACCAGTTTGCTGGAACTGCACTAAAGAAGATGCCGATTCACCCACAGTTGGCGAATAGTGACATTCCCAGCGGGCTTAGAAGTCGCCTTGCACTTTGTGCCAAACGCCTGACAGAGTGTTCTAAACAACTGGCTAGTTTGAACGCCGAGAACACTATTTCTCGATGGATTAGAACAAACTTCGCCACAGCGTTTGATGACGTGTGGGATGAGGTGCTTCTTGAGCGTCAGCGTATCAGGTCGGCGATGGTGCTTGCTCAAGAGGAGATTGACTATTGCGTGTATGCAATGTTTGGAATCGTGGATGAATCACTTCTCAGTGACTCCGACACATCACAAATCCTAGATTGTGACGCTGGCAAAAGGGCCTTCGAGATTTATCAGGGCTACAACGAGGATGGTTTTGCTACTGCGTCACAGATTCCCGAGGAATGGCCAGTTTCAACCCGAGAACTGTGGCATCGGCGGATTGATGCGATTAGTGCGTGCCGCCAACTCAAGCTCTTTGAAGACCCGCATTACAAGCGACGATGGGTAGGACGCCAAGGGCTGTTTAACCAGTCTGCACGGCAAGATGAAATTGAATCCGCCTGCCGTGAGTGGTTGTTGTGGCGAATTGAAAGTCAATGGGTGGCTACTTCTGATCAGCAGCCGGAACTTACGACCTGTTCTGCCATTAGTGATAGGCTCAGTGGCGATGACGAGTTCATGCGAATCGCTGGCCTTTACCGAGGTAGGGAAGGCTTCGACGTGTCTGCTCTTGTTGAACAGCTAGTTAATGGTGAGTCAGTGCCGCATCTTCCCGTATTGCGATACAAAGCCACGGGGATTCGCAAAAGACGGTTATGGGAAAAGGTGTGGGAGTCTCAACGCAAGGAGGATGAGAGCGGCCAAGATAGTCAGATCAAGCCTCCTCCCAAGTATTCACAGGATGACTTCCAAAGTGCGACTTACTTTAGATTACGAGGGCCATTTGATACTCCCAAGGAACGCTGGATCAGCTTTCCTCACTGCGAAACCGAGAGCGATCCGTCACTCGTCGTTGGCTGGGCAGGCTGGAACCATCTGCAACAGGCTACAGCCATGATCGCCTACTACGACGCCCGCAAACGGGAAGGCTGGGACGCCAAACGTCTGACGCCGTTGCTCGCCGGTCTCGATCAACTGCTCCCATGGATTCACCAGTGGCATCCCGAAATCGATCCCGAGTTCGGCGAAACCGCAGGCCAGTCCTTTGAGACCATGCTCAAAGCCGACGCCCACGAACTCGGCCTGACGCTCGAAGACATCCGAGCGTGGGAGCCACCCAAGAAGTCAACGACCCGTCGCAAGAGGAAGACGAACTAATGGACAAACTCATTGCCGACATCCTCGATCTGCCGGAACGGGTGCGGAAGGGCGATTTCGTCCTGAACCTGTCCAAAGGCGTCACCGAACCGGAAAAGACGCTCGAACAGTACGTCGTCACGCCGCAGCTTGTCGCCTGCTTCGATGACGCACTCGGCTTCATCCGCAGCGCCGTGGAAGCGTCCAACAGCAAGGCGTGTTACCTGCACGGTAGCTTCGGTTCTGGTAAGTCGCACTTCATGGCCGTGCTGCACCTGCTGCTCCAGCACAATTCCGCTGTGCGGTCGATCCCTGAACTGGCCAAGGTCTGCGACAACAACCAGTGGGTCGAGAACAAGAAATTCCTGCTCGTGCCGTATCACATGATCGGTGCCCGCAGCATGGAATCGGCGATCCTCGGCGGCTACGTCGATTACGTTCAGGAACATCACGCCGGTTGCCCGCTCCCCGGCGTCTATCTGGCCGATGAAATCTTCGACAATGCCAAGCAGCTTCGAGATCGACTCGGTGACGAGAAGTTCTTCGAAGACTTGAACAAAGGAGGCAGCGGAGGCGGTGGCGGCGGCTGGGGCAAGCTCGAAGGCTGGAACGCCGCCCGGTTCGAAGCGGCCCTCGAAGCACCGCCCAAGAGCAAGGAGCGAAGCCAACTGGTCGGCAAGCTGGTCGAGAACATCTTCCCGGCCTTCCGTGGCATCGCTCAGGGGAAGGACGAAGCCTACGTCGATCTGGACGAGGGCTTGGCGATCATCAGCGAACACGCCAAGACGCTCGGCTACGACGGCCTGATCTTGTTCCTCGACGAATTGATTCTCTGGCTGGCCACGCACTCGGGCGATTTGAATTTCGTGCAGATGGAAGGGAACAAGCTGGCAAAGCTGGTTGAGTCCCGTAAGGCCGAACGTCCGGTGCCAATCGTCAGCTTCGTGGCTCGTCAGCGAGATTTGCGTGATCTGATCGGCGACAATGTTGCTGGTGTGCAGCAGTTGAACTTCTCCGATGTCCTGTCGCACTGGGAAGGCCGCTTCCACACGATCACGCTCGAAGACCGCAACCTGCCGGTGATCGCTCAGAAGCGTGTGTTGAAGCCGAAGAACGATGCGTGCCGGGCCGAGCTTGAGCAGGCATTTGAGCAGACGGCCAAAGTACGGCAGGAGATCATGGAAGTCCTGCTGACTCGGGAAGCTGACCGTGCGATGTTCAAGCAGGTCTACCCGTTCAGCCCGGCGCTGATCCAAGCACTGGTGGCCGTGTCGAGTGCCCTCCAGCGGGAACGGACGGCGCTCAAGATCATGCTGCAACTGCTCGTCAACCGACGTGACACGTTGCGCCTCGGCGATGTGATTCCACTCGGCGATCTCTGGGACGTGGTGGCCCACGGCGATGAAGCGTTTACCGACGTGATGCGTGTCCGTTTCGAGAACGCCAAGAAGCTGTACCAGAACCGGCTGCGTCCGATGCTGGAGCAGCAGCACGAAATCGACTACGAGGTGGATAAGCAGCGAGCCAAGGACAACGAAGAGATCGAAGGCCGACTGTCTCGCTTCGAGAATGACGACCGGCTCATCAAGAGTCTGCTGCTGTCGTCGCTCGTGCAGGGTGTGGACACGCTCAAGAACATGACCTGCACCCGACTGGCAGCACTCAACCACGGCACGATCCGGTCTCGCATACCGGGCCGGGAACATCAGGTCGTCGCCCAGAAACTCCGCACATGGGCAGGTATCTGCGGCGAACTGCGTGTCGAAGGCGATCCGGCGAATCCCACCGTGTCGCTGGAACTGGAGGGAGTCGATACCGAAGGTCTGATCGAAGCGGCACGAGTCTTCGACAACCCCGGCAACCGGCAATCACGCATCCGGGGAATGCTGTTCCTGTCGCTGGGCATTCCCGATCAGGACGAGATGTTCATTGGCTACAACTTCCTGTGGCGAGGCAGCCGTCGCTCGTGCGATGTGCTGTTCACGAACGTCCGGGCGCTGCCCGATGAATCGCTGCGTTCACAGGACGAGTGGAAACTGATCCTCGACTTTCCGTTCGACTCCGAAGGGCACACACCCATTGAGGACTTGGACCGGCTGAACAAGTTCCGTGACAAGAACGAGGCCCATCGCACCATTGTCTGGCTGCCGTCGTTTTTCTCGACTCGCACACAGGCCGAACTTGGCAAGCTGGTCATCATCGATCACCTGCTGCGAGGCAGTAACCTCGATCAATACGCCAAGCACCTCTCGCTTCAGGATCGGGAGACGGCCCGGTTGCTGTTGAAGAACCAGCAGAGTGCGCTGCAATCTCGACTGACTCAGGTGGTGGAAGCGGCGTATGCGATCCGCAGTGAACCGACGCCGGGATCGCTCGACAGCGCCTACGACATGTCGGACTCACACTTCCAGTCGTTGTTCCCATCGCTGTTGTTGCAGCGACCCGTGGGAGCGACACTCGGCGAGGCGATGGAGCATTTGCTCGATCAGGCGTTGTCGCACCAGTATCCGAAGCATCCGAAGTTCGGTCAGGAGATCAAGCTCGGCAAGGACTTGAAGCAGGTGCTTGAAGTCTGCCAAGAAGCGGCTCGCTCACAGGATGGCCGGGTGTTCGTGGAAGACAAGGCGGTGCGACTCAAGCTCCGCAACATCTGCAACCCGCTCGATCTGGGGCAGATGTCCGAAACGCACTTCGTGCTGGGAGCGTTCTGGAAGAACCACTTCAACCGGATGCTGTCGCAGTCGGATCAGACCCATCCCACGGTCGCCGACCTGAAGCGTTGGATGGAGCAACCAGACGAACGTGGGTTGCCTCGGGAGATCGAACATCTGCTGGTGCTGGTCTACGCCGACCAGACGAATCGGTCGTTCGTCCGCTATGGCGGCAACTACGTTCCGTCGCTGGACGACATGCCCAACGATCTGGAGCTTGTCGAGCAGCAGCTTCCTGATGTGAAGGATTGGGAGACCGCCGTGCAGCGGGTCTCCGAAATCTTCGGCCATGCGATCTCACGGCTGCTGAACGCAGGGAACCTGACGACGCTGGCCTCAAAGGTGAAGGAGAGCGTGACGAGCCTGAAGGCGGACGGCGAAAGCCTGCCGGATCGCCTGCAACTGATCCTGAAGAACCTGAGCATGGCGGACGGCGACATCGAGAAAGCCGACCGGGTGAGAACTGCCGAGGCCGTCCGCAAGCTGCTGAGCGATTGCGAAGGCAAGGAAGCCACGGCGCTCGTGGGTGTGATCGCCTCGGCCAAGATGGACACGTCGGGAACGGCCATGGGGCGCAGCTTCAAGTCGGCGACTTCGATCTTGGATTGCCTGCGAAACACCAAGTGGGACTTGTTCAACGGTGTGTCGCATCTGGGTGACGAGCGGAAGACGCAGGCGGACCTGTTGATTCAGGATGTGCGGTCGGCGTTGTGTACTGACGAGTTGGCTCTGGCCGGTGGTCTGGCCTCCAAACTGTCGGAAGCCGAGAGTCGAGCGATCAAGCTGCTGACGCCGCCCAAGCCGAAGCCCGATGATCCAACTCCACCACCACCGCCACCGAAGAAGGGCTGGAAGCAGGTTGGCACCGGCAGCCGGTCTCGGTTGAATCATGAGGAGTCTCTGACTGAGGCGCAAGAACTGGTCCAAAAGTTGGAACAGAACTCGAAGCTCCGACTCACGATCCACTGGACCTTGGAGGAGGAGTCTGAATGAGCGTCGGCATGTTGAGTCCTCAACAGGTTCGTTCCCTCGTGGAAGACAAGTGGCAGCGAGACATCGATGCTCTGGCTGTCGGTCTGCACGTTGCGCCCTCATTGATCGGGCCGAACGAAGTTGATTTCGAGTTCGGCAAAGCCAAGGTGGTTCGGGCCGACACGGTGTTCGAAGTGCGTGAAGCCCTGCTGACCGCCGAGAAGGAGAAACGCCGCCTTGTCCTGCTGACCGGACTTCAGCAGAACGATCTGGGCCATGATGTCGTGGGCCGCTTGGCTCGCAGTCGGCTGTTCGCCGTCGATCACTGGGCCAGTCTGTGTTCGCTGTTCAAGGCCAAGGAACTGGATCGTGCGATTCTTGATCCCGCCATCGCTCAAGCGTTGATGGAGTACGCACCACCTGACGGCTATCCCCCAGTTTCAGCCGGTTTGCTGGATGCCGGAACCGTCTGGCGAGCGATCTGCCGTCATGTCTTCGACATGGGAGAACGTGAACCCGATCTGGTGTCGCTGCTGCTCTGGGCGTCTTCGGAAAAAGGAACCAAGCGATACCAGAAGGCCGGTGACGAAGTGTGCGCCAGCCTGCGGCGTCGGCTGATTCACAACCTTGGTGATCCTGCCGACTCGATTCTGCGGTTCCTTGAAAGTAATGCGGGACCGGACGCACTGGCGTTGGCCGTGGCCTGTCAGGTGGTCTTCGGATTGGGCGATGACTCCACCCTCGATGCCGCTGCTGCTCGCATGGAGCAATACCACGGAAACAAGCCGCTGCCCAAGGCCACTGGTCGGACGTTGGGGAAAGTGGCCGTCGATGCGATCTCCGATCTCGACCGGCATGACGATCCCCGCATCGCTCAACAACATTTGCAGCGGGCCGACGAGTTGCTGAAGCAGTTCATCTGTGAGGAGTACGCCTACCGCAGCACGCTCACCCGACTCTCGTTTGAGCAACGACTGGGGCGACTGGGCCACGCCATCCAAGCAGCCGTTAAGAAGACCACGGACGAGACCATCACCGCCTGTGAGTCTCGCTTGGAAGACATCGCCGAACATCGCTTCGCCAAGCTGGGTCGAAACAAAGATCAGGTCTCCAAGGCTGAGATGGCCGTGCGGTTGATCCGCTGGCTGAAGACGCCGAACACTGCTCCTACCTCGTTTGCAGATCGAGCGAGTTACCATGTTCGGGAGATGTCGTTCGTCGATTGGGCACGGGAGCCGCTGTGCCGTGGCGAAGATGTAGCGGACCTGTCGTCGGCGTATCAGCTTCTTGACCAGACCGTGCTTCAACGTCGGGAAGAGATCAGCCACTCCTTCGCCAAGTCGCTGGCCGACTGGTCGTCGGTTGGTTCGAAGGATGCTGGCGTTCTCGGTGTCGAGGACGTGCTGAATAAGGTCGTCAGCAAGGTCGTCGAAGCTGGCAACAAAGTGTTGCTGGTGGTTCTGGACGGCATGAGTTGGGCGATCTGCCACGAACTGCTGGAGGACATTCGGCAGGATCACTGGTTCGAATCCACTCTGGACGAGTCCAACGTACTTCCAGCGCCCGTCATCGCCACGATTCCCAGCGTCACCAACTTTTCTCGGGCCAGCCTTCTGTCTGGGGCGCTCGCCAAGGGAGACCAGAACCTCGAACGGAAGAACTTCGAAGCGAACAAGGCGCTCTCCGAGGTTTGCGAGAAGAAGTCTCCCCCGATTCTGTTCCACAAGCAGCAGTTGACCGAAGGCAACCGGGGAGCGATCTCTGCTGAGCTTTCGGCAAAGCTCACATCTCCTCAGCACAAGGTGGTGGGCGTCGTCATCAACGCCATCGATGATCGACTGAGCAATGCCCAACAGGTCATCGAAAATTGGTCGATCAGCCGGATCAGTCCGCTGCGTGCGTTGCTGCGACTGGCTCGTGACTCAGGCCGAGTCGTGATCCTCGCCAGCGATCATGGCCATGTCTGGCATCGCCCGGATGGAAAATACCGTCCTTACGACGAGAGCAGCCGGTGGCGCAGCAATGACGGCAAGTGCGGTGACGACGAGATCGTCCTGACCGGCAGTCGAGTCATCGCCGGAGACAAATCGGTGATCGTCCCGTGGACCGAGAAGGTCTATTACGGTCGCCAGCAGAACGGTTATCACGGTGGAGCGACCCCGCAGGAAATGGTCTGTCCGCTGATCCTGCTGACCGACAAAACCAGCGCCTATTCCGGCCTGTATCGGTGTGAGTATCCCAAGCCTGACTGGTGGTCGGCGGCTCCGGTTGCCTCGCCCGAAGTCGAAGAGCCGCAGGTCACGATCACGGTTCCCGTCAAGGTTGGTCCGCCGACACTTTTCGACATGGAGTCGGACGAGAAGCCGGTCGCCAAACCGACGAAAGAGGAGAAGAAGGGAACAAAGGCAGGTGCCGATTGGATCGCTGCGCTCTTCAAGTCGCAGGCGTACAAGGACCAGAAGACGATGATCCGCCGTCACCCGGTCGAAGACGAGGTGTTGCAGATGTGCCTGTCGGCCCTCGATTCCAGTGGTGGCATCATGACCCCTGCGGCCTTTGCCAAAGCCGCCGATGTCCCGATGGCCCGGCTCGACGGTCTGGTCGTCAAGATGCAGCGAGTGCTGAATGTCGATGGATACGAGATTCTGACGCTGGATCGCACCGAGAACCGTGTGGAATTAAACGTTGCCAAGTTGAAACGCCAGTTTGATCTGGACTAAGCGAACCATGGAAATCAGCCCCGAACGACGCCGAGAAATCATCGCTGCCTTGCGAAAAGGCACGGTGCCCCAACGTGGACTCGATTTCCTCGCTGTCGGCCTGCAACGTTTTGAAAACGTGATCTCCGAAGAACTCGATGACGTGGCTCAGGGGAGTGCGATCTTCAAGGCCGTGCGAGGCGAATACGGCTGCGGCAAGACGTTCTTCGCTCGCTGGGTGCAGGAGTACGCCAAGAAGAAAGGCTTTGCGACTGCTGAAGTTCAAATCTCCGAGACAGAGACTCCGCTGCATCGACTGGAGACTGTCTATCGCCGAGCGATGGAACAGCTTTCGACGCCTGACTGTTTCCTCGGAGCGTTCCGGTCGGTGATCGACGGCTGGTTCTACGGACTCGAAGAGGACGTTCTGGCCGAGGGCACTGTCGATCCTCAAGACGAGAAAGCGCTGGCGAACCGGGCTGACGAACTTTTGGAACAGCGCCTCGGTGAGATCACTCGGGCGACACCCCAGTTCGCTTCGGCCCTGCGTGCGTATCGAACGTCACAACGGGCAGGAGATCATGCGACAGCGGAAGGTCTGGCCGGTTGGCTGGCCGGGCAACCGCACATTGCCGCCGCCATCAAACGAGAAGCCGGGATCAAAGGCGATGTGGACCACTTTGCCGCTCTCAGCTTCCTGCGAGGACTGCTGCTCATCCTGAAGGACTCTGGTTACTCAGGATTGGTGCTGGTACTGGACGAAATCGAGACCATTCAGCGAGTCCGATCCGACGTGCGTGAGAAGGGACTCAACGCACTGCGGCAGTTGATCGACGACATTGATGGCGGACGGTTCCCCGGCTTGTACTTGGCCATCACGGGGACGCCAGCCTTCTACGACGGGCCACAAGGCATTCAACGGCTGGAACCACTCGCTCAACGGCTGCATGTGGACTTCCAGACTGACGCTCGCTTCGACAACCCCCGAGCCGTGCAGTTGCGGCTGACGACGTTCGATCACGACCGGCTGGTGGAAGTCGGAACAAAGGTGCGTGAACTGTTCGCTGCCGACTGCAAGGCTCCAAGCCGAGTGCGGTCGCTGGCGGGCAACGACTACATCGACTCACTGGCACGGTCGCTGGCCGGGAAGCTGGGTGGCAAAGTTGGCATCGCCCCTCGACTGTTCCTGAAGAAGCTGGTCGCCGACGTGCTGGACCGGATCGACCAGTACGACGACTTCGATCCTCTACAGCATTACCAGTTGACCGTGACGAGCAATGAGATGACGAACGTGGAGCGAGAAGCACAGGCCCAAAACGTGGACGACATCGAGTTAGACGTGTGAATGCCTTCGACCGACTACATCCTGCACTCCAACATCACATCGTCAATTCTCTCGGTTGGAGAGAGTTGCGAGAAGTGCAGTCGTTGTCCATCGACGCATTCCTGACCGGGGCCAACCTCGTCATTCTTGCACCCACGGCTGGTGGGAAAACCGAGTCAGCGTTCTTTCCTGTGATCTCCCAGATGCTCGAAGAGTCGTGGTCGGGCATCTCAGTTCTCTACGTCAGTCCGATCAAGGCGTTGCTTAACAATCAGGAACAGCGTCTCGACAAATATCTGCGCCTTGTTGGACGGCAGGCGGCGCTGTGGCACGGAGATACTCCGCAGGGCGAACGGCGACGGATTATTGCGGAACAACCGGACTGCCTCCTGACCACTCCAGAGTCGCTGGAGGTTCTGCTTGTCTCGCAGAAAGTCGATCATCACCAGTTCTTCAGCAACGTACGGGTCGTGGTCATCGACGAGCTTCACGCCTTTGCCGGTGACGACCGTGGCTGGCACCTCCTGTCGGTCTTTGCCCGAATCGGGAAGATCGCAGGCCGAGACATTCAGCGGATCGGCCTCTCGGCCACAGTCGGCAATCCCACAGAGATGCTCGGCTGGCTGTCATCGGGTTCCGAGCGTCCCCAGCAAGTCGTCTGGCCGAAGGGAAGCGACTCGAAAACACCCGATGTCCAACTGGACTATGTGGGATCGTTGGCGAATGCCGCCAAGGTCATCAGCTTGCTGAACCAAGGTGAGAAGCGTTTGGTGTTCTGCGACAGTCGCTCCCGTGTCGAGCAGTTGGCGGTGTCGCTTCGACAGTACGGTGTGGATACGTTCGTCTCTCACAGTTCACTCGGACTGGATGAACGTCGTCAGGCCGAAGAAGCCTTCGCCCAGCGTCAGAACTGTGTGATCGTGGCCACCAGTTCGCTGGAACTCGGCTTGGACGTTGGTGATCTCGACCGGGTGATTCAGATTGATGCTCCCGGTACGGTGTCATCCTTCCTGCAACGGATGGGGCGCACGGGCCGACGATCAAACACGACACGCAACTGTCTGTTTCTGGCGACCAACGACGAGGGGCTGTTACGGGGAGCGGCACTGATCGAACTGTGGCAGCGGGGCTACGTCGAGCCGGTTCAGGCTCCACCGTGTCCCTACCACATTCTGGCTCAGCAGTTGATGGCATTGATCCTTCAGGAACGAGGGATCGGCAAGTCTCAGTGGTTCTCGTGGGTCGAACGTGTCCCCGGCTTCGCCCAGTTGCCACCAGAGCGGGTCGCCGAACTCGTGGAGTTCATGATCGCCAAGGGCATTCTGTGGAGCGACAACGGCATCTTGGCATTCGCCCCCGAAGGAGAAAACACATTCGGGCGTCAGAACTTCATGGACATCTTGTCGGTCTTCACTTCGCCGCCGCTGTTCACAGTGATGTCCGGGCAGAAGGAACTGGGCAACGTCCATGAATCGACCTTCTACAAGCGTGAGGAAGGCCCGGCGATTTTGGTGCTGGCTGGTCGAAGCTGGAAAACAAAACATTTGGACTGGAAGCGCCGGATCGCTCACGTCGAGCCAACTGACGAAAAGGGTCGATCACGCTGGCTCGGTGAAGGCCAGATGCTCAGTCACGCCGTCTGCCAGAGCATCCGCCGCATCCTCGCCTCTGATGCAGATGAACCAGCTTGGTCACGCCGGGCCGTGCAGCAGTTCACCGAACTGCGTGACGAACACCCGTGGGTCTCAGCGGATGCCACGAGCCTCGTGCAGATGCCCAACGGTCAGGTCCGCTGGTGGACATTCGCAGGAGGCGTGGCGAACACATTACTCGCTGATGCACTGAAACCACACTGCGACGTGAAGAGCGATAACCTCTCGTTGAGCTTCCCCACGGCATCATCGCTGGACACGGTTGTCGAGTACGTCAACGGCATCCAGCCCGAGGCCATCAGCCCCATTCCGAACATCGACGCCATGGAGAACCTCAAGTTCTCCGAATGCCTCTCACCCGGAATCGCCGCCGAGGTGTTCGTGTCACGGTTTGATGATCGAGTGGGGGTCGCACAAGCGATAGAAGAACGAAAAAGAATCGTTGCCCACAAGGAATAGTGCAATGTTGAAGAGGAAAGAACTGCTTGAGTACATCGGCATCCAACTCGCCCACCTGAAGGCGACAGTTGCCACACTAAATGCTGTTCACTTCTTCGATCTCAATGTGGTTGCGGAGGACTTTTTCACTCACCTGCTCAATGCGGTCTACGGATACTCGTTGGTCAACCTAAACCACGAAGACTTGAACAAAGCTGCAATCGATCTAGGAGACTGCTCTGCACGACTCGCCGTTCAGGTAACGTCTCAACGGAATAAGGCCAAGATTCAAAAAACTTTAGACAAGTTTGCTGAGCATGGCCTCGTAGATGACTACGACAAACTGAAAGTCCTCATCATTGGGGATCGCACGGGTGACTACCCGACTCTCCAAGTTCCAGCAGGAGTCTCGTTCTCTGGTTCAAGCGACGTGATCGACATTGATGGACTGATGAAGAACATCAGTGAACTTGAAACCACAGAGCTTACGACAATCGCCGCTCTGATTCGGCGAGAGGTTTCCGATACAGCCGCCACACACACCGAACTAGGAAACAAGCTCGACGAGATCGCAGCTACCCAGCGAGAAATGTTGAAGCGACAAGAAAAGGAATCAACAAAGTCGGGAGAGATCAGCGAATCAGTTGGAGAACTCCGCAAGGTCGTCAGTTCGTTTTCGGAGACGATGCTCCCTGACGCTATGGCGTCTGTTCATCAGGGGGTCTTGGACCTTGCTCGTGACTATCTCAAGGACAACAAGCCGACCCAAGTATTGGAGTTACTTGAGAAGCAAAAGGCCACGATATGGCCAACAGCAAACGGGCCAACAAAGGCGAGGCTGTTATGCACGATGGGTGGTGCGAAGCTTGCGCTCGGCTCAGAGACCGAAGCGGCGCACTTGTTTCTTGAAGCACGTCAGTACAACCCCAATGACGAAAAAGTGCTTTCGAATGTCGCCGTGGCGTATCTCCTGCTGGGAGATGACGAGAACGCTGCGGATTCTGCCGAAGAAGTGTTGCAGCGCAATCCAGTGAACTTTCAGGCGTATTCAGTCCTGATCCAATCCAGTGACGAGCCGCTCGATAAACTGGTCGAGCGAGTACCTGAACATTGTCGCACAAACTCGGAGGTGGCGCTGGCTCTCGGGTTCGTTGCCCGGCGCCGAGGAGACTCGACTTCCGCCCGAGAGTGGCTTCAGCTTGCAGTGGACAACGATGCGGACAATCATCCTGACATAAAGGGAACTCTTGGAGAGACGATTCTTCATTCTTACACAGGAAATCCGCTGTCGCCTGTTCGGATCGAACAACTCAATGAGGAAAGTCGCTCCGATCTTCAATACGTCGTCGAATTGCTCAGCAACGCCTGTGATGCGCTTCACGACGATAATGCGCTTCGACTGCGGGTCACATGGCTTCTGAACGCTGCCATAGCCAGTCGTCTACTTGGCAACGATCAGGATGCAGCCAAATACCTTACCCGAGCAAAACAAGTTACCCCAGAACATCCAGCCGTCCTTTACCAAAGCGCACTCGCCGCCCGTGAAGACGGCGATCTCTCAGCCGCTATTGACATAGCCCAGTCGATTGGAGCCTGCGACGAACTGCCGCAAATTCCGTTGATTGTCGTCCAGTTGTTGTGGCAGGCCAACCGCACCGACGAGGCCATCAAGGAAGCGAATACCTTCATAAAATCGTCTCCCTCTGAGGAACTGGCCTTCTCAGCACGACAAATACTCGTGGAACTTCTCATGGAGCAAGGCCGGTTGGCGGAGGCTCGTCAACTGTCAGAGGAGATTGTTGCATCTGCCCCCACGGACGTAAGTGCGCTCGTTAGTGCTTCTCAAGTTCTTCGGGCGATGGGTGAGTCAGATGATGCCAACGGCACCTTGGACAAGGCGTACAGGGTTTCGTCAGCAAGTACGCCAGCAACCCATCAATTCCTCTTGGGGAATGAACTCGGAGCGACGGGGCGCTGGGTTGAGGCTGCAACAGTGTTCGAACGAGTTGTAGACACGACGGCAGATTCTCCACTCACACGAAAGTACATCCATGCCTGCTATCAAGCTAGTCTGCTGAACAAGGCGCTTGTCGTGTGCAGAACGCTGCGAGAGGCCGCTGGACCGCTGGAATTCGTCACCGATGTCGAGGTGTCCATTCTCCAAGAGATTGGCGACCTAGCATCGGCCCGCTCAGTCTGTGAGGAACTGATTGAGGCGTTCCCAGATAACGAGAAGCGGCGAGTACAGGTTGCGGTGATCTTTCTTCGCCAGCACGACGATGTGGCTTTGGATGCGTTCTTGGACAACCCACCGGACTGGCGGCAGCTTCCGATTGAATGCGGTCAACAGATTGCTCAACTCTATGCCGCCCGAAAGCGATACCGTGAGGCGATTCAACTCCTTTATGAAATGAGGAGAGTTCACTCGGTTGGCAAGGTACATCTCCAGTACCTTCAAACATTTCTTTCCGACATCAATAAGCACGACTGGCTCGAAGTGCATGAGTGTGGCGTTGATGTCGCTGTGTGCGTAAAGGACTCGAACGACGAGCTTCAGTGGTACGTCATCGAAGATCGAGAGGGAGCCGATGTCGCCAGAGGGGAACTTTCGCCAAGCCACCCGTTGGCAAAGGCGCTTCTCGGAAAGAAGCCGGGCGACACAGTATTGCTGAAAGAGTCGCCGATGTCCTCGGAACAGGGGGTCATAACCGAAATAAAGAACAAGTACGTTCACGCATTTCACGAATCCGGCAAAGTATTGGAAGTGCGGTATCCAGATCAGGCTGGTGGATTCGTGGCGATGAAGATGAAGCCGGGAGAGGAGGGGGTGAAGGAACTCCTGACGAAGCTCGAAAAGCAACAAGACGAACGACAGCAGGTCATTACTCAAGCACATTCTTTGTATGCCTCACATCCCCTGCCCATCGGTGCCGTCGCCCGTTTCCTCCAATGCGACATCATTCAGGCGTGGAGTCACCTGACCGAACACGAAGACGGCAAAGTAATCTGTGCGTCTGGCACAGCAGCAGAGAGTGAGTCAGCGGTTCAGATTCTTGATCGGGAAAGTGTGAAGTGTGTAATTGATCCTGTCTCGTTGATGACCATTCACGCTTTATCTCTGGCCGATGAGGTTGTGTCCACAGTAGGGCGGCTCGGGATTGCTCAGGCGACAATCGACTTGCTGACTGATACGCTTCATAAGCGGAGTGCGATCAGCCGCAGAGGGTTCATGACGCTGACCAAGGAGGGACAGCACTTCGTGCGCCGTGAGGTAACAGAAGCGGATGTGGAGTCTTATCTCCTGTCCCTTGAGACGCTCATCAAGTGGATCGACGACAACTGCGACATTTTGCCGTGGTCGCCAGAATTGTCCACGAAGCGAGAGGAACGCAAGGAGTTGCTCGAACTCATTGGGGACGAAAGCCTCGACACAATTTTGGCCGCCAGCGATCCTGCTCGGGCCTTGTACTCAGACGATCTTCGTCTGCGTCAACTGGCAAAGGCCGACTTCAACGTCGATGGTCTCGCAACCCAACCAATTCTATTGAGAGCAGTTGAAGCAGGCATCATTGATCGAGAGAAGTACAACAAGGCCGTGGTTCGGTTGGCTGCGGCTGGCTATCTTCACACGAGAATCGACGGCGAAGCACTTTTGGAGGCAGCACGGCAAGCTGACTGGTCGTTGGCCTTCCCTTTCGTGAGTATCACTTGGCTACTTAGAGGGCCTGACTGTGACGAAAACGCCGCCATCCAAGTTGTCGCAGACTTCTTAAAGCAGTTGTGGGCGCAGCCGATGCTTCCACGGTCAACAGACTACCTTGTATTCCGTCTTTTAGATGAACTTGGAACGGGGCGGGATGTTTTTCAGGTTACGGAGAAGCTGCTTTCGTCGGTCAACCAGCGATTCCTCGTAAACCCCATCGCCCAGAGCGAGGTGGCGAAGCTAATCGTGGCATGGAGATCAATGCGAATCCTGTAGCGGATGCTGTCAAGAGCAACAGTTACCGAGTTTAGAAGACTACAAACGAAGTAAGACGGAAGGAAATGAACGTGTCAGCACTTGGATGGGTCGATTTTTCGTCTGAGCATCGTGAGAAAGTCAAGTCGGTCATCGACTTGCTCTCCACTCCCGGTGTGATCGACGAATTGGGTATCGGCGTCATCCGAGATTCATTCTCCGACTCGCTGTTCCCCGGAATCTCGACGATCCAGACGAGAGCGAAATACTTCCTGACTGTCCCCCGCATCTTCAGGGACTACGAGAAGCTGCCACCCAACCAGCGTCGGCGGCGGAAGCTGGCGACATACCTCAATGACCACGAAAACCTGTGCATGGAGGCAATGGTTGCCAACTACGAAGGCGATTCAGCCCATCAAATCATTGGAGCGTCTTTCGTCGGTAAGAAGGGTGAGGTTCAGCGAAAGCCGTCGTCAGTCTATTGGACCGGCATCCGGCAGTTCGGACTGATCCGCACAAACCTTTCGCTTCAAGGGTTCTGTCAGAAGTTCGCTAACCCTGACCAGCCTCTTCGTGATCTGGTTCAAGGAACCGACAAGACGAAGGGCGATGACCCGGATGCCGAAGAGCAATCCAACGAAACGATCAATACTCCAGCCTACGATGACGACTGGATCGACTCGCTGACGATTCACCTCTCTCAAGATGAAGCCTCGTTTCTCTCTCGCCAGATCGAAGCTCGTGTTCCGCTGAGCCTTATCGGGCAGATTCTCCTCGACAGCAATCTGCGCCGCAAATTCCTCGACCTTCCCTCTGATTGGAACTTCACCACATTCGCCGATGAAGCTCCTTTCCTCAACAGATTGCCTGACGATCTTCAGCGGGTCATCGCTGCGGCCAGAGATTTCTGGCAACTCATGTACGGAGCGCACATTCGGTACAACTGCCTGATTCAAGAGAAGCGAGGGACGAAACAGCTTCACAAAGAGTTTGAGGCGATTTGGGACGAGTGGAAGACTGAACTGACGAGCTTCCCTTGGGACCGATGGGACACAGGCTTCTTGTGGCAACTTACGAAGCTGCACGCTCGGCAAGTGAAGGACTACACCATTGAGTTCGTTGAAGCGTGGATCGATGGCATTCACGGGGCGGCAACCACGGAGAAGCTCGACGCTCTCGTGACCCGACAGGAACGCCTCAACAAGAAAGCTCGTGCCCGTCTGCATCCCACTGCCGACATCAGTGAGAGCGAGTGGGTGGGTATCGGCGATCTTAACTACCGCCTCAACGTCGCCCGAACGATCATCAGGGACATCGACGACGGCCTCACGTCACAGGAGGCCGACGATGCTTGATGTGAAGAAGCACCGGCTCGATTACGGGGCCATGTTGATCCCGCCCAGTGGTTATCGGTTGGCCAAGGCCGTCGCCGCCACCTACACGCTGGACCTGAATACGCTGCTTTCCATTCCGGTCGCACTGTTCTTCTCGCAGACCTTGGAGGGCAACTTCGAGACAGAGCGGGTTCAGCTTCTCGAAGCAATTCAACGCTGTCCCGAAGTGCTGCGCATCTACCATCAGCGGGGCAAGATTCACGTTCCCAAGAAGCACAACCGGCTGTACGGACTGTTGGAACCGTGTGTTGTCGGCATCCTGCCGGACAATGCCTACACGTCGTTTCATCCCAAAGTCTGGGTGCTTCGGTACGAACACGATGACCAGCCCACGATGTACCGAGTCATCGTCCTGAGTCGCAACCTGACCTACGACCGCAGTTGGGACATTGCCGCCCACCTCGATGGTGAAGTCACCGAGGAGCGTCAGGCGAGGAATCTACCACTGGCATCATTCGTTTCACACCTCTTGTCTCACGAAGGGTTCGATGGCGACAGGAAGTTCGTCGCTGATCTGCGCCGTGTCGAGTTTCGTCCTCCTGCGGGATTCAGTAACAACTTCACGTTTCACCCGGTTGGAATCGACGGGTATTCGAACCCGATTGTCTCGCAGACGGGGAGTCGAGCCATCTGCATCAGCCCTTTCGTCCACGACGAAGCAGTTCGCACCTTGCGAGAAAACGTGGCCGACGAACTGCTTCTGTTCGGGTGCCGGGAGGAATTGCACAGGCTCAAGCCCGATTCACTCTCAGACATTCGCACCTTTTGCATCTCTGACCTGATCGTCGATGGTGAGAGTCAGGAGCAAGGCGAAGACGGCGAGGGTGAGCAAGCGGAACAGAACCTTCACGCCAAGCTCTATGTGTATCAGGGCAACACAAGCGGCGTTTCGTGGTTCCTTGGTTCTGGCAATGCAACGAAGGCAGCTTTTGAGCGCAACATCGAGTTCCTTTTGGAACTCAGAGGAAGCAGCGCCGCTGTGCAACTCGACCGCCTCAAAGACGAGCTTCTCGGGGCGGACGAGAAAGGCGGAATCTTTCAACAATACCAACCGCCCCAAGAGCCGATTGACGATTCGGAAAGAAAGAAGTTGGAAGAGAAGTTGCGGCTGCTGGAGTTCGCCCTGCTTAAGCACATAGACATTCAGCGAGCCGAGGTGACTCCCTCGGAGAACGAGGCCAACTTCGACCTGCATTTGGTTCTCGATCCCGGCCCCAGCACATGGCACGACTTAAAGGTCACAGTGTCACCGTTCAATGCGGACGCTGCTGAACCGCAGGAGTTGCTACCGGGCTGCGTCACGACCTTAACATTCCAGAACATCAATGAGAGCAATCTGAGCCGATTTCTCCGCTTCGACATCTGGCAGGGTTCCGACCGGCTTCGGTCCTTCCTGACGAAAGTGGCAATCGTCGGCCTGCCCGAAACTCGTGTCAGTCGGATTCTGCGCAGCATCATCAACAGCCGGGATCGTTTCTTCGAGTACCTGCGTTTCCTCTTGGCTGACGATGGTGACAAAGAGCCAGTCGGTACGGAACCAGACAAACGGGGTAAGTCAAACGGCGAGACAGCGAGCATCTGGGATACCTCGTCTCCAATCTTTGAACAGTTGTTGCTCTCGGCGTCCCGTTCTCCTCGGCGATTGAAGGCTATCGACGACGTAATCGAACAGCTTCGTAAGGAGGACGAAGAAGACCCGACCCGTCGAGTCGTTCCGCAGGAGTTCTTAGAGTTCTGGGAGGCATTTAAGCAGATTGTGCCCCAGCAGACTCGGAGGAATCGCCAATGACGACGCCTCCCATCGACGAGCATGTCACACGGAGTCTGGCTGCCCTCAAGGACTTTCAGCGAGAGACCGTAAATGTCGTCTACAACAACCTGTTCAGGAATGGCCAGCAGAGAATGCTGGTAGCTGATGAAGTCGGCCTCGGAAAGACCATCGTTGCCAAAGGCGTCATCGCCCGAAGGATTGTGGACAAGATCGAATCGGGTGACTCGACACCGCTCAAGGTGACGTACATCTGCTCGAATCAGGTCATCGCCCACGAGAACGTCGGCAAGCTCGACATCTACCCCGACCAGCGCTCCCATGACCGCTTTGCGAGCCGCCTGACCTATCTGGCCTTCCAGCCGGAAGGCGGGGATCAAGGCGTTCTGCGACTGAATACGCTGACACCGGCAACCTCGTTCAACAAAGGCAGCAGCACCGGCCAGCAGGGAGAGCGTCGAATTCTCTATTCGCTGCTGATACAGGACGAGCAGTTGAGCGGTCATGGCAAGGCTCTGTCTGCCATGCTTCGTGCAAGTGTCCAGAAGGCAGCGAGCGACTGGTTCCGTGAACTGGATGCAGAACGAGACAATCCATGCGGCTGGCCACTACGGCCATGCTGCCACAGTCGATTCCTGACGGCGATCAGGAAGAAGCGGCTGAAATACTCCGATTGTCCATTGTTCTCGCATCTCGGGATTTTCAAATCGATTTCCCTTTACGATGCCGTAGTCGAGTTCACGAAGTTACTCACGCTGAAGAACCTCGGCCAGTATCGAGACGGGTCTGACCACTTGGTGCGGGAACTCAAGGACATGCTGTCCGAAGTGTGTGTCGAGTACATCGACGCCGACATCTACATCCTCGACGAGTTTCAACGGTTCAAAGAGCTTGTGAATCAGGAGAGCGAGTCAGAGGCAGCCGAAATCGCCCGCCGCATCTTTGCCAAGGAGAAGGCTCGCATTCTTCTCCTGTCGGCCACGCCGTTCAAGGCGTACTCAGGAGACTCGCCGTGGGAAAGCGGTGAGGAACACTACAAGGAGTTTCGGACGATCCTGAGTTTTCTTTTTGATGGCGACAAGGACGCTTTGGGCGGCTACGAAACACACCGGCAGGCGCTGTTCAAGCAACTGCTGGAATTAGGCATCAAGCCGGGTGAGATTGACACATCGCACCGGGATTCAGTGCAGCAGGTTCTTCGACGGGTCATGTGCCGGACGGAACGCCTCAGCGTTTCGCAGGACTTCAACGCCATGACCGTGGACAAGTGGCAGTCGCACCCATTGCAGGTGTCGTCTGGAGACATTCAGAACTTTATTGCCACGGACAACGTAGTGCGCTACCTGAACGAAACCGACACGCAGGCCAAACACCAGCTTCATGCGCCGATTGAGTTCTGTAAGTCGGCACCGTTTCCCCTGTCGTTCCTCGACGACTACAAGCTCAAGCAGCAGCTTAAGGCGAGGAAGAACAAGGCGGACGTTCGCAAGGTGCTGAAGGCCAACTCGACGGCGTGGATCAACCACCGAATAGTCCATCGCTACAAGGGTGTTCTCGCTGATGATGGCTCGTCTGCGACCAACGCCAAGCTCAGTCAAGTTCTCCAAGAGGTACTTGGGCAGAACGGCGAGAATCTGCTGTGGATTCCACCAAGCCTGCCGTGTTACCCGCTCGCAGGTGCCTTCGCCGACGCCACCGGATTCTCGAAGACGCTCATCTTCTCCGCTTGGCTCATGGTGCCCCGAATGTTGTCGTCGCTGATCTCATTCGAGGTGGAGCGACGGACGATTGGGAACCCAAACTCCATCGATCCACAGGAAAAGGAAGCCCGGAAATACTTTCACGCCAAGACGGAGCGTCGGCACCCCATTCCTCAGTTGGTGTTCTCTCAGAAAAAGACTGACGCTGGTGAGTCAGCAGGAAACATGTCGAACTTCACGCTGCTGTATCCGTCCCACACGCTGGCCAACCTCTTCGATCCGAATGATGCTCTGCTCCGAAAACGGTCGCTGTCAGAACTTCGCAGCGAACTCGTCGCCAGAGTCAACGGGCTGATCGAAGACGCTGAGCTTCACCGCTTCGGAACCTCGACAGGTGAGTCGGACAAGTGGTACTGGGCCGCTCCACTCCTCTTCGACCGCCGTACACCATCAATGAAGGAGGGACTTGCTGACTGGCTGAAATGGGTCGCCGAGTCGGATGACTCGGATTTCCTCAATGCCAACAAGGAAGACAGCAGCGAACGTGGGCAGGCCAGTTCCAAAGAAAAGCACTTCGAGGAATTGGTACGCTGCTTCAATCAGCCTGACGAAGCAGGTCTCGGGCCGTTACCAGACGACTTGGCAGAAGTTCTAGCAGACATGGCAATCGCCAGCCCTGCCGTCGTCGCACTGAGATGTGCGAGGGAGCAGTTCCAGCCAGAGTTCTACGACGCCTCACTCTTTGCGTTTGATCTTGCGAGCGAGTTTCTCAGCTTGTTCAACAAGCCCGAGTCCATCGCCGCTGTTCGTCTCAGCACCGCCCGACCAACGTACTGGCGTCGGGTACTCCAATACTGCGTCGATGGATGCCTTCAGTCGGTCTTGGACGAGTTTGCCCATGTTGTGAGAGCCGACAGCCCGTCGCTCTGGGAGATGTACCACCGCCTTGTGGCGTCGATGAACCTTGGAACAGCTTCGATCAAGGTCGATGACCTGAACAGCTTCCTGAAGAACAAACGGCGGAACATGCGGTGCCATTACGCTGTGGACATGGGGAACCAGCGTGTTGAAACCGACGAAGGGCAGGATCGTATCAAGGGGATTCGGAACAACTTCAATTCGCCGTTTCGCCCGTTCGTGCTGGCCACAACGTCGATTGGCCAAGAGGGTCTCGACTTTCACACCTACTGCCGCAAGATCGTTCACTGGAATCTGCCGTCCAATCCGATTGATCTTGAACAGCGTGAGGGCCGGATTAACCGCTTCAAGGGCCTCGTCATCCGTCAGCAGATTGCGAGCAAGTACCGAGACCGCCTGACGAGTGAATCTGTGCAGGCAAGTGGCGTCTGGGATGCGCTTTTCGACGTTGCCGCCGTTGAGGAAAGAACCGGCAACGGGAAGTGCGAACTGATCCCTTATTGGCACGTCGAGGCGGATAAGTACCAAATCGAACGAATCATCCCGTTCTATCCGTTCAGCCGAGATCGAGCGAAGTTGTCGTCGCTCTTGAAGACGCTCGCAATCTACCGACTGGCATTTGGACAGCCTCGCCAAGCCGAACTTGTCGAACACCTTCTCACCAACATTCCCGAGGATCGCATCGCTGAAATCCGCAGCAGTCTAATGATCGATCTGAGTCCGATCAGTTATCAGGGACACAACGGCACACCGGATTCCGTGGAGCCGACAGGGACATGACCTTCCACCTCCAAATCGGCATCGACTATTCGGGCGCACAGACGCCGACATCCCGTCTCGCTGGACTTCAAGTCTATGCCGCCACAACCTGCCTTCCCGAACGAGTCACCACCCCAGCCGCTCCAGAATCCAAAAGTTGGAATTGGACTCGACAAGAGATCGCCGAGTGGCTGATCGAGCAGGCCCGATCTGGCCATCGATTCATCGCCGGGATCGACCACGGGTTCTCGTTCCCCCTCAACTACTTTGAGCAACACAAGCTTACGTCGTGGCCTGAGTTCCTCGAAGACTTCGTAGCTCACTGGCCGACGCACGAACCGCACACCTACGTCGATTTCATCCGTGATCGAGCCGAAGGGCCACCTGACCGCACCGGCAGCAGCGCAGAGTTCCGACTGACCGAGAAATGGACCAGTTCAGCGAAGAGCATGTTTCAGTTCGATGTACAGGGGAGCGTGGCCAAGTCCACCCATGCCCGACTTCCGTGGCTGCTGCGCATCCGAGAGGAAGTCGGCGATCTGGTTCACATTTGGCCATTCGACGGTTGGCAAGTACCCAGCGACAAGAGCGTGATCGTTGAGGTGTATCCGTCGATCTTCCGCAACAGGTATCCCCGAGAGGACCGGACGGCTGACCAACAAGATGCCTACGCCATCGCTCGCTGGCTCAGTGAGATGGATGAGCGTGGATTCTTGAAGCGGTACTTCGACCCGCCATTAACCGACGAGGAGCGACAGATCGCCGATCTCGAAGGTTGGATTCTGGGGATCATGTGATGGCAGTGACTCGTGAAGAATACACGGAGGAGAGCATCATCGTCCTAACGCCCACCGATGAGTTGCTGACAGCAGATGCCGTCCAAGAAGTCTTCGCTTGCACCGACTCTGCTGCGGCGAGGCAGGTCGTCATTGACTTGAAGAATGTCCGATCCCTCGTCAGCGGCAGCTTGTACCCACACGCAGAACCGTTCAAGCCGTTGTTGATGCTCAACCAGAAGCTTCAAAACGAGAAGAGACAAATGATCCTCTGCAATCTCAGCAGCGAGATCGCAGAAGTGTTTCGTATCACCCGGATCGATCAGATTCTTCAAGTTCAACCTGATTTGAGAAAGGCCCTGTCAAATTCCAGTGGGGTGAGTTCGTGATGAGCGACAACACCTTCTTACCCGGACCATCGGAGAACACCGTCAAAGCAGCCAACGGCCAAGTTCTGACCGTGCCCAATGGATGGCTTCTCCTGCCGCCCGGTGACGCCGCCCTAACTCGTCGAGTGAAGGCCGCTGGCGACCACTGGGTAGTTCAGGAGAAGAAGGGGAGGAAAGTCTTCTCAAAAGGCGTGTACGCACCGGCAGAGACAATCGACCGTATCCGGGCCGAACTGGAAACCGAGCGATCCACAGAGTCCTACGCCAAACGCAAGGCTGCGGACGCCAAACGACGGGAGAACGTCCAAGCAGAATACGTCGAGGATTTCCTTGGGGCGGTCGTGGCCTTTCTTGACTTCCATCCTGACCACGCTGAACTGGGCCAGCAGCTTGCTCGGGCCGTCACCGATCACGCCACGCCGGTTGGCAGTGGAACCGTGGCTCGGACAAAGCGGATTCCGGTCGAACAACGGGCCGAAGCCGCCGTCATCGCTTGGATGCGCCACCAAACGACCGGCTACGACGACATGGTGATTCCACGAGTCAAAGGCAAACGCCGGGAAGTGCGGCGGATGCTGGCCCGACGATCTCACGACTTGTTGGAAGGCTATCGGCAGGGAAGATCAATCGCTGCGGACTGTCCATTGCAGAAGGCTTTGACAGAGAAGTAGAGCAACAACGTGTCACAACAGCTTCAGGATCAGTTCGACTCCCAGCAGTTCTCCAACGACTACGAGTTGGTGAACGGGGTCGCCATGCACACCGAGAACCCCGGCGAATTCCACATTCCGCCTGATGTCATCAAGCGGCATGTCCGGCCCGGCCAGTTCGTTGAACTCCGAATCGATTCACCGAGGTTCTCGGTCCACGAGAACGCACCAGAGAAGTGCAACTGCCCGTCGTGCAACGGCGAGATGACAAAGCCGGTCCTACGGCATGAGAATCCTGCGTCACTCGTGCCACTGCCGAAGCAAAGTGTTCCATCTCGTGGCTGGGGCGAAGACTTCTGGGTTCAAATCACCGAGCGGTCAGGAAACTACTTCCGTGGCGTCGTGGACAATCCGCTCGTCGAAGCTCGGCTGCATGGGCTGAAGCAGGGAGATGAGATCGTGTTCTGCGAGGATCACATCTTGGCCGTTCACGACATCCACCGACAGGAGCTTGTCGTCGGCATGGACATGGCAGACCTGAAAGAACTGGCTCAGTGGGTTGGGCAGATGCGGCGTCGGGACTGACCGTGTTTTGTGTCGATGGAATGGCACTTCAGCAACCTACTGCTTCTTCTCCTCAAGTCTCTCCGCTGACTCCTTGCAGGCTTGCTCATAGCCCTTGCTACCGAAGAGGCTCATGCACTCGGCAATGGCACGCCGCTGCTCTTCGTTTCGTTCAGCCGTCTCGTCGAACAATCGCTGCATCTCGTCGAGCGACAATGCTCTCTTAGAACGTCTGGGAAAAGACGCAGGTTGCTCTGTTTTGGCAGGCTCATTCACTGGTTCATCCCCATAAGTCTCGCTCGCCAAGTCCGTTCATTTTCCAGATCGGTTCTCCATTCCTCCAGTTCAAAAGTTGCACCGGCACGACAGTCGGCCCGGCCACAGCAACGTCCCCCCGTCGTTCCTCAACATCGACAGGGCGACTCGTGTTGGAACCTAGTTTCCGATGATTGACTGCAATTCGGAGTACAAACGCTCCAACTCTTCGTAGCTGAGTTCGAGCCATGCCGGTTGAATCCAAATACGGAAGTTCTTCCAGTCGTCTGCCACGTCATCGACAAAGACAAAGTTCACCGACTCGTCTTCCGCCGAGGCGTCATCGCTCTCGTCGCCCTTGAGGATTCGCCTCAACTGCTTTTGCAGGCATTCTGCCGTCCATAGCTCCAACCGGTAGCCGAATCGCCCGCACGTTATGTGGACGGTGTTCCCTATGTCGTCGAGTTGCACTTCGATCTTGCGTTTTCGAGTGATTAGGGGTTCTTCTTGTGCTTCTGGCCGCCCCTTTCCGAGCGACACCTCACCACCATCGGCAACTGTGGCGAGCAGGCCGCTCGTATTGCGAAGTTGCCATGTCCGCCCTCGACGAGTCGAAAGAGACTTGTTGGGCTGGCTTGGGAGCGAGCGTGTTTCCCTGATAGCGGCGAGGTACTTCTCGACCGCATCTTCATAACTGTGTGTTGCGTTCATGGTGCAATTCCTCCTTGAAATGAATAACGCTAAGACACGATAGCGCTGGCCGCCTTATTCGTCAAATTGCGGTTATGAAGCGAGGGAGAGGCAGGCCGTGCTACCTGATTCTCCTGTCGAGGCTCAGACCACAGTGGAGCAACTTTCGAGTCGAAAGGTGGTCCCGAGCGCATTCACCACTTCTCAGGAGTGCGGTGTGATAAGCGCATGAACCTTGTTGGCCCGCAGAACTTCTCACATCGTTTCGACTGCGCCCTGTGTGAGAAGTGCTGACAACACCTGCAACTTCTCACCATTGTCAGAGCGCACACTTTGATCGCCAAAATGCGAACCTGAACCGATCATGCTGCCGGTTCAGGTTCGCTAATAAGCAACCGACGCAAATCGTCTGGCAGGAAAGGGACGAGGCGCTGAGCGGTCTCAACTGGCACACCCTCTAGTTCAGACCATTTGCCCAGAATCAGACTGGCGTTCATAGGAAGTTCCAAATCGTAAGCGTCCTCGATGTGAATGCAGAGTTCGCTAATAAGCTGTGCCCGACGCTCATCTTCCAGTCTGGAAAGCCGCTCGACTGCGAACTCGCAATAGGCGGGATCGATGTCGATGCCAATGCCATCGACACAAAGGCGTGCCATTGCCTCGGTCGAACTGCCCGAGCCATTGAACGGGTCGAGGACGAACAGGCTCTCTTTGATCCCGTGCAGCTTGATGCACCGTTCGGCAAGCTCGACAGGGAAAGGGCACGGGTGAAAACCTCTTTCACTTCGGTTCGTAATCGTCGGATGTGGAATGAACCACACGTCACCGGCGCAGCGCAGATCAGAAGTGGTTCCGTTCCTCCTGAGATTGCCCTTGTCAGCGTAGGGCACCCCGATGGCGAGCCGGTCGATCTTTTGTTCGCCTGTCTTCGTGAAATGGAACACGAACTCCCAAGTGTGATCCAGATAGCGGTCACTTCCGTTGGGTGAGAACTGACCATGAGATTGCCCGTCAGCCGTGATCGTCTTCGCCCAGATGATTCGGTTCTGTAATGAGAAGATGCGTCCGGCGATCTCAGCAACCTTCATGGCTCTCCACGGGTTGCTGTTCGGGGAATCGATGTTGAGGAAGAAGCTGCCATCGTCCTTGAGGACGCCGTGGATCGTCTCAAAGCACCCTGCGAGCCAATCGAGATATTCCGTTTCGGGGCGGTCGTCGTCGTAGGTGCCGTAGTCCTTGCCGACGTTGTACGGGACCGAGGTGACTGCCACATCGACCGACTTCGGTGCCATTCTCTCCCGCATGAGCGTCAGTGAGTCTCCACACCAGACTTCAACATTTCCAACCGTCTGGCTGACGGGCGACATGCCTCCCTGTTGTGGTGGGATAGCCTTCGCCTTTCGGCTTTCACGCTTCGCCGTGGCGATGTCGATGGTCTTCCCGGTGCAGTTGTCGGGAAGCTTACCGATGATCTTCAGGGCAGCCTCAGCCTCCTTCGGCGTGTTGGCGATGATCTTCTTGTACGTCACGGGACGCATTTTCCCGTCTTTGCCCCTAAGTTCGTCGAACTTGTCAATTTGACAAGTTGCCTCCAGCGTACTTCTCACATCGGCCACGGTGTTCTTGGAGACGCCGATGATTTGGGCCAGAAAGTTGTCAGCGATCTGCGGGTCACGAAGCAGGTATGCGTCGATGACGGATCGCTTCTGCTGCCGGTTCAGTTGCCGACGACCACAGTTCAGGCGCAGAACCAACTCGAACTTGTCTGTTTCGCTCTCGAACTGGCGAACCTCCCGAGGACAGAAGAGACCCAGATCATCACAGGCACGCTGGCGATGGTAGCCGTCGATCACGTTGCCTTCCTGATCGACAATGATCGGGACATCAACACCTCCCTCGGCGACGGACGCTTTCAGTGCCTCGAACTCGTCGGGCAGCAGAGGCGGAAGGAACTGGTAAGGCGAAGTGGTCATGATTCCACCCCCCTCTTCGAGCGGTCAGCTTTGCGCCGCCCTCGTTCGTCTCCAAGTTGCTTCCACTGCTCCCGCACGGCAGGCTCGGCTTTTCGCAGGTACTTGTGGACCTGATCTCGTCCAACTCCCATGATCTCTGACCACTTTTCGGCAACTTGCGTCTTTGTGTGGCCAAGTTCGATCCCTTCACTGATGCAGATTCGCAATTCGTCCAGTCCTTCATCCTTGCTGGATCGCCTCTCTTCCCACATCCACCACGAGATCGATTCGAGCTTGGTCACTCGCTCCGGCGCAAGTCGCCCTCGCTTGTATTCCTTCCGCTGCGTCCTCACCCATTCATAGGCCGCTGTACCACTTGCTGGACGTTCTGGAAGGGACGACAACTCAGAAAAATTGCCTTCCCAATTTGCTGACAAGCTGGACCACTCCCACCACGAAATCGATTCGAGTGATCGCCTTTTCTTCGAGTCGAGTTTTCCTTGTTGATAAAAACGCCGCTGTTGACGGACCCACGAATACTCAGGCGTCCCGGCCTTCGGGCATTGGGGCATCGCACGAATCGCCTCGAAATTGGTCTCCCAGCGATCCGACACGTTGATTGTCCACGTCCACCAAGGAATCTGCTCCAGAAGCTTGACTCTGGCGTCGGGCAGATTGTCTTGGGAACGCAATGTTCGATTGTGCGTACACCACCAGTAGGCGCTGCTTTGCGAGTCTGGCGGGCCGGGGAGATTGCGAATGCGCTCGTAGTTCTCCTGCCACTGACGTTCGAATACTCCCTCCACGACATCACGAATCTCAGCGAGCGTCTTCGGCCCACCAGCACCACCGGAATAGGCGATGATGGGATCGAAGATGTCGGTGGACCACACTTTGTCGAACCCGGCATTGACCAGATCATCCGTCTGAACCGAGACATTCGCCTTACGCCGCATGAGCAGCAAGACCTGCTTGGCGAGCGGCTCATGATTCTTCGTCACGCCATTGTCTTTGAGAACATTGACGATGGCGGTTCTCACCTCTTCGGGAGCGGCTGACAGACCGGCATCATCCTTCTGTGCCTGCAACTTGAGCAGCGCTTCGTAGGTGTCTCGGATGATCTGCTCTTGTTTGGCCTCTGAGAAGTCGCCAAGCAGATTAAAATGGACCTTCGGATCGGCGATGTCATCCTTCGACCCGTGCTTGGGCCGTGGTAGGAGTCTTACCTTGATCGGCTGAATGGCGTTCTCCAGCACCAACGAGGCGTGAAAATGAGCGTAGAGTTTCGTCAGTTGCCGCCGCCGCTCTTCCTCGTTCTGTTCGACCACCAGCGGGAAGAAGTTGAGATAGCTGATGTGGCGTTTGCCACGGCAATCCCGAACAAGACGCCCGAACCGCTGAAGCCGGTCCTGATCGGAGTTCGTCGGCACAAGATCGACGATCCGAGCGGCTTCCACCCAGTCGGCTCCTTCCCGAAACATGCCAACAGTCAGAATTCCTGCTACACGGTTTCCATGCTCCGCAACGAAGCGGATTTTCTCCGCACGCTGTTCGGTCTCGACGAGATCGACGACCACCGATTTCTGCCGCAGGGCCTCATCAAAGGAAGTCCAAGGCGCTGCCTTCAGGCATTCACATGCGATTCGCTGAACCCGAGCAACAAACTTGGCCTTGGGCTTTCCGAGCAGCATGTTGTGGCCCTCGGGCGGGCAGTAAATGATTGTTGGGACGGATGGACCGCTTTGTAGAACGTGCTGAAGCTCCTTGAAGACCGTGCCTTTGAATGTCACGAAGTCGTAAGAGTAGCTTTTGATGTGTTTGAGAATCCGCCAGTATTCGTCGAAGGGGACGTGGACACGGGTGAATTCTGCGAGATGCGTGTCACTGATGATCGGAAGGTGGTCGCCACGGAAGAAGTATGCGGTCGCCAGCCACAGCTTCAGGCCGGATGAACCGAGATCAAGGAGCCGAGCAATCTGCTTACCCAGAACGTTGCGCCCCTCCTCTGCGGCGAGGATGTGATGGGCTTCGTCGATGACCGCCGTGGTGTCGTCCGCCATCTCAACCAGTTTGTCGTCGCTCAGCCGATCCAGAGCGTAGGAGAGCGTCATGTGGGTCGTGAGAACGACTCGTCTTGCTGCTGACTTTGCGGGGCCAGCGAGAAGGAAGTCAGTCAACTCATCGACCTTTGCGGAGGACGTTGCACAAAGGTTCCGAGGCACAGACCACTCGACCAATTCACCATCGGGCAACAAGATGTCCTTTCGTTCTTGGAACCCTTTGGCGATGATCCGTTGAGGCACGCAGATCACAACCTTCCGTGAAGGGTCTCGCAAATCTGAGGCGGCGAGAGCGCAAAGCAGGAAGCTCTTTCCCCAACCTGTTGGCATATTGACGATGACTCTGGCACATCCATTGGCAGTGTCGTAGGCAGTTTGCTGGTAGTCACGCAGCATCCAAGTAGTCATGAGGGTTGTCCTTTCGGTTGTGTGCGCACCGAGAGTTTTGGCGACTATGCTCGGTGCGCACCGGGAGCGCAGTCGCAGTCCAAAAGTTGAATCCAGCAGCAGGGGGCGACTGAGAAATCAGTCGTCGTTGGGAAGTGGCGTCTGGTCCACGATTATGAAGCGGTAGCGAACATGTGGGCCTTCGCCCTCAAAACGTTTCCGGCCTTTCTCCAGCCGAAGCGTCATGAGTTCAGCCTCCGTCTCGACGAGAAATGTCTCATTGCGATGGGCACTGAGAACAACTCCCAGTCCCCGCTTCCTTGACTCAAAGCTCTCCTGATCGCCAGCCGGGATCAGTTGCTTCACAAGACCGAGCTTGGTTGCCTCACGAGTCAAGTCGTCGGGCTTGTGCCAGTCCGTGCCATAGCAGGACGCTCCCAGCAGACCGATGGCTGCACGCACAGGATCATCGGCAACACGTCGCTTCCCATAGTTCGCCAGAAAGCCACGGACGCCGTTTGCCTTGAGGATGCCACCGACGACCGCCGCCCATTCCGAGAACGGGTGACGGACATCTCGGTCCAGTGGAGAACCCGCTTCCTTCCACCGTTCCACCATCCCCCGCAGTTCGGCGGCGATGTGTTCACGATTTTGAGGCAGAAACTCCAGCTTCGGATTGCCAATCGGCGAGGTTCGCTCGGAGACATGCCCCACAGGATCAAGGTGGATCGGCAGGCTGCGGTTGAGGATGTCCTCGCTCACCGAACCGAAGTTGGTGGAGATCGCCAGAACGATGTCGTTCCGGCGTCGGGTGGCTGGGCCGGTCCCGGTCGAAAACAGGAAGGGTTGAGGGTCGGTCGCAAATCGTTCGATGAAGGCAGAGGCGATGGTATTGTCACGTCGGTCCAGACGAGCGTTCTCGATCACCAGAACCCCAGCGTCGGAGTTGTGATTGAGCGCCCCGACAAAACTCCTTTCAAGCGCCCAGTTTGTTCCCTGATAGCTGATCGAACATTGCTCGGTCTCTCCCGATGCGAAGGCGATCACGGTGTCTTTTCCGGCGTGGCTCTTCGAGGCCGTGGCGAGGATGATTGGCTTGCCGCCCGGCCAGTGGTTTCGTAGCAGGACCGTTACCCCCGCTCCGAGAGCATTGGCTCGGTCTGCTTGACTCTCGAAGTCCATTACGTCGAGGAAGGCATTGATCCGATCCATCGAATCGTAGACCTGCGGCGACTCGCCCACGAACAGGTATCGCTGGTCTGGCCCACCATCGTTGTAGCCCGGCTCAATGAGTTCAAAGTTCGGCAGGTAACGTGCCACCTTGCTGATCTGATCGACGACATCGAACTGCGACAGAAAGGCATCCGTCTTCAGCATGGCGTTCATGTGTGCCGCTGAGAGCTTGCTGCCTTTGGGCTTGCCGTCGAGGTAGATCGTCAGCGCAACCCGATCCACGATGATCGGAGCAAGGTCAGCCGCATTCGTAATTGACTTGGTTGATCCATCGTGACGCACGAGCAGCAAGCCGCCGTCGTGCCCCGAACGGCAGAAGAGATCACCGGCCTTTGCCAGTAACGCTCCGAACTTGCGATAATTCGTGGCTGCCGGATCACCCTCATCCCATGCAAGCTGTGGGAGCTTCGGTGGAGCGTTTCCTTCAGGCACTTGAAATTGCAGTTCTTCGATCTCGATGGGGTCGTCTCTGACGACGCTGAGTTGGCTCATGGTTTCTCTCCTTTATTGGCAACCCGGCACACCCGGCACAGCGGGCACGACGGGTGGCTTCAGGGCTGGCTTTAGTCGTTGGAAGGGCATGGGGCATTTGGCCCGCTACGCGGGCCAAATGCGGGCCTCAAAGCGACTGTCTCGTGCCTTTCACAGCCACCGGGAAAGCCGCCCGCAAGGTCATGGTTGCGCATCGGTTTTTTCCTCGTCTGTGAAGGCGGCCTCGCCGTCCTTCACAGAAATGTCGAAGGACAGAGAGTCCCTGTTCTCAATGAAGGCGAGATACTCGGTCAGAAAATCAACGATATTTTCCGATTCCACCTCGCATTGAAGTGCTGAGTAGAATCCATCGCAGTTCCTGACCTTCCCATTGACTCGAAATCTCGATGCAGACGCCAGATGTTCAACGCTGGCAACAAACCGCAGCCAGTCGTGAATCGCCTCAGCAGTTCGAAGTTTGCATTGGATGTGTTTCATGTGAGGCCCCCCATCGCTTCGATTCTGTCGATCACCTGTTGAGGTACATCCTGCGTTTCTCCTTCAATGTCGGTCAGCGTCATTACGGCGGTGCCGAAAACGTGAAGTCCGACCATTGCCGACGCTCGCCGATTCAGTGGAAGTCCCTCAATTCGTCCGCTGTCGTTGACATAGAATCCAAGTCCCTGTCCGTTTCTGAAGGAGATACGTTCGATGCGACCGCCGACTGCCTTTTGATAGTCATTCAGGCTCGACATCAATCGCACTTCTGCGTCACCATTCGTGTCAAAGACGATTGTTTTCACCGCTCTATCTTTCCTCGTCATTCGCTCTGTGAACTGCGGAGTCGTCCCAAACTCTGAGAGCGGAGTTGTGCCCGGCACAGACTGGCAGATGAACTGCTCCGCAGGAGTCTCCTTCCAGACAAAGAAACTCCCCTTACGCTGGCCGCATTCGGGACAGGTGAGGGTTCGAGCAGAATGGTTCTCCGGTCTTTCAGTGCAAACGATGAAGTGGAGGGAGCATCTCATGCACTTCGCCTTCACTTTGACGAAGGTTGACTGGTTCTCATCGATCTCGTGCCACTCCTTGACGACTACCCGGAGATCGTCACGCTCCCTTTCGAGCTTCGCCTTGCCCTTCTCCAGTTCGGCGATCTGGTCATGAAGCCGAGTCAGCGGTTTCAGACTCTCAATCTGCCCATCTTTGGAAGCGACTGTGCGTTCCAACTCGTCGATGCGTCTGGTCAGGCTTGCCTTCTCTCGCCGAAGTTCGCCCGAATACCGCTCGACCTGTGATAGCAGCCTGAGTTCTTCCTGTTCCCCGTGGCAAGCTTCTCGCAGGTCCGCCATTGCCTGCTTGAATTGCGTTTTGTCTGCCATGATGGTTCTCCTCGAACTTGGATAGAGTTGGAGCAGCACGCTGCTTGCTCCTCACAAGTTGGAGGGCGAACTGGCAATTCGACTGACGAATTGGGAATTCGGCGGAAATGTGACCCTGAATTCGGGCGGCGAATTCGGAATTCGCCCTTTCAGAAATAAGGGCGAAAGACCAGCGAGGGGCCGATTACGAGCGGCTCGACAGCGATCTACGCCGCCAATAGAAGGTGGGAAACATGGGCGTCCCACTCGGCGACGGAGGCGAGAAAAAGTTCAACTGGGCCTCTGAACTCTCGACTTTTTTTCAGAAACAAGCCTTTCGGCGAGAGCGTCGAAGGGCTTTCTCATTGAGGCGACGATGGTTGCGGTTTGACGATTGTGGTTCAGATGGTGCACAATAGTCTTTTGAGTTGACGCAACCCTTGTCTCTGCTTGACGGTGGGCGGTTCAAATCCCGTCGCCAGTTCGGATCGTGACTCAGAGAAGCAAAAGCTTGGGGCCCCCTCCTATAACACCCTTTGATCCGGGAAATCAGAAGATGCCCATCCCTTCTCCCCGAGCGGCTAAGGTGTCTTTCGCTCTCGCCATCACCGCGTTTGCTGGTGGTGCTGTTTGCATCATGGGCGGCCAGTGGCCCCCTGGGCTTATGCTCGTCTGCGCTGGGGTGGCCGGAATCATGACCTGGCAGATGCACCGGCGCATGAGACCAGACGATGACCACGCAGTCTAACCTTTGCGCTATAAAGAACGCGGCCGGGCGTCGCGGTTGAGATCAGTGCGTCCCATGCGACGGGTCACTGAGTTTGGCGCGTTCGGTGTCATGTTCCAGCCACCAAACTGCCGACCAAATGCCACAAGTGCGTATCCCAGCCCCGAATACCGGCGATAAATAGTTCATTAGCCGTCTTGTTGCACCGACTTTTTCCATACCATGTTACTGTCGATTCTTTCGGCTGTTGCGTGCAGGCACCTAAGGAAACACGCTAGGTGAATTCCGCAAGTTGATTCTGTCGTAAGCAGTGCTTATACATAGAAGCTCTGTCTAATGGGAAGTTGGGCATCACTTCATGGCAACAGTACGGCGTTCTGTCGCGACACTCCGCATCTCGGGTGAGACGCTGCAGCCACAGAAAATCACAGCTGCACTTGGATGCGAGCCAACCTCAGCTCAAACGAAAGGGGAAACTCTAGTCGGAGCCAAGACAGGCATCGCCAGAATCGCCAAGTTCGGGATGTGGCGTCTAGAGGCTACGGAACGCGAACCGGCTGACCTGGATTCACAGGTTAGCGACATCCTTTCCAAGTTGAGCCCTGATTTGAACACTTGGAAGGAGATCACTTCGGCTTACGACGCCGATCTTTTCTGTGGCTTCTTCATGGATCAACCGAACGAGGGGCTGGAAATCTCGCCTGCTTCGTTGGCTGCTTTGGGTAATCGCGGCCTAATCCTCAGCCTGGACATTTATTCTGAAGAAACTCCGTGACCACCCACTATCAAAAACGCGAAATTCTGCGGCTCGCTCGAAGTGGTCACACACGCAGACTTCAACAATTGTTGCAAAACCACGTCGATATCAACTTTCTGCATCACAAGACTGGAATGACACCGTTAATGACGGCTGTGCACGCGGGGCGTGTGGCGGCGGTTGAACTACTGCTGAACTTCGACGCTGATCCGAACTTGCGTGCAACCGACAATGCTTCGGCTTTGCATTGGGCTTGCCTACGGGGTGACGGCAATATGGTCAAAATGCTTATTGATGCGGGAGCTGAATTAAACATCCGTCGAGAAACCGACCGCGATGACGAAGGCCCGGCTCCAATTCACATGGCACTCGGCAAGTCTCACGATGACGTTGCGATCTTGCTGGTAGAAGCAGGAGCGAGCGTTGGAGTAAGATACTTCGGACTTACTGTCGTGGAATACGCAGCGAGTTGTGGATGCGATGCAGTCGTGACATATCTACGGCAACTTGGTGTGAGGACGTAGCTCGAAACCAACCCATCAAGCCTCTAACGCGGAGCCGCCAATCGCGTTGTTCACGAAGTCAATTTGCTGTTTTCTGACAGAGCCGAGTAAAGAAGACGTTCTAGAATGGTTAACTCAATGCAAATCAAACCAAGGCAGATGTTGCCTCTCATGATCCTTCTAGTTTGCGTCGGTAGTCTGTTGGGCGCTGAGCGCAAAGTACTTCTTAGTACACGCGTTGCAACCAACGGTGAGTTTCTGACGGTTCCCGTTGTCGTTGCTGGTCGACAGTATACGTTCGTGGTTGATACCGGTTCGACTGCTACTGTATTAGATTCGAAGTTCCTAAATTCACTCTCACTGCCTGACAAAGAAGGACCGGTGATACCGGTTCGCGAAGGTAAGCAGTCAAAACTATACACTGCCCCACCGATGAAAGTCGTAGGGACAGAGTCTGGCGAATTGCTTTTCCCTATCGATTCGCCGGTTCTTTGTCTTGACTTGGCGGATCTACTAGATGGCGGTAGTGACAAAGAAATTGATGGCGTGCTGGGAATGGACTTTCTGCAGAAGTTTGCTGTGAAGTTAGATCTCACCGCAGGACGAATGCAAATTCTGGATTCCGATTCCGTGACTGCCGATGAAACTGAAACAGCGATACCGCTTGAGTTTGCGAATGGCACACCGCGTGTCCTGGTCGAGTCGAGTGACGCAAGATTCTGGTCCATTGTCGATACCGGTGCCTTACCTACGTTGTGCATTCGCTCAGACGTTCACAACTACTTATTAGAACAAGGAACGCTTACCCCATGGAGGTTTGAAGTCGAAGTTGAGGGGGATAAGCGTGTTGGAATTATCGGGATAGGCTCGTTGGCGTCGTTTAAATTGGGCCCCTTCGAGCATAACGGCCTTACTGCAGACGAAGCGGAGAGAGGCACGCTATTGGGCCTCGCCTACTGGAAAAGATACCAGGTTACATTTGATTTTCCTCACAAGACTGCATTGCTTAGACCTAGTCGCTACTTTCGAATGATTGACGAAACGGGCCACTCAGGAATATTCCTAAAAGCCGTCGACGAAAGCCCAAACCAAAAAGAGGTCGGGCAAATCGTATTGGGATGTTTTGCAGAGCGAGCAGGCATCAAGATTGGCGACCGTGTGCTTTCCATCAACGGAAACTCCGTTGAGAACATGCCGATTGACAACATGAATCGACGCTTGTCCCAACGATGGCATAAAGAGTGCGTTCTCATGCTTGAACGAGATGGAGAGTCTTTTGCGATCACCCTGCCTAGGCTCAAAGAAATGCCTGCCGCTGATGATCCCGGCGAATAAGCCAATGAAACTCATCTACTCACCACACGCCGAACTCGAGTTTCAGTATACGGTCGAACCATATACTGCAGCACGCAAGGCAGCTATCGATGTAATTCGCAATTGGTCGACTATTACGGACTTGGTTGCATTCGCCGAGTCTCGGCATGGTTACGAAAACAGGGACGGGTTCTTTGGCATCACTTATGCCAGTGATCTTGACGACTTCGATCGCGCGAATGGAATTTCCATCCCGAACGACTACGTCGAAGCGAACGCAGGGTATGGCGCGAGTGCTGGTGAAACGCACCAACTTCCCGAATCGGAATACCTTGAATTGTTGCGACAGTTCTTGGTTCTGAATAATCGCCCGGAATTGGCGACTCGGGTTGAAACATTGCTCACGAAAGACGTATGACAAACGGTGGCGCTCGGAGCCGCAGCCCGGTGAACTCAGTCGTTCCAACCTCAGGTACGCATCTCTCACGCTCATATGTCATCAACCTCGAACTACATCGCGAGAGTGCAGAAGTTAACAAGGTTCTTCACTGCTTCGAGGATCACGCTCGACGAGTACGCAGAAAACCTACTTCTATCTTGTGTGACCTATCCCGAGGTGGATGAACTCACGGCCCGCGAAGTCGCTGCGAGCATTCCTCAGACTGCCCAAGTAAGAGTGCAGCAGGAAATTGAAAAGATACTTGACCCAAGCTTTCGTTTCCCTGACCTCCATTATGACGGTCCCGGACCAAGCCCTGAACTTCGCGAAAACAAGCGGTGCGTTTACGAGAATCGAATCCGATGGTGTTCCCGTGCATTGAAACAAGCAATGACAACGGTGTAGCGGATCATGCCGTTACCGCAAGATCGCCTGCGTGGGCGATCTTGCTTTGGGATTCGCTTCGTCCCGCTTATTCGCTCTTTCCTTCGCCGATGGTGCGGAGGAGGAACTCTTCGTACTTTCGCATCCGTCCCAGGCGTTTGACGTCGCCGTCGAGGCCGTGGCCTCCGGTTGGGTCGAGGAACAACTCGACGTTCGTTTCTTTGCCTGCCTTCAGCAAGGCTCGGTAGACCGCCATCGTGTCTTGGAACAGGACGTTGGTGTCTTCCATACCATGGACCAGCAATAGCTTCCCTTTAAGGTTCTTAGCCAACGGGATCAGCGAGTATTTCTCTTGATCTGGCTTGCCGGGCCGCGAGGGGCCGACCGTGCCCGTCGAGTACCACGAGTTATAGTTTTCCCACTGCGTCGGACCGGCACCAGCCATGCCGACCTGGAAGACCTCTGGCTCGGTGTACAAGCACATCTGCGTTTGGAAGCCACCGAAGCTCCAGCCGTAGACCGCCACACGTTGGTCGTCGATGTTGTAGTTCTCGGTCATGAATTTGACGCCATCGACCAAGTCTTCGACTTGTGGCTTGCCCACTTGTTCAAAGTTCGACTTCTCGAACAAACCACCGTAACCTGATTGCCCACGCGGATCGACGACGATGGTGACGTAGCCATGTTTCTGGGCCATGTACATCTGGAAGAAGTAACCGTCAGAGCTGTAGCTGCCATCGTTCACGCTATGACGACTGCCGAGCGGACCGCCATAAACGTAAATCAACAGCGGGTGCTTGTCCCGTTTCTTCCAGCCTTCTGGCTTGAACATCATGCCGGCGATCGTGTGCCCGTGCCGGTTTTCGTACTCGAAGAACTCCGGCTCGATCTCGACCATCGCCTTCGCTTCGTCAGGATGCGAGTCGGTGATGGTGGTGACCTTTTCCTTTTCGTTCTGGGCAACCAGCTCGGTCAATTCGCCGAAGGTGACGTAGTTGCCGATCATCCGTTTGCCATCGTTGCTGACGGCCACGTCCGAGAACGTTCCGTCCTCTTTGTTCAGCCGAGTCAGTTCACCCTCTTCCAGGTCGAGGACATACACCATCAACTGGGCAGCCGACTGCTTGGTCGCGGTGACGAACAGTTGCTTGTGGTCGTCCGAAAAACGAATCGGGTAGACCTCGAAGTGTCCGCTGGTCAATTGGCGAACGCTTTCGTACAGCGGATCGAGCAGATGAACATGGCGAAAGCCACTTTGTTCGCTGATGAAGACGATCGATTTGTTATCGCCAGCGAAGTCAGGCGACACCATCCCTGGCGTGTTCGGGCCGCCGTAATGTTTGAATTGATAAACGGTCTTGGCGTCGATCTTCAGCAGTTCCGGCGCGGCGGTCGAGCCACCACGGGGACCACGGCGGCCAGGCGTGCGATCTTCGGTGTCCTTCTTCTTCGCTTCGGACATCTTCGTGCTGAATTCTTTTTGACGCTCGCGTTTGGCGGTCTTCGTCGCTTCGGCCAGTTCTTTTTCCGAAGGCCACTTGGCCAGTCGGATCTGGACTTCGGAGTTCTCTTGATCGAAGAAGCAGAACGTCACTTGCTCGTTGTCCAGCGACCAGCGAGGCGAGCTGATCACGTCGCGCGGTTCGTCGATCGTCTCTTCGAAAATCTGGATCAAGTCGGCATGCTCGGTTTCAGCTACGTCAAACTCGTAGAGGTAAACTTTGATCGTTTGGGGTTTGACTTCGTCGTCGGAAACCTGGCGAGGCACACTGTCCGATTTGGCGAAGCGGTCGCGATAGCGAATGATGTCGACGGTCCGCCCGCCTGGCGAACTTCTGGTGCGACTGGTCAATACCATTCGCTTGCCGTCGGGGCTGATCGCATATTGGCTCAGGCTCTCGCCGGAGGGCAGATTGGGACTGAGTTGTTCCACCAGGTGCTCGCCGAAGGTAAAACGCAAAACGGCGTCATCGCGTCGGACGGTATAGCCGGAACCATCCGGCAGAAACGCGGTCTGCGACTCACGTTCGTCAGTTTTCGTCAGCCGAACGAGTTCCGGTTCGTCGAGATCATCAATCAAGTAAACATCCCCTTCGGAAATCAGCAGAATGCGATTTTCTGTGGGGTGCCATTGGAACGAGGAAATCCCGGAGTAGACCGGCGCGTACTCGTCGTCGGCATCTTCGTCCGAGACATTCAAATAGATTTCGCGTTCGGCCTCTAACTGCTCTTCGGTCTTTTCCTCGTCTTCCTTCTTGGAGTCATCCTTGTCTTTGTCCTTTTCTTCTTCCTTGTCGTCGGACTTCTCTTTTTCGTCGGATGCTTTTTCCTCTTTGTCCGCCTCTGGCTTGTGCTTCTTCAGGCGGTCTTCAATGACGATCCGCGAGGATCGCTGAAACTTCGACATCATGCCGATGTCGGTGATTCGCTCCGCCTTTCCGGTCTTGAAGTCGTAGATCCACAGATCGCTGCCATGCCGGCGCTCCTCGTAAGGACGATAGAGATAGGCCGCGTAGCGTCCGTCGGCAGAGAATTCCGTACCCCGGGCCGAAGGACCGAACAGGCTCTTTTCGGGAAAAAGATCTTCGAGTTTCAAATCGCCCTTGGCGTCGTCGGTCTTGTTGTTCTTTGCGTAAGTAACCGCGGGAAGTAAAGCCGCGATGACGAAAACGATCGCCAAAGAAAGTGAGAATCGTGGCATGTTTTTCTGTCGCTTGCTGGATGAAATGATCGAGGCGGAACGAATGGATAAACGCGAGCAGATGGGGTGGTGTTATCTTGAGGGACATCAACAACGTGAGGACGAAATAACGCGTGTGGATCCCGCAGAAGTCACTCGTGACTCACTACAGTTTAGGGGAAATGCGAACGATGCGTGATTTCGTACGACGGGATGTTTCATCATAGCGCAGATGCTCCGTAGACCGGAATCCTGTTCCTCTCGAAGAAAAAATAAATCCTCTGCGAGATTTCTTGCTCCGGGTTGTCAGATGGAAAAATGCTACTGAACCGCATCGCACATCGGCAAAACTCGGAGTCGTAGGACGCACACTGCAGCTTCCTGATTTTGAGAACCTTGCCGTTGATACCGCGATTTTTGTTGTCGCGATTTACGCTGGTTCGGTCGCGAACCCTCTGAAATTCCCCGGCGTTTGGGGGAGGGACTGGCCGAGGGTGCTTGCTCAAGGGTGTGCAAGGCTCTGTTCAGAAGCCTTTACCGCTGCTAGATTTGGCGTTGAGTCGAAAACTGCGGATCGACAAGACAGGGAAGGCTAGAACTTGGCTGCCGTAACCTTTTTTTCGCTCCGGCTCAGTTTTTCCTCCTACCCCTCGTTTGCTATAACTTTGGCAAATTCAATCCCACTCCTGCCTAATCGCCTACTGCCAAGACGAACGCAACTTTCGTCTCACCAGAATGATTGGGAACAGAGACGCTTTCTGGTCCTTTGAGGAAATATGCTCATGGCTGCTTCACCTTCGATTCTCGCCGACAAACTGCACGAGTACCCTCAGCAAGACGTGATCGATGGGGCCAGCGACGGCATCGATGCGGTTCTCGACGGCTGCCTCAACCAGAATGGGGGCGTGCTGCAACTTCTTCACCGTTATGCAGGCCGCACGTTCTGCACGCCAGGCAAGCGTATCCGCCTGGACGAGAAGTCGTATTACCCTGACTACATGGGCGGCACCGGCCTCGATGAAATCTGGATGTGCTGTACCGTGCCGATCGTGACAGGCGTCATCGACACCCGCACCAACAAAGCTCCCTTCCGCGAAGGGGAAGCACACGTCCTCACCGCGGATGGCAAGGTGATTGCCCTGCAAGATTTGATCACCGCCAATCCTGAAGCGGTCATGGGCGAAAAGGTGACGGCATTCTCGAAAGAGATGTTCGGCAAGGCAACCTGGCCGATCGTGTCGAAGAAGTTCGACAACCTGAATCCGATTCCAAATCACCTTCATTGGGCGAAGTGGGAAGTCTACGACATCAACTCGTACGACAATCCTGGCGTCAGCCCTTCGCATTATCACACCACGGCGATGGGCCTTTACCCGTTCGTCACCAAGGACCAGTTCCTCGATTGCATGAAGCAGTTTGGCAAGGGGGAGTACAACGGCATTCGCCACTTGGCTCCGCACACCATGATGCGACTCGACAACGGCTTCACGATGCCAAACGGCGTGCTCCATTCGCCAACCGATCTGTGCACGCACGAACTGCACGTCACGATGGACGAACACTTCCTGGCGGAAGACGTGACGCTCGACGGCCGCATCAGCGCCGAAGCAGCGTTCTACGCTTGCCGCGAAGAAGACTATCCGAAGTCGCGGCATGAAGACTGGGATTACCTGGTCGATCAGTTTGACTTTGTAACGAACCAGGACCCTGACTTCGTTATGAAGAATTCCCGTCCGGCGATCACGGCTGAGGAATTCAGTGCGGACGGTGTCGACGCCAAGTGGATTGTTTACGGCGAACTGCTCGGCGACCAGAAGTGCTCGATCCTGCGTCTCATTTTGAAGCCAGGTGCGAAGGTGAACTTCTGCCCAGAGTGCCCAACGATGTTCCACACCAACGGCGGCTGCGGTCGCGTGGGTGGCCTCGCCGTGAACTACAACCAGAACATGATTCTGGGCGAACTCTATTCCGAGATCGGTTTCATCACCCAGGTCGCGCTGAATAACGGCGGCGTGGAAATCGAAAACACCGGCTCCGAGCCACTCGTGTTGACGTTCGACTTCCCACAGAACGCCCACAGCAAGACGCCTGGTACCTAATCGTCGGCACACGACTCGTAGCGGTCTCGTTCGTTCCTGAGATCGAGCCCAACTAACCCACATGAAGAGGTTGCCGGATCCGGCAGCCTCTTTTTTTGTGGCTCGCTCCGGGGCGAGGGCAGGGCGTTCATTACTTCGCCGAAAGCGGTTGTATCGATTGTGATGACAGACAACCTGTCAGGAAGGGACCGATTGTCATTTGCTTGGGTGGGGATTCGGTTGAAGACTTGGGAAGCCACGACCATCTAGTTTGGTGTTATCAAACCTCTGAGGTTCACCGATCCATGCTTCCTCCGAACTACAGCATCCGTCAAGTTGTCCCTGAGGATTACGAAGCCATCATCGAGATCTGCAAAATGGTCTACCCGGAGGAAACGCCTTACACGGTCGAAGAACTGGAAGACCATCGTCAGGTCTATCCGCAAGGGCAGTTCGTCGCGGTCGAAACCACACGCAACGAAGTCGCTGGTGTTCACTTCACGCTGCGGCTGAAGATGGTCGATTTTCATATCGACGACTCGTGGGACATCCTCACCGACGGTGGATCTTTCCTAGATCACAATGCGGAAGGGCCGACGTTGTACGGCGCCGACATCATGGTCCACCCGACGCACCAGCATCACGGCCTCGGCCATGCGTTGACCGATCAGGCCCGTTTCCTGGTGGAAGCCGAGGGACTGTGGCGAATGGTCGGTGCCAGTCGCTTGCCTGGCTACGGTCAGCACCGCTCGGAAATCAGCGCCGATGCCTACGTTGAAGAGGTGGTCAACGGAACTCGCTTTGACCCTGTGCTGAGCATTCATCTGAAGGATGGCTGGACTGCCGTCCGGCCAATCCAAGGCTACCTGCAACACGACCCCGATAGCGCCGGCTGGGCGGTCGTTATTCAATGGGTTAATCCTGAGTGCCCGCCACCGCCCGAGTTCGACCTCAGCAAGCTGTCTTCGACGGTTTAAGGCAGGCTTGGCTTACATCGCTTAAGCATTGGCCGCGATTTCTCGCATCGCGTTGACGAACGTCGCGATGTCTTGCTCGGTCGTGTAGGCATGGGCCGAGATGCGGATGAACATGCGGTCTTGCCAGCGAATGACAGGGGCCTCGATGCGGTAGTTATCGTAAAGCCGCGTCTTGAGGGCGTCGGACTCGAGCTTCAGTGCCGTGACATCGATCAGGCCCATTTGTTGGAAGAAGTCGTTCGGGTGAACCCGCTGGATGCCTTCGATTTGCGAAGCCTGATCGACCGCCGAACGGACCAGGTCCCAGGCCTTCTGTCGGGCTTCGTCGGTGAAGTGCTTCTTTTGCCACGCAATCGCCGCCGGTACTGCCAAAAAGGGAGCCGGGTCGTGAGTGCCGAGCCACTCGTGGTTCGAGACAAACTCGTTCTCGCGATGAAACGTTTTCTCAGGCCCCCAGCCCCAACCAACAACCAGCGGGTCGACCATCGGCTGGCGATCTTCCCGCACGTAGAAGATTCCAGATCCCTTCGGGGCACAGATCCACTTGTGGCAGGTCGCCGTGTAGAAGTCGGCACCCAGCTTGCCCAAGTGAACCGGGATCTGCCCCGGTGCGTGGGCCCCGTCGATCATTGTGAAGATGCCTGCTTCGCGAGCCCTTTGACAAATTGCTTCGACAGGTAGCGTCAGGGCAGTCGAAGAAGTGATATGGCTCATGAAGATGAGCTTCGTGTTTTCGTTCACGCCTTGCCAGAACTCGTCGACGATCGCTTCGTTCGATTCCACAGGCAGCGTGATCGCTTGCTGGACTACGCGAAAGCCTTTCTGCTCGGCGGCGTACTGAAATGCGAACCGGCATGCGCCATATTCGTGGTCGGTGATCAAGACTTCGTCGCCAGGACCCAGCGGCAAGCAGCGTGCGATTGTATTGGCCGCGAAGGTCGGATTGGAAACGAAGACAAGCTCGTGTGGCTGGGCCCCCAAAAATTCGGCCACCGTGCGCCGGGCATCCGCCAGCAGTGTTGGCAATTCACGCTGCAGAAATCGAACTGGTTGCCGCTCGAGCTGAAGTTGCCAGTGCTGGTAATCTTCGAGCACTTCCTTGGGGCAAGCTCCAAACGACCCATGATTAAGGAACGTGACTTCAGGATCGAGAAGAAAGTCGGACATGTCTTGAGCACCGGTGATTTCAATGACTTAAGGCGAAACGCAAGCTGTCGGAGTTAACGGCAATGCGGGGCGCCAGCACCTGAGTATGAAAAACGACACGGCGACGTAAAGGCGTACTCAGGTCAAATGAGGCGGTGCTCAGCCAGAGGTTCAGGTATCCATGCCAAATCGTAATCCGCTGTCAGACAAACTCGCCAAAAACAACAAAATTGCCGCGGCCCCTAATTGGGACCTAAGGTGCAAGAGTTCCTACTTTCGACGGTCTCAGGCTGCCTGACAGCGAACCGGATAACGGTAGTCGTTTCGGCAAATGTCGGGCAAAAAATTTGGACGGAAAAGAGTCGATCCGACGCAGAGGTTGATTCGCAATCGTCGTGCGAGGGGGCGAGCAGGGCAGGGGACTGGTCTACGGACACTCGACTTCGTAAAGATAGCTGACCGTGTGCATTTCAAAGGTATTGCCGACGACCCATTGCCCCATTTCATCGAAAAGTAGCTGTTGGGACATTCGATCGAGGTGGCTTCCAAACAGGAACCGTAGAATTTTCATCCGGTTCTCTTCTGAGTCTGGGAAGCGGAGCTGGTAACGAGATGGTGTTTTCGAGAATTGATAATTCTGATCTACGAGCACCTGTTCCAGGTCTTCGCAGATGTAAAAAGGAATCTCTTCGCGCAACGAGTCAAAACCCGATTTCCAAAGTTGAACCAGTCCGTTTTCCAAGCCTGCCATCGCCAGCATCAGTTTGCCGCCTGGCTTGGTAAGCCAACGTAGCGTCGTCACGCTTTTCTCGAGGTCTTCCACGTAGTACAGAACATGGTTCGAGACGGCCAGGTCGAACTCGGGCACCGTCCCGGCCCCAGTCGGGAAATGTTCCCAAGTGGTCAACGGATGCTGAGTGAAGGGGGCAACTCGTTCGACCGCGAACTTCAGCTGATGTGCGACAGGTTCCATCAGCGTTATCTTGAGCCGCTCGGGCGACCAGTTCAATTTTCGAAGCAAACGAACGATGAATCCTCCACTACCGCAGCCGAAATCGAGCCAGCGAATCAACGAGCGATCAACTTGGAAATCGGCCAGTTTACGGGCGTAACAGATAGCATCGCATTCCGCTTCGGTCCCGTGGTCCATAAAGAACTCGTAATCACTTTCAATGGGACCGAAGTCTTTCTTGCGCATTGTTGATTACCAGCGTATTCGTCGAGAAAGGGTTGTGGGATATTTCCACTTGTAAGAATAGCTCGCAGAATCCCGCAGGGTGGAACTGCAATCCGCAACCCGAGCTGGGTCATTTTACGTGGGAAGCCTCTTTTTCGGGAAAGGCAAGAATAGAAACCGAAGATCTAGCAGCGAACCTGCAAAAAGAGGATGCGGCGCCAAGGATTTAGCCCCGCATCCTCACGGCAACGAAAGATTGAAAACGTCTTCGAGATCTGCCCCCCGGACGTTAATTACTTGATTGCATGAGCCTGCTATCGAGGGTTTCCCGCAGCCGCGCCAAGTCGGTCGGGATGGTCAGGAATCCATCGATGCTTTCCATTCCATGGTTTTCGAGATCATGGACCTTAAAACGATCCGAAATCGCCACGATCCGCGGGCGGCTGCCGTTGAATTGCGATTGCGGTGCGGACCGAATGCGGTTGGCGATGCCAAAGGCGTCGTGAACCGGAAGGTGACAATCGACCAGGATCAGGTCGTACTTCTTTCGCCCCAGCAAGTACATGACATTGCTGCCATCTTTGGCTGTGTCGGCCGAGTAGCCCAATTGGCGGAGCTGTTCGACCAGGTACAACTGCAACACGCGGCTGTCGTGGGCGACCAGGACATGCCCGGCGATCTTCCGCTTCGCCGCACTCCCATTTCCGTCGGCTATTTTCAGGAAGTTCGGCCGACGCGTAATTTCCTGATGCGGAGGACTCACGCAGAAATGTGACTCCTTTTCGGGGAACTCGACCGGGAAGTTAATCCAGAATCGCGATCCTTTCCAGCGTTCGCTTTCGACGCCGATCTCGCCACCGACCAGTCGCGCGATCTGCAAACAAAGTGACAGACCAAGACTTGGGTTTTGCAGAGGAGGCATGGCGCTGAGGTTGCCCTGGGCGAACGCCTTCCGCAGAGCATCAAGCACATCGGGGGTGATGCCAACGCCGGAATCGGCGATGCTGATCCTCATTCTTCCCACGGACCGCCCCGAAGAAATCGTGGTGCCCCGGATCTCGATTTGCCCCTGGGTTGTGAACTTGATGGCGTTCGATAGCAGCAGAATCAGCATCTGCCGGATCTGTTGACCATCGCAGAAGACGGAGTCGGAGAACTGCGAATCGCAATGCCAGGTCAGGTTCACATTCTTCTGTTGCAGCAAAGGTGCAGCAGTCGCTGCAACTTCGGCGATAATCGCCGACATGTCACAGACAAACGGTTGCAGCTTGGCCCGCCCTGATTCAATCTTGGCGATCTCCGATGCCTCGCGAACCAGCCGCATCAGCATCGCGTTGTTCGCCAGGCTCGCATCGACGCAAGCCTTTTGCTGATCGGTCAGAGGAGTTCGCAGCAGATGGTCGTGGATCGAAAGGATCCCTTCCATCGAGGTTCGCAACTCATGGCAGATGGTAAGCAAGAACTCGCTTTTCGCGCGGCTCGCTTGTTCGGCTTCGACGGCCAGCATCGAAACCGCATCTTTACTGAGGTGATTGGAGAGATGGTGGTAATCGACCGTCTCTTCCTGATGCCTCAGCGAATGGATGTTTCGCAGCAGTTCGTTCTCCTCCTTGAGCTGCCGCGAAAATTCCTCCAAGCTTTTCTGCTGCGAGTGCATTTGCTCGAGCAGCGAATTGTGTTGTCGGCGAAAGCGTTCGTGTCGGACCGAGGAATAAATAGCTCGGGCCAATGCTCCACCAGTATTGTCCTGTTTCAGAAAATAAGAATGAGCCCCCCTTTTCATGACCTCTTGTTCCAGGTCGGGGTCGTCTATTCCGGTGATGGCCATAATGGCCATTTGTTTACAAGTCTCGGCCAAACGTGAAACGGTTTCCAGTCCTTGGCTATCGGGTAAGCAGAGATCAGCCAGGACAATGTCGAATCGTTTTCGAGCGAGATGTTTGCGAGCCATTTCGAGCGTTTCCGCCCGGCAAATTTCGATCGGAAATTCACTTTTGGTGAGGTGGCGTTCTATGGCCTCGTAGTCGACATCATCATCCTCCAGCAGCAGCAGGTTGAGTGTCGAGGTATCTGAGATGAGCACTTCATGATTCATGGTTATCTCCCAAGTAAGGTGAGACAAACGCTCGACAACTTCCCCATGCGGTTCGACTCGAGTCGTTCTGAAACTAAGTAACGCAACCGTGCGGGGCTTAGCGTTCAAAACTGCTTGGGTGACGAATCACCTTCGCGGACTTCGAGAAGTCACATCGGCAAGGGCAGACCTGGGCGATACTGCGTAACAGTCAAACGAACCAATCACCATGGCTGACGTATTCCAATAACGAAAACCTCAGCAATGAATGCCGAAATCTCCCAAAGGGAATTGGCGATATGCCACGATTTGGATGGAGTGGTTGGCACGACAGAGTATCTCGCAATCAATGCGAAAGTCTGGCTTCCGAGCGCAATTGGAAATCCCTTCACGATCTACTTCGCGTCAGGATTTCTGTAACTTCATGCTAAGGAGGATCTGGCGTCCTCCCATCGCTGCATTCCATTGCTGTGACGAGCGGTCGGCTGCTCGCATGCCATAAATCAAGATTTGGAGACGAACTCCAAATAGCCACTACATTTCTTAAGAAATCAAACCTACATCTAGTAGGATTTAAAAGTGGTTTATTGGCAACACCACTTAAGCTCTGAGGACTCCTATCGGCAACTAACTGCGGGAAATCCGAACGAATTTCGTTGCGAGTTTCAGAATAATTCGTTAGTTTGTTAAATACTCATCGGAAAATGCACGGGAGAACCGGGTCTCAGACTCGGTTCTCCCGGCGACGAGTAGCACAAGAAGCAGTAAGTCCACGTTCCCTTGGACATCTTTCCGCCTTCCCTGCGGTGAACTTCTGGCTACGTGGATCACTTGGTCGGGTTGGCATCGGGTGAATTGGTCACAATGGCATCGATCGCGCTGATCAAACCTTGTGGGTTGATCGGTTTTGGAAACCAGCGATCAATTCCGCCGGCGCCGCTTTCCAGGCCATTCTCTTTGGGTGAAGTGCCGCTAAGGGCAAAGATTCGGGTTGATCGAATTCGGTTGTTGGAGCGAATCATTCGCACGGTGGTCGGCCCATCGCATTCGGGCATCTTCATGTCGACCAGGATGACTTTCGGTGGTCCGTTTATGTCGAGATAGTCGAGGACTTCTCTGCCATTGGCGAATGTGTTCACGCCATATCCGTGAAGCCGCAGGAAATCAGCCAGCATCTCACGTTCATTTGCACTGTCCTCGACGACTAGCACGTTGCCAGTACCGACTGCGGTTTTCCGCGAGGGACGTTGCAAGATTTGATTTTCGTCGAGTCGGTTCAGGCAACTCTGCATTATCTGGAAGGCCTCTTCCGCTTCTTCCTCTTGGCCCGACTGGAGCAGTTCGCGGTATAGGTGGAGGCCGATACTGATCTGATGCAGCTCGTTGCGGATACCGTGACGGATGTCACGTGGCAAGCGGAGAAACTGTCGGCGCACCAATGACGCAGTCGTTTCGTTGCCGTCGATTTCGTCGCGAACAATAGCAATGTCGCGTGGGGCATCGATACCAATTTTCACATGTCCTGAATGGACACGAATGAAGTGAATGGTGATGCCCACCTGAGGGAAAGATATCTTATCTTTCGCGTGGCGCGTAACGACTAACACAACGGTCTCCTTGGCTGCAGCCATGCAGGTGAATGGTGCAGTACGAGGTAAGGAGGCCTATTTCCCGGCTGACAGGAAACTACTTGCCCCAGAGCCCATATTGCGCATGCGCAATACCTGTATGAACTCTTCTAAAAAATCCTCGACTGAGCCGTCCGTTGCGGAAGCGGGCTATCGGCTGCCCGCACGCCTACTGCTTAAACTATCAGCCCAACCCGACCCAGTCAATAAAATTCAATGTGTTTATGCGAAAAGGTAGTGGTATTAATCCCACCCGAACAACATAAGCAATAAACATATACCAGCTTGCAGATTCTCAAGAGGTGAGAGAATCGTCAGGAGCGAGGAATCTTGAGATGGTCGAAGCGAGCTCGCCGGGATCGATCGGCTTGACCAGGTGCATGTCGAAACCTGCCTCAAGGGCCTTACGACGATCCTCTTCCTGGCCGTAGCCTGTCACTGCCACCAGCAAGGCGTTGGCACAGCTTGAAACGCGTGCTCGGCGTGCCAGTTCGTAGCCATCGATATCAGGTAAACCGATATCGACGATCGCGACTTGGGGCTGGAATTGTTCGAGATGCTCCAGGCCTTCCAGACCATTCGCGGCCGTATCGACCTTAAAGCCTTTCAGCTCGAGTGAACGCGACAACATCCGTCGGATTCCATCGCTGTCTTCGATCAAGAGTAGCCGCGTGCCGGCTGGGATTTTCCGCTGCGTCTCCGTCGTCGTCGCAGGAGGAGCCGTAGTCAGTGGCAAGCGAATCGTAAACTCGCTTCCCATCCCGGTACCATGACTGACAACACTGACCCGGCCACCATGGGCTTCGACGATCATGCGAACCAAAGAGAGCCCGAGGCCCATGCCGCCTTGCGAACGATCGATGGTCTGTTCGGCCTGCACGAATGGTTCGAAGATCTGGTCGGCGATTTCAGGAGGAATGCCATCGCCAGAGTCGCCGACGCGGATCACGACTTCGCTGATTTCACGGCAGACCGAATAGCGAATCGTACTTCCTTTCGGACTGTACTTGCTGGCATTCACCAGCAAGTTGACCTGGGCTTGTTGTAGACGACCGATGTCTCCTTCGACGAACAACGGACAGTCGGGTTGGGTCAGCTCCAACTGCTGTTCGGAGATATCGATCTGATGTTGCACGCAGTCCACGACGTCCATTACCAAGTCGGCAACATCGACCACCTCGGTATGAAGGACGAGCTTGTCGTTGGTGATGCGGGCAACATCCAAAAGGTCGTCGAGCAAACGCGAAACGTGATGCAACTGATGTTCGACCACTTCGCGAGCCTCTTGCATGGTCGCTTCGTCGATGTCATCTTCCTTCAGCAGGCTATTGGCGTTCAAGATCGCCGCAAAGGGATTGCGAAGTTCGTGCGACAACATGGCCAAGAACTGGTCTCGGCGGCGAACCGCATCTCGGATCTCGTCTTCCGCTTTTCGCAGTTCCGAAATGTCGCGGGCGATGGCCGACGCACCACAGACTTCTTTGGCGGTATCGCGAATGGGGGAGACATGCAGCGATACTTCGAGATGATGGCCTTTGCGATGTTTCCAGATCATGCAGTGATCGTTGACCGATTTTCCCGTCATGACTTCATACAGAAGCGACTGGGCGCTGGGCTCCGACTCGTCGGTCATCAGCATCGCGAAATGCTTGCCGATAACCTGGTCCTCGGGATATCCCAGAAGGTCTGCGGCCCCACGGTTCCAGGTGCGGATCATGCCATCCAGGTCCAAGCGTATAATCGCATCGGAAGACTGTTCGACGATTTCCGATAGTTCCGTCAGTTTCTGCTCAGCGTTCTTCAACGTGGTGATATCAATCAACGTCATCACGACACCATCGACGGTTGACTTCGAGATGTAGGGAAGTATCCGCATCAGGAACCATTGATTGTCCTGTCCGCCGACTTCCAGTTCGATTGAGTCTTCCGACTGCAGGACTCGCTCCAGGACATCCAGCAACGCCAGGTTCTTGACGTTGTGGGTGAAGCTGTCGATGCGACGGCCGATGTCCTGAGGGATCAAGTTAAATGTCTTGGCAATGCCAGGCGTGAACTTGCGGATCCGGAATTCGCGATCGAGGAAGACCGTATCGACATCGGTGCTGTTGAGCAGGTTCTCCATGTCGTCAGTCAATTCTGTCAGCTCGGCAATCTTCCGTTGATGCTCGACATTTACCGTATAGAGTTCCTCGTTGACCGAATTCAATTCTTCATTGGTGCTCTGCAGTTCCTCGTTCGAGGCAAGCAGTTCTTCGTTGGATGACTGCAACTCCTCGTTGGTGGTCTCCAACTCTTCGATCGTCGCCTGAAGACTTTCTTTCGCGAACTGAAGTTCCGATTCCAACGCCTGAATCTGATCCCACGAAATTCCTTCGATATCGATCGACGGGATCTGCGTATCGGTCTTTTTAACTTCGTTCGACTGGAAGATGATCAGGTACTCGTGACGACTGGCCGTCCGATTGTAAAAAGGCTTGATTACCAGGCGGATCTCTTCGTCAGGAAATGCCTTGCATTGAAGTCCGGCGAGCACCACGGGAGACTGGTCACGAATGGCCCGTTGTAACGCGGTCAGCAGAGGAACTTTCAAGTCAGGCTGTACCAACTCGATGATGTCGGTCGTTGGGGGACCGTCCTTCATGATCAGGAACTTGCTTCCGCCCGAAAAGGTATGCATCAGTTCCCGGCTGTCGGTCACCAGGATGCTGGGAGGCATGAATTCTTCCAGCAGCCGATCGTACATGTCCATTTGATGCGAGGCAGTTCCCCGAACAACCGGCAGGTTCGCGGTCGCAGTTCGATTGAGCCCCACGATCTGACCAGGGGCGCGTTCCGCAGCCAGGATGCGAACATCACGACGTTTCTGAAAGATGCGCCAATGTTCGTGCAGAACATCGAACTCACGGCCAAGTTCGCCCAGGGTCTCACTCGGACCGAGCCAAAGCTCGCCACCCACCTTCAGGGCGAAATGAAACAGCGAAAGTGCCTTCTTTTGCGACTCGGGTCGCAGGTAGATCAACAGATTTCGACAACTGACGAAATCCATCAAGGTGAAGGGAGCGTCGCGAATGATGTTGTGGGGAGCGAAGACAATCATCTTTCGCAGGTGAGGCGATACCTGGTATCCCTCGCGGCGTTTGATGAAGTACTTGTCCAGCAACTCCTCCGGAATCTGTTCGACCGATTCTTCGGAATAGTGCCCCCGCGCCGCGATCTCCAGCGATCGCTCGTGGACATCGGTCGCGAAGATTCGGACCTGGATCGCGTGGGGATGCTTCTCGAGTTCCTCTGCGATGAACATTGCCAGGGAATAGGCCTCTTGCCCGGTTCCCGCACCTGCGACCCAGAACCGGAGTTCGTTCTGCGGATTCGCTTTGAGGATTAACGGACGAATGACTTCCTGATGAACCACCTCGAAGGCTTCCGGATCACGAAAAAATCGCGTCACGCCGATCAACAGGTCTCGATAGAGCTTTTCGAGTTCCTGATCGTCTTCGTCGAGAAGGCCAACGTAGCGATCGAGATCGTAGATCTCATTGAGCATCAGGCGACGCTCGATGCGGCGAGAAATCGTCCCATCTTTGTAGTGCGAGAAGTCGATCCCAAACCGATTGCGAAGCATACGAAAAATCGTGTGGACGTTGGCGTCGTTGGAAGTTGTCGGTACATGGCGCAATTCTTTTTCCAGAACACTAAACGGACGCGAGATGAACTCTTGGATCTCGTGCGGCATCTTCTCTGGCGGGAGGACCGTGTCCACAACCCCCGTCTGCGTGGCGGCGATTGGCATGCCATTAAACGCCGCAGTCTCGCTGTCTTGGGCCAGAATCAAGCCGCCAGCGGCGTGGATTTCACAGATGCCACGCGAGCCATCGGTTCCAGTTCCTGAAAGAATGATCCCTATCGCTCGACGACCCCGGTCTTGTGCCAGCGAGCGAAAGAACTGGTCGATAGGCAGCGACAAACCGTTCTGAGGTGAACGGTCCGCAATCAATAGCATGCCGTTCGACAAGATCATGTCTTTGCCGGGCGGGATCAGGTAAATATGGTTGGGTTGTACCTGCAGCTTGTGAGTCGCTTGTTGGACCGGAAGCGACGTGTATCGCTTCAGCAGGTGGTCCATCATGCTGGGCTGCTCAGGCGAAAGATGTTGAACGACGACGAATGCAACCGGCAGGTCGCCGTGGACCCCTTTGAAGAATCGCTCGAGTGCTTCGAGGCCACCAGCCGAGGCACCGATGCCCACGACGAAGGGTCCTTCGTTCAAATCTGAAGCCTGCGAGTCATTGTCTTTCACGTTGTGTTGCCCCCAATAAAATACAGTTCAACGTGCGAAACACCTGACCAAGGAAGGTCAGCGGTTCTATGGGTTGATGCTAGTCATCTTGCCGTTCTAGCTGGCGATGTAGCGACAGGATCTTGGTGGTATCGATTAAAGTCAGCACAATGCCGTCTACGCCGCGGCTTCCCTCGTAGGGCAATAACCGCATCAAGTACGCTCCACCATCACGCGACTCAATGGCCCGTTCGATCGGATGTTTGCTGCGCAAGACCTCGAGAGCTTCTTCCACGAGCTCGACATCTTTCAAATTATGAGCGATGTGGCTGATCGGGCGTCCCACATCCTGGTCGAGGATATGAAATGCCGTTTTTGCTTCTGCCGTAAACTTGCGGATTCTTAAATCGGTATCCAGAAAGATCGTGCCGATCCGCGTGCTCTTCAGCAGATGATCCATGTCTTCGGTCAACTGCGTGAGTTCCGTGATCTTCTTTTGGTGCTCGGCATTGACCGTGAACAGCTCCTCGTTGACCCCGTGCAGTTCTTCGTTGGTGCTTTGCAACTCCTCGTTCGAGGCAACCAGCTCTTCGTTGGCAGATTGCAATTCTTCGTTGCTGGTTTCCAGCTCTTCGACGGTCGCTTGAAGTGTTTCCTTGGTGTAATCCAGTTCTCGTTCGAGGCTAGAGATTCGCTGGGCCGTTTGATCCGCCGAATCGAACGGGAGTGCTTCGGTATCTTCCACGGGCTGTGGAACAGCCATCAATTCCAGCGAAACCAGGAACATCTTTTCGTTCCCCTTGAGATAAGGTTCCGCGACGATTCGGTAAAAGCTTTGCTCACTGAGGCTTCGAACGCGGACGCCTTCGAAGACGACTGTGCTACCGCTGGTCGAAGCTTTGTGAAGTGCCGCATTGAGGGCCGTGCGAAGGTCGCCTTCCACCATCCGCAGGACGTCAAGCGTTGCCTTGCCTTCCGGCTGAACCAGCAGGCGGCGTGCGTCACCAAACGAATGGACCAGTTCCAGGTATTGATTAATTAAAAGGCTGGGGGGCACATACTTGGCCAGCAAGTGGTCGTAGACTTCCGGCACCAGAATCGATTTGTCGCTTCGGGTCTGGGTGGCGACGAATGATGGGCGGCTGAAAACAACCCGGTTGAGCGGTGGCTGTGGCGAAATCGGACCGGTGTCGGCCAGGCGAACGTTGCGAAGTTTGCGATAGATTCGCCACTGACGATCGATCGGTTCCAGCTCACGTTCCAACTCGCCGATACTTTCGCTCGGTCCAAGGAACAACGCCCCGCCGACGTTCAGGCCAAAATGAAACAGCGATAAGACACGTTTCTGAACATCCTGGTTGAAATAGATCAACACATTCCGGCAGCTGATCAAATCGATACGCGTGAATGGTGGGTCCTTCGTGATGTCGTGCGGTGCGAAAATCACCTTCTGACGCAGATCGTTCGAGATGTGATACAAGTCGCCAATTCGCGTGAAAAATCGATCGCGGAACTCAATCGGCATCCGTGATACCGAGGCGGACGAGTAGACGCCGGAACTGGCCGTTTCCATCGATGTCTGGTGGACGTCGGAGGCGAATAGCTTCAGATCGACTTTCGAGCCCTGGCGTTCGATGCATTCCTGGGCGAGCATCGCCAGCGAATAGGCTTCTTCACCGGTAGCACAACCAGGGACCCAGATTCGCAGTTCTCCCTGCTCGGCAGCGCGTTCGACCAGTTCAGGGAACACCGAATGACGCAGCTTTTGGAACGCTTCGAGATCGCGGAAGAACTGGGTGACTTCAACCAGCAGATCGCGATACAGCACGTCGAGTTCGCGCGAGTCTCCTTCGACAAGCTTCGAGTACTCTAGCAGCGACGAGCAGCGGGACAGCTTGACGCGACGTTCAATGCGACGAACGATCGTCGTCGGTTTGTACATGCTAAAGTCGATGCCATACTGATTCCGGAACAGCTTGAAGATTGTCAGCAGTTCGCTCGATTCGCAGTCGACATCTTCCGGATCGCCCTGATCGATAAACGTCGCTGGACTTTGGATGTATTCTAAAATTCGGGCGGCGATACTATCAGGCGGGCAGATCACATCGACGATGCCGGTACCTAACGCACTGCGGGGCATGCCATCGAACGCGGCCGATTGAATTGACTGAACAACCACCAGGCCGCCAGCTTCATGAATGTCGAGAATCCCGCGCGAGCCATCGCTGCCGGTGCCGGAAAGGACGACCGCGATCGCCTTTTCGCGTGCATCTTCCGCCAGCGAGCGAAAGAAAATATCGATAGGCAGATTCAAGGCACCGAGGTCCTGATCGGACAGGTGAAGCGCACCGCCGGCCAGCTTCATGTTCTTCTTGGGGGGAATCAAATAGATGGCATTGGCCTGAAGCTCCATGCCATCTTCTACGCGATAGATCTGAATATCGGTTCGACGAGCAAGGAGCTCGTCCATCAGGCTTTTGAAGTCCGGTGAGAGATGCTGGACAATGACGAATGCCATGCCACTATCTTTGGGCATGTTGTCGAACAAACGCTCCAACGCTTCCAGTCCGCCGGCCGACGCACCAATACCTACGACGTAGGATGGCTTGTTTGCCGGCGCATCTGGCGAACCATTTTGGCCTTCAACATTATCGTTCATGCTTGGTCATCTCATGCACTGCGCCCGTTGGGCGATTCGCCACGGGGTAACTGGACAAAGAACGTGCTGCCACGCCCCGGGGTCGATTCGACCCAAATCCAACCTCGATGCCGTTCGAGGACGCGTCGACAGAGGGCGAGCCCCAAGCCGATGCCTTCGGCATCTTCTTTGAATCCTAGTCGTTGGAAGATTACAAAGATTCGATCGTAATGTCGTTGTTCGATCCCGATTCCATTGTCGTGAATTGAAAGCAACCAGCCTCCATCCCGGACACGACATCCGATATGAATCTTGGGTGGCACGTCGTTTCGAAATTTGAGTGCATTTCGCAGTAGCTCTTCAAAACAGGTGATCAACTGAACGCGGTCACCTCGAATCTGCGGCAATGACTCGCATGTAATCGAAGCTCCTGTTTTCTGGGTCAGTTCAGAGAGATTGCCGATGGCAGTCTCCATGACATCTTCCAGCGAGACGGCATTAAATTCGTTGCCGTGTGTGTTGACCCGTGAATAGGCCAGCAACGCTTCGATCATCCGCTGCATTCGCCGAGAGGAATTGCGAATGCCATCGACGTTGGCTTTTGTCTCTTCAATCGAGGGGCTTTCTTCCTCGAAGCGATCGAGGAACTCTTGAATGTGCCGCAATGGTGCCTGCAAGTCGTGCGAGACCGCGTAGGCGAACTGCTGCAGCTCTCGCTGATTGATCGCCAGGTCTTCTTCGGCACGCTCGACGAGGCTGGCCGCCGCTTTGACCGCCGTGATATCGTCGAAGGTTAGCACCAGACCGTCAGACTTCTCGGCCTCGTTGAAGTAGGGGCGAATTCTCTTCAGGAACGAACGCCCATCACGACTGCGAACCTCCTTTTCGATTGCTTCGCCGGTCGAGATGACCCGATCCAGATCGGACAGTAGATCCGTACTCACCAGGTTATAGCTGATGTGCTGGATGGGACGCCCGATGTCATGTTCGACGACATTAAACGCGGAAGCAATCGCCGGCGTAAACTTGCGAATCCGCAAATCGTTGTCGAGGAAGATTGTCCCGATATCGGTGTTTTCGAGCAGGTTGTCGAGGTCGTTGGTCAACGCCGTCAACTCGTCGATCTTGCGCTGGTACTCGGAGTTCACCGTGTACAGCTCTTCATTGACGCTGTGCAGTTCCTCGTTCGTGCTCTGCAGTTCTTCGTTCGAGGCGATCAACTCTTCATTGGTCGATTGCAGCTCTTCGTTGCTGGTTTCCAGCTCTTCCACCGTCGTCTGCAGCGATTGACGCGTATGATCGAGTTCGCGTTCCAGCTCTTCGACACGTCCGACACGTTCTTCGGAAAACTCGACCGCGTTCTTCGATTCTACTCCGACCGTCGCTTCTGGAAGCTGTTCTTCCAGGCAAATCAGGAACAGCTTTCGCGTGCCTTTGAAGTAAGGCTCGACGCGGACGTCGAGGCGCTTCATTCCAAGGGGAGTTGCCGAATTGACCCCTTTGAAGGTGACCGATTCTTCTTTCTGGTTCGCCCGATGTAAAGCAGCCGTCAATGCGGTCTGCAGGTCGCCGTCGACCATTCGCGAAACATCGAGCGTGGTTCGCCCCGGAGGTTGAACCAGCATCTTGCGGGCGTCGCCGAAGGTGTGCACCAGTTCGTAAAATTCGTTCACCAGCAAACTGGGCGGCACATACTTGGCAAGCAGGTCTTCGTAAGCTCCTGGTAGAAACCAGGCGTCTTCAACTTTGGTGTTTCCGTTGCCAATGGTCGAGCGACCTTGCGAGATCGCCGCGGGTGGTGGGCTAAGGGGCATGCGAGCCGACTCAGGCAGACGAATGTCACGCAGCTTGCGATAGATTCGCCAATGCTGGTCAACGACCTCGAATTCCTTCGACAGCGTGCCGACTGTTTCGCTTGGGCCAAGCATCAACGTTCCACCGACCCGTAAACCAAAGTGGAACATCGCCAGGATGCGGCGTTGAATTTCTGGTTCGAGATAGATCAGCACGTTGCGGCAACTGAGCAGGTTGATTCGCGTAAAGGGAGGGTCGCGCGTCAGGTCGTGCCGAGCGAACACCACCATGCGGCGAATTTCAGGCTTCACGTGATAAAAGTCGCCATGCTGCGTGAAGTACTTCTCGCGAAACCGACCCGGGACATTCTCCATCGTCTTCGGCGCGAAGACAGCGGAGCTGGCGATCTCCATCGACTTTTGATGAACGTCGCTGGCGAAGATCTTTACGTTGACCGAACGTTGCATCCGATCGGCTTCGTCATGCAGCAGCATCGCGATCGAATATGCTTCTTCCCCTGTCGCGCAGCCGGAGATCCAGACGCGGATCTCGTCGTCACTAGCACATTCGGCGATCATCTTAGGGATGACATCGGTTTCCAGGCGGCGGAACGCTTCTGGATCGCGGAAGAACTGCGTAACTTCGACCAACAGGTCTCGATACAACAGATCGAGCTCTTCGGTGTTGGTCGCCAACTTATCGAGATAAGACGACAGCTCGGTGGCTTGCGACAACTGCATCCGGCGTTCAATCCGCCGCTGGATGGTTGCCGCCTTGTAGTGCGCGAAGTCGATACCGAAGCGTTGACGGAACAACCGAAACAACGCCTCGAGTTCCCCTTCTGCCGGATCGGAAGGATCTTCTACCTGGCCACGTTTGAATTGCTCTGGATTGTTGACGTATTCCAGGATTTTGGAAGGCATCGTCTGGGGACGGCAGACCACGTCGGCAATCCCGGTCGAAGCGGCAGCGCGGGGCATGCCGTCGAAGGCGGCCGACTCGTTGTCTTGGATGACGACCAGGCCACCAGCACTATGGATATGTCGAATGCCGCGCGATCCATCGGAGCCGGTCCCGGAAAGCACCACGCCGATGGCTCTGTCGCCGAGATCTTTTGCCAGCGACTTGAAGAAAACGTCGATCGGCAGCTTCATCCCCATGTCTGGCTCGTGCTTGGTGAGCCGCAGGATGCCATCTTCGATCGTGATATCGTGCTTCGGTTGCAGAAGATAAATGGCGTTGGGTTGCACACGCATCCCATCTTCTACACGGAAGATTTGAATCTGGGTGTGTCGAGCCAAGAGCTGATCCATCAGGCTCTTGAAATCGGGGGAAAGATGCTGAACCACCACGAACGCGACACCGCTGATCGTTGGGGTGTGGTCGAAAAAGAGTTCGAGTGATTCCAGGCCACCCGCCGAGGCACCAATACCTACGACGTAAAACGGCTCAACAGACGAGGAAAGCTCATCGTGAGGTTGCTCGTCTGGGGGACTGTCAGCGCACATTCAATATTGCCTTAATAGCGAAGTAATTTCGCTTACTTATGTTAGCAATAGAATATCCGCTTCCTATTCAGAACTCCACATGTCACTGTCGTAAGATCGTGAATACCAAGGAAATTGTCGCGTTCTGATCTGCGATGATTGCCTATGGTGGAGAACCTCGGAATAGGCGAACTTTGAGGGTTAGTTCAAAACCGTTTGGCCGAGGTTATTCCCGCTGAGCATCTCTTCGACCAGCCGAGCCGGGTTGAGAGGCTTCTGAAACCAGCGATCGCAGCCACCAGGCCCAACTTCGACGCCATATTCAATGGGGTGAATTCCGCTAACCGCGAAGACCTTGATGTCTTCAAAGCGAGCGTTGCGCCGGATCTCGCGAACGGTCCAGCCGCCGTTGAATTTCGGCATATTCATGTCCAGAAGGACAACGTCTGGAAGTTGATTGCTACTGAGATATTCAATCGCCGCGGCACCATTGAGGACCGAATCAACCTCGAAGTCTTTCAGCTTGAGAAAGCTGGCCAGTAGCCTGGCTTCGTTCTCGTTGTCGTCGACCACCAACGCACGACGAACTTGCTTGTTGGTTGGCATGGCTACCGGTGGCAGGCAACTGGCGACCTGGGCTTCCAGGACTTCCAACTCGCGGATGATCCGTGTCAGTAAGGCGAAGACGTGATCCGAATCGGTTATTTCGGCGGCCAGTTGCACCTTTTCCAGGGCATGGATCGCGGCTTGAAGCTGCTGGTTAATGGGAGAGAGTTCGATGGGCTTTTGATTGCATGGCAGGCCACTGAAGTCGTCTGGCGGCAGTTCGTGGCGGCGAACGGCGATCTCGCGGGGGGCGTGGATACCGAGGCGAACTCGAGACTTCGAGAGTTGTAGCACTTTGATGCTAACCCCGAGTCCAGGAAATTCGATCGATTCGTTGGGGCTTCGAGAGAGAACGAGCATAGCTTGGTTTCCTTTCCTGTCGAATACTTTCGGGTATCGTCCTACCCGAACTCGCAGAATTACCGTATGGAACGTCACGAAGCAGCCTGGAGAGCCAGGATAACCGCCTAAAAAGACAGCTGCTTTCATGACAAGAGCGTGACGTCCAGTCGAACCGGTTGGGAAACCTGCCGGGAATCACTTCCCCGCATCTCGTCGTTAATATGTGCGAGATGTTTTACAGATCGTTTAAGAATCACTCAAGATGGTTCTGAAGTTCCACCTGGAAAATTTCGGGAAAATATTCGAATTTGGGTGCTAGCCTGACTACCGCTCCGGTGGAAATTCGATATATCGCCAATACAGTTTCAACATGTTGAGGTGTTCGATAAACGGCTCACCGAACTTGCCTTTTTTCAAATAGCCAGCAACGTGCTTTTCATAAGCCTGCAGTACATCACGATCGTCGTCTGAAGTCGAAAGAACGAAGACGATACTGTCGTGCAGCTTCGAGTCGTCTCGCAGTTCATGCAGGAACTCGATGCCGTTCATTCGCGGCATATTGAGGTCTAGCAGGATCAAATAAGGCCGCAATAGCCGGCCTTCTGCTGTTTCTCCACGCAAGATCTCCAGCGCTTCGATTCCGTCGCGTGCCCTGACCATGGGGTTTGCAATGCGCTGCTTGTCGATGGCACGGCGAATGACGTCCGCATCGACGTCGTCGTCATCGACGAGCAGAATTCGCACCTGATGAGAAACCATGCCGACTCCTGTGGGGAAAAAATGGGTGCTTTCGCTTGCGATATCGTTGCAAAGCCTGGGGGGCAACGGCAAGAGGGGTAAATGTATATCTATGTGCTGTGTGTTTATCGGAAAACTATTATGTCCGATGCGCATTTCTATCGCCAATTGCGCGAAGCTCGCTAGTAGCCGCGCAATTATTTACGAAGTTGAGACGGTATCCGGAAACGACACATACAGAGTCGTCCCCTCGCCCTGCTTCGATCTTGCCCAGATCTTACCTTGGTGTTGGTCGACAATCTTGCGACAAGTTGCCAGACCAATGCCAGAGCCCTCGAATTCCCGCTGAGAATGTAAGCGTTTGAACGGAGCAAAAATCGTATCGATGTCTTTCTCAGCGATTCCTATACCATTATCGGCGATTTCGATTGTCCACTGCGAGGATTCATGCATCGCATTGATACGGATTTCGGGAACTCGCTTATCCCTAAATTTGATCGCGTTGGAGACCAGGTTCTGAAACAGCAGGATCAGCATGACTTCATCCCCCATGATCGAGGGCATTTCGCCTACGGTGACCTGCGCATTGGCTTCCTGAATTACGACTTCCAGGTTTTGTATCGCCGCTGCGACGACTTGTTGAAGGGAAACCTCGCGTAGCGGTGTCTCGGAAGAGCCATGCCGGGCATAGTCAATCAAGTTCTTCACCAGCGATTGCAAACGCGTCGCATTGGTGGCGATCATCTCCAAGTGCGTCGCTGACTTCTCATTCAACGAGCCTTCCAAGTCTTCCTGCAGAAACTCGGAGAGCTGCGCAATCCGCCGCAGGGGCGCTTGCAGATCATGCGCGGCCATGTGGGCGAAATCCCGCAGTTCTTTCTGCTGAGCCAAAAGATTACGGGTCATCGTCACTTTCTCGATCGCGTTGTGCAAGGCACGGTGGACTGTCTCGGCGGTCAGGGCGTCTTTCACCAGGTAATCCTGGGCACCAAGCTTCAGCCCTTCGACAGCAACTTGCTCGTTGCCATAGCCTGAAATGGCGATGATCGGAATGTCCATCTGAAGCTCGCGAATTCGTCGCAAGACGCTCCATTCAGCGGAATCTTCCAGGCGATAGTCGAGGAAGAGACAGTCGTATTCATGGTTCTGGAGTAGTCGAAGAGCTTCTGCGCCACTCGAAGCAAAGCTTACCTCGAATCCCTCTGGACAAGCTTGCCCCAACATTGCTTTGAGGACTCGCGCATCGGCGACGCTATCGTCGATAATCAGAAAGTGCATAGGGTCTCGGAGGAATGAGAGTGGAGGGGCACGGTACCTCGGTCTTGCTGATAACAGCATCTTCCGTGAGTCAGCAACCTGGTCAGGCACTCACTTCCCTAGAGCATATCGATTCCCCCATAGGTGACAAACAATTGAGTCGTCGATTTCAGAATCATTTGCTGGTGAATTATTCACTTCGAGCGAAAAGGTTCTCATCGAAGGGATCTCCCATGGGCGTTATCACGTCTAGAAATCATGGGCGCAAATTGTCCCCACTTCTGGTCGTCCGGCGACCATGCTGACTAAGGAAGTTCGTCGGTATGTGACGAGTCTGACGGTTCCCAAGCCCTCGGAAGCATGGTTGTTGTGCGCAAATCCGCAAACTCTTTTCGGCAAACTTCGACCAGATGAAAGCGGCGTAGGGTGTAGGTAGAGGCATTCATTGCAGGCAACCAATCCCAATACCATCTTGGGAAACAAGCCAGTTTACTTACCGTCTCAAGCGGACGCCTGCAAGCAATCCAATCATGAGATCGACGAGCTTTTCACAGGCTCGTTTCAAAGGGCGATTGTCCTTCTGACAACGATCTCGGTGTGAAAAGGGGCATGGCAATGGATTTGGAAAATCGAGTCTTCCATCTACTGGTCTTGGAAGACGATCTCGCTGATCAAGAGTTGATCGAACGACACTTTGTGCGATCACGTCACAATTTCCAACTGACTTGGGCAACCAAGTTGGCCGAGGCCTTGGCTCATCTGAAAGAGCAGCCTTTCGATGCGATTGTTTCGGACGTGAATGTTCCTGACAGTAGCGGTTTCGAAACGATTGCCCGACTTCGTGAGCATTGCGGTCAATCCGCCATCTTCGTGCTGACTTCGCAGGAAGACAATGATGTCGAAGACGAAATCTTCGGGGCAGGGGCCCAAGATTACCGCGGCAAAGAAGAACTGTCGAGCAACTCGCTGGGGCGTGCCGTGGTGCATGCTATCCAGCGACAAGAGCAAGTTAATCAAAACAAACGCCTGGTGCGTCGACTGAAACGCAATCGCATGCAGATGAACCTGCAGGCACAACAGCTCAAGCGAAAAAATCGCCGCCTATCGAAGCTCTATCGCACCACGCGCGAGTTCGTCGACAACGTGTCGCATGATCTTCGTACACCGCTGACGGTGATCAAAGACTACGTTTCGATCGTCCGCGATGGCATGGCTGGTCCGATCGGAGAAGAACAAAAGAAACTGCTCGGCAAAGTTGCCATTCGAGCCGACGACTTGAATCACATGGTCGACGACATCCTCGACGCCAGCAAGCTGGAAGCAGGTTTGCTGGGGGCGTGGCGTCGCACGGCGAGTGTTGCGCAAATCATCGATCATGCCTCCTGCGGATTACGCGAGCGCGCTTCGATTAAAGGGGTGGAACTGGTAATCGATTGCCCGCAGAACCTGCCCGAGGCGTATTGCGACTGCGAAAAAGCGGTTCGCGTGATCAACAACCTGGCGATCAATGCGATCAAGCATTCCAACGCCGGGCAATCGGTGACGATCTGGGCCAAATATTGCCCGATCGAAGGGGAGATCAGCATTGGCATCACCGATCATGGACCGGGGATCGAACCCGAGTCACTGCAATGCATCTTCGACCGGTTCGAGCAATTGGACGACAACGTATCGACGACCGTGCAGGGATTTGGGCTGGGACTGAACATCGCCCAACGGCTGACGCTCATCAATCTCGGCAAGCTGAGTGTCGAAAGCAAAGTGGGCGAGGGGAGCACATTCTCGTTCACCGTTCCGTTGGCCGATCCATCCGAAGTGTTCTCGCGTTGGCTCGATATCCGCAGCGATTCTAATCTTCCGCTGAAAGCCATCGAAATCGCCGTCGGCGATATGGTCACGGACAACGATGCCGACGACTTCGATCGCTTCGTGAACTGTTTGCTACGTCGACAAGACATCTTGTTCCGGGTTTCCAAACGCCATTGGCTGTTGGTGTTGGCAATTCCTGAGAATGACATGGTGCACTGGGAAGAGCGTGCCCAACGCGATTTTGTGCGGTTCAATCGGAACCGACCGCAAGGACCGCTGCCAGGATTTACCCGGCGACTGGTGCGGCAATGGGCCTCGAAGAGTTCGGCTCGGAAGATCCTGGGCGATTTCGATCATATTCTGCGTGAAGAGTTTGAAATGCCGGAGTATCACCAGTTGGCCGCTCACTAAATTTGAATCTCTTTCATGGGGCAAACAGAGATGGATGATTCAAGAAAAATTCTGATCGTCGACGACGAACACGACATTCGCGAAGGAGTTTCTTACCGACTTCGAGCTGCCGGCTACGCGACGCTTTCGGCTGAGAATGGCATAGAGGGAATTGCGTCGGCCCGGTTGCATCGACCCGATGCGATTTTGCTGGATGTTCAGATGCCAGAGAAGGATGGCATCGAGACCTTACGAGAAATGCGACGAGACACGGAAATCAGTTCCATCCCGATTGTCATGCTTTCGGCCAGTTTGCGTGACGAACTCCGTGCCTTGGATGCGGGTGCCCGTTTCTTTGTGCAAAAGCCTTACGACGGATCACAACTACTTTTCGCATTGGAAGCAGCCCTATCACCTGTCATGGTCGGAAGCGACTGACCTTCGATTCTTCCCCCGCCGATTGACCCACCTTGAGGAGACACCCACGATGAAATCGATCCTGATTGCGGACGATAACTGCGATGTCGTCGATATTTTAAAACGACGTTGCGAGAAACTTGGGCTGAACGTTGTGACGGCCGACAACGCGATGGACGCATTGAAACTTGCCGACTCGGTTCGACCGGAAGCGATCATTCTCGACATCCATATGCCGCAGGGAAATGGCCTGACGGTTGCCGAGATGCTGTCCAACCACGAACAACTGCAGTCTGTTCCGGTCATTATTTTAACCGGTAGCTCGTCGGAAGAGATTATCAAGCGATGCCATCAACTTTGTGCCTACTACATTCCCAAATCAACCGATATCTGGCGTCACATCGAGCCAGTCTTGTGTGAACTTTTAGAAATCAATGAGGATCCGATGGACGTTCCTGAAATGCCGAGTGATCAGAAGCTTTCCGAGTCGCTGGCAATCCTGGACCGCGTGTTTGCGATCCTGGGTGTTGAAGTCAACGACAGCCCTCAGCCTGCAGAAGGAAGCGAGCCCGTCGTCGAACAAAACACCCCGTGGGTGCTGACGATCGAAGACGACGAAGACGTTGCCATAGCGCTGAAGATGCGGCTGAAAGAAGTTGGCATCATTGCCGTGCATGCCGCGGAGGGAACGGCCGGTTATCGCAGTGCGTTCATGTCGGCCCCCAGCGCGATCATTCTCGACTACGAACTGCCACGCGGCAACGGCGACTACGTCTTGCGACGTTTGAAAGAATCGCCGGTCACCAGTTCGATTCCGGTCATCGTGTTGACCGGCCGCAAGGAACCGTTCATCGAACGGCAGATGCGAAGCATGGGAGCGAATGCCTTCTTTACGAAGCCGTTCCAGTGGGGACGGATCAAGCAAACGCTCGAAGATCTATTGCCGGCCGGCATGGTGCACTAACTTGGGGGCTGCTTTCCGAGTGGCTTGGAAACGGGCCACTCGGAGAGCACTACAAGTCGTGGCTGATACGCAAGAACGAAACTAGTTCCGCAGGTCGATCCGGCAGCAGCCGAAGTCGAGCGAAGAACTCGCGGCACGCGATTTCTTCTGGAAGTCGCAGTTTAACTGATAATAGATATGCCGTCCTTCGCGCTGCGTGCTGACCAGGTCGGCATGAAATAGCACCCGCAAGTGATGCGAGACGTTGGCCATCTCCATCTCGAGCAGCAGTGCCAGGTCAGAAACGCTCAACGGACCGGCCTGAAGTGCTTTCACAATCTGCAGCCGAATCGGATCGCCGAGCGCTTTCAGGTAGGTGGCGCATTCGGAGACGTCAGGAACGTCTGCCGAATGTTCGTTTTCCGTGGTCATCACCCTCCCTTAGCAGCCCAGCGTCGTGTCTTTGGCATTCGTAAAGCTCAGGCCTCATTATTCTCGCTGGCTTAGGGACCCGCAAGGTGAAGTCCCCTGGTCGGACCAAGTCGGTCTGGCCGAGGAAGCAGGTGGTTTGCGAAAAGCTGGCAAGTTCCACCTGACATCAAATTGCGGGATTTTCTGCCCCGATCCTTTGCGCAGCAAGCGAATCAAGCGGCTGTGATCGGACTGTCCGGCCGTCGGATATCAGGCAGTTGGTAACGATTTTGGCTCTCTAGAATGCCCGTTTCTTCAAGATTTCTCGTTTGGTTTGCTTGACTTTCGCAACTTCGGTGAAGTCATCATTTCTTTCCCTTCTTTGTAGCAGTGGCAAAAAATCGACTTCTATACTTCAGGGAGGCACCTCCGCCTCAGCGGCTTAGCAAACTACTTTATCAGGTCGGGGGACCGTCGGATGAATTTGTTTTCCTGGGGGCCAACCGCCCGTTGTTATGGTGCGCTGTTGGCGTGCTGCTGCGCTATGAGCCTGGCGAATGCAGTTCTCGCCGAAGAACCCGCTTCGCCACCGAGCGAGTTGGAAACGAACCTGAAGGCTTCGCTCGATCAGCTTCAAGCAGCCTTCAACTCGCACGATGCCCAAGCTGTTGCTTCGCTCTGGGAACAAGAAGGCATCCATCGCCAGGCAACCACCGGCGATCAAATCAAGGGGCGCGACGCCATTCTCAAGGCGTACACCGAATTATTTCAAAGCGAACCCAACGCCAGGCTGATCATCACGCTCAATGCCGTTCGCGAAGTTTCGCCCACGGTGGCCGACGTGAAGTGCTCGACCCAGTTGATGCACTCGGACCGCAGCATTAGCTACTCGAGATTTTCGGCTGTGCTGGTCAAGCAAGGCGACAAGTGGCTGTTGGACCATGTCGAAGAATTCGACGTCGCTTTGCCGGTGGAAACGTCTGCCGGAGCGCTCTCGAAGCTAGGCTGGCTGGTCGGTGTCTGGAGTGATACCGTCAAAGACGCCCATGTCAGCAGTAAGGTGCGCTGGGTTGGCGGTGGCAACTTTCTGATTCGCGAATACCACATGGTGACACCGCAAGGGATCGCCGGTGCCGGGACCCAGGTCATTGGCTGGGATGGCGAACATAACGTGATTCGTTGTTGGCAGTTCGATGGCGATGGGAGCTTCGGTGAAGGTACCTGGCAAGAGACGAGCAAAAACATCTGGCACTGCCCGATGGTCGTCAAGCTGACCGATGGCCGCCGAGCATCGTTTACCCAGATCATCGAACGGGTCTCAGACAAAGAGCTCAAACTGACCATCGTGAATATGGAAGTGGATGGCTTGTCCCTTCCCAACGTGGGACCAGATCGCCTGGTTCGACAGGGCAACTAGCAAGCAGCGTCCATCCATTCAACGAGACAGAATTCAAGAGACTTTCCCATGAAACGTAATCTCTTTCAGTTGTGCCTGGCGGCGGTTGCTGCGGTATGCCTGCCCGTTTCGGCCTATGCGGTTGGTTTCCATGCCGGCGGTATCGCAGGCGGGTTTCATCCTGGCGGGATGGGTGGTGGGTTTCAAACGCCTGGCCCGATAGGGGGTACTGGATTAGATCTCGCAAACGGAGCCAATTATGGTGGGTCTGCCATTGGCGGCCTGGGTGGCGGAATCAGTACCGGCGACTTTGGTGGCGGTAACTTCGGCGGGGGTGGCGTGCATCTGCCCAATGGCGGTGTTGATCTTCCATCCAACGATTTCCGCGGCCAGTTCGGTGGAGCAAGCTTCCCGAATATCTTGCCAAGCGGCAACGATTACACCGGATTCACTGGCGATCATGCAAGCATGCCCTTGTTTAGTCCTCAGTACCCAAACCACACCGGGCCTTCTCCCGGAGACAGCCAAGTGTTCGAGGGACTTCACCGTGGCAATAGTCCTCTGATCAGCGATCCCCAGTGGCCTTCGCATTCACCTGACGTTGCCAGCAAAGTGCGAGGACAACTCGGCAACGTTCTCGGCCCTGGCAGTGATGGCGGCTCCGAGATGGCTGACTGGTTGGATAACAATCCGGTCCGTGCTCAGCATTTGCAGAACTGGGCCGGAGAAGCACAGCGTCTGGGCTATTACGGTGGCCAGACCTGGGGTGATTACAGTCATTCGGGCATCAATGGTGGTTCTCAAAAGTGGTCTGGTAGAGATGGCCCCAAACCTGGTGACGGTGTGAAACCAGGCAGCGGCGACATCCTGCAGAACCATCCGAATGTCGACAACAAGATCGGCAACTATACCAACGTGCCGGGAAGCAACTTCTGGAACAACCATCCGAACCTGCAAGGCAACGTGCATAACTTCACTAACAATGGCGGCGACCATAAGCCACAGAACTGGTTGAACGATCATCCGCAAGTGCAGCAGAAGATTCAGGATCACTTCGACTGGACGCAGCCTGGAAGTCATTGGTGGAATACCAATCATCGGAGCCTCGGTCCGTGGTACTACCAGCACGACTGGAATCGTCATGACTGGTGGTATTGGTGGGACGGGGCGAACTGGGGCAGCATGACCGCGTGGTTCCCTGATTGGGGCTGGGCATCGCCGGTTTACTATGATTACGGACCAGGCGGTAACGTGGTCTATCAAGACAATTCCGTGTACGTGAATGGTCAGGACGTCGGTACGCAGGAAGAGTATGCCCAGTCGGCGGCTCAGTTGGCGGATACGAGTAGTGTCGCTCCGTCGACCAGCACCGACTCGCAATCGAACGATACGCAGTCGAGTGACTCTTCCAACCAGGAGCAATTCCTGCCACTGGGAACGTTCACGATTTCGACCAGCGAGCAAGATCCTTCGACGAATCGAGTGATCCAACTGGCCGTCAATCATGAAGGCCTCATTAGCGGTACGTACTATAACACGTCGACCAACAAGACTTACGTGGTGCAAGGTCGAGTCGACGAGAAGACGCAGCGTTGTGCGTTCACCGTCGGGGATAATACCACCACGGTCTTCGAGACCGGCATTTATAACCTCACCAAGAACGAGGTCCCGGTGTTGGTCCACTTCAGCACGACCCGAACGGAGCATTACCTGTTCATTCGGATGAATCCACCCAAGGATGCTGATAAACAGGTTAGCGACGCCGGCTCGGGCTCGAAGCAAGAAGGTCTGCCGTTCTAATTTTCTTCAGGGCCATTCACGGGATGACTGGTTGGCCCTGATTTATTTCTTGGATCGATCACGTGGCAAAGCTCTCTCGCTCACAGCGAATCGCCGGCTGTTTGCTGACCGGTGCCTTGGGAGACGCGATTGCGGCTCCCTACGAGACCTCTCCGCCCGGGCAAAGCCTGGTCGCCGGGAAGCAACTTCGCACGACCGACGACACGCAACTGACGTTGGCTACCTGTGAAGCGATTGTGGCTCGGTCCGCGGTCGATCCGGCGGCAATTGCCCAGGCGATGCTACACTGGTTTCAAGCAGGACGAATCCGCGGAATTGGTTCTAGCACCTTGAAGTCAATGCGCGATCTGACCGTCGGAGTTCACTGGGCCGATGCGGGTTCCACGGGCGAACGTTCGGCCGGCAACGGGGCCGCGATGCGAATTGCACCGTTGGCTTTTCTGCTTGATCCGGATGAAGCCGCGCAAAGAACGCTCATTCGAGACATCTGTTGGATCACGCATCATAACGACGAGGCCTACATCGGTGCCTTAGCAATCGTTTACGCCATTCGAATGGTCACCGCCGAAGATGCCGACGAACCCGATTTAATCACGAAGATAACCGAACGGTTGCCGGACTCGAATGTTCGTGATCGGCTGGGGGAAGTGGCGAACGGCGTTTCGTATCTCGACTACGCTCAGGCCCATCTCCCGACCGGATACGTGGTCGACTCGGTGCCAGCCGCGATCTTGGCGGCGACGCAGTACGCCGATCCGTTGGTCATGTTTCGCGACATCGTCACCGGCGGAGGCGATGTCGACACGGTCGCTTCGATGGCAGGACAGATCCTCGGTGCAGAGCAGGGGATTATGCCTTCGGTGGCGGAGCTTCTGCCGACAGTTGACTTATATGAAGAGATCAAAACGATCGCGGCACGTTTCGGCGAGAGTCGACTAGATTCTGCCGATTAGATTCGATAAGTTGGCGCCCACATCTTTTCTGTGCTCATCATTTCTTCGCGCGGGGGCCGTGGTCGTGTCGGACGCTCATCAGTTGCTGGAATTCATCGAGGAAGGCCTCAACATTCATGGCGAAGAGCTCGGTGGCTGGACCCAGCTTCTGGACGAGCAACTCAAGATCTTCGACGGTCGAGTCACGCTGTCGGCCGAAATCCACGAGATGGAAACGCCGCAAGATGGCATGGTCCATTGCCACGTCTTCGCTCAGTTACACGACTACGACGACGAAGTGCTAGATGCCTGTGTGTTTGGTATGGGGGATGACCGCGAGAAAGCACTACGCGAGGCATCGGTCTTGTGGATCACGCTTGTCGCTGGTCCCATCCGATCGTTTCTCGACAACCACCCGGTCTGCATGGCTTGCCAGATCGGTGTCGCTGGTGGTAACCCGGCCGAAGGTTTCATTCCGTCCGACTTTGGTTTGCCTCGACTTCGCGCGTACGTCGGTCCGACGGTCAGCCGAGGTATCGAAGGGAATCTCTTTCCCAGCGATGGCGAGACCAATTTGCCCTGGTTCCGTTATGCCTCGGAATCGGCCGCTCCACGCAGGGTCCATCTGGCGAAAGCGACCGTGCTGTCGAGCGGCAAGAACGGTTGGCATCGCGAATTGGAGATTGATGGGCACGATATCTCGCACCGCGACGACGATTGGCCGCTGCCTGCCAACGGACCAGAGTTTGGGTATATCGTCCGGTTTGCCGTATTCGAGTTCCCCCAGAACTCGAGCGAAGTCCGCGAGCGGGCCGAATTGGAACGGACGATCCAGCACTTCGCCGAGCATTTCACCGACCACGAATCAATCGATCAACTGATCGAGGCGATGGTCGAGCGTGGCTTCGACTCGCAGATCGTGCAAGAGGTCGAATCGATCTCAACAATTGCTTTTGGGCGTCTTTTGTTCGAGTCGACCGGCGTGCAGTACGCTTCGACCGTGATCCGAGCCAAGGCCGACGGAACGATTGAAACCGATGTCCCACTGATGTCGTTGCCGGCCTACAGCCGTGGCCGAGCCCTGGGAATTAAGCTCCGCGAGAGTCTACCGCCTGAAACCTGGGAGGCGTTGAATCTCTACAACGCCGAGTCGAACGCCATCTTGTCTGCCCTGGATCAAGGCGTCGCGGTCGAAGACCTGGGAGGCATGCGGATGGCCCCAAGCATCGTGCCGGAGGTTGGTACCAGCAGCGAAACGATGGATAAAGCCTTGAAAATCGTGAATGAGATCATGGAGCGGACACGTCCGCCAGCCAAGAAGCCTTGGTGGAAGTTCTGGTAGGACCGAAGGCCGCAAGCTAGAATTCAGGCACATCCTATCGATACGGTCGTAAATCCTTCTAGCTGCTCAGGTTCAACGCAATGAATATCGCTCGGTCTATCTCGGCATCCCTGCTGGTTCTGTTTCTTTTTTCGGGATGCGATGTCAACCAGAATGGTGACGTCATGGTCGAAAAGGCCGCCGCTTTGTACGAAGAAGGGGACTACGAAGCTGCCGTGCCGGTCTTCAAGAAGGCCCTGGACAAGCCGCTGAAGGAATACCCCAAAAGCGTCGCGCTGACCATGTTGGGCAACTGCTACAACGAGATGGGCGAGTACGAAGAGTCGATCAAGTACCATGAAATGGCGATCGAAGAAGATCCTCAGAATCACCGCGCCTACGTCAACAAAGGGGTCGTCTGCCGACTGATGGGAGAATTTGACGAGGCTGAGCGGATGTACAACAAGGCCTTGGAAATCGAACCCAACTATGCCGAGTTACATATCAGCCTGGGTGCCCTTTACATCCACCAGGAAAAGTACGACCAGGCCGTCGTCGAACTGGAAAAAGGGGTGAAGCTGGACGACACGCTGGCCGTGGGGCATTCCAATCTGGCGTTCGCCTATGCCACGGTCGGTCGCTTTGACGACGCCGATCGCGAGCTGAAGAAAGCGATTGTGCATGGCTACACCCAACCCGAGGTGATCCGCGATCGCATCGAAGCATTCCGTGCCGCCGCCGGTGAAGGTGCCCCTGCAGAAGAGCCTGTCGCTGAATCGAAGGAAGAAGAATCGAAGGACGAGTAAGCTATTGGTCCTCGAGCGTGAACGTCTGCAGTGAGAAGTCAGCGTTCCCTTGCAGCACTTCGGGCCAACTACCTGGTTGGCCTCCGTGGTCGATCTGCAGCGGCCCAGGGCTGTACAGCAAGAAGCTTTTCGGTTCGTTAGCCGACTTCGGTTGGTAAAGGAAAGCTTGGCCTGTGAATGGATCGCGTGGAATATCGGACAATACGCCTGGCCGCAAATGCTCGAGTTCGGCCGGGTACGTGCCGGTTAGAGCCTCGAATTGTTGCAAAGCCAAATCGAGTGCCAACAGGCGAAAGGCGGCGATGGTACGTTGCTCGAAGCAGGTATACATCGCCTGGTTGTCTTCCGGCAGATTCGACATCCCTTCCTGGATGATCTGTTGAAATTCAGCCAACTGCTCTGGCGATAGGTCGTCGGTCATCTCGGCCGGCAATGCCATCGCGTCGGAGTTGATTTCTTCGTCGGGGTAATCAACCAGTTCGGTCCAAAGTTCGTCGCGTTCCATGGCGACCTCAACCGGCTCATGTTCCGACTCGACCCGTGCCAGTTCGCGTAATAGACGCGATCGCTGCTCGGAATCCAACTGTTCTCGAACCGTGCTCAGCAGCGACGACCCCAACGCAATCGAGCGAACCGAGGCCAGGTAGTCGACCTGTAAGCCTCCCCGAGCCGTCGCATTGCCTAGATCGATCAACGTGAGTCCGGCTGTAATCACGTGGTCGTATTGCTGCGTCTGCAGCGCGAGAATCCCTTCGATGTAAAAGGCATCGGCCAGGTTTCTCAGCACTTGGATCTCTGGGCAATGACGTCGAAAGTAATCGGCGTCGTATTCCAAAGGAACGGCACACGCGGCATCGAGGTGATCACGTGCATCATCCAGCAAAATTCGATTCGCCGTGACGAACGATTGCAAGTTCGCAAGTTCCAGTTCGGCCGAAAAGCTGAGATCGTCCGGCGAAGGAAGTTGCAAAGCGATCTTCACCAGGCAGGTATAAGGGGGCAATGACATGAGTCGTTTTTGGGGAGTGATGGGAGAGGAGGTTCCACCTATCGTACTCCGTTCAGGTCGCCAGCGGAATCAAGGGACACGAAGGAACCATGAGTTGCCAAGATTATCGATCCGGGGGCGAATAGCCGCTAGAATATGCCCGCAAACCAATTCCCTCGCCCCAATGGTTAACTTGTGGAATCATCTGCCGCACCAACGATTCAGTTTCAAGACACCGGACGAATCTTCGCCGGAGCCTGGGCTTTGCGACAAGTGAATGCGAGCTTGCTGCCAGGCAGTGTCTACGCTGTGCTGGGGGCGAATGGCGCCGGTAAGTCGACTCTGCTACGGCTGGTGGCTGGATGGCTTCCGGCAAGCGAAGGACGAATCTACCTGGGGCCTTCTCCGATGCGTCCCACGGCCATTCATTTGCGACGAAAGGTCATGCTGCTGGACGACACCAGCGGAGATCGTCAGGCCACGCTCAGTAGTCCGGTCGACGATCTGTGCCAACTGGTACGCGACTATCATGCCGATCGGCCTGGCATTGAAGATGAGATCGCCAACTGGTTCGAAAGGCTGCGGCTGGTGCCGGTATCGCGGTCGAAGCGTGGCGAGATGTCGAAAGGGCAGGCCTACAAAATCACGATGGTCGGACTGTTCGCGATCGCTCCGCCGATCTGGCTGCTGGACGAACCATTCTCAGCTGGTCTCGATGCGGAAGGATTGCAGATCCTGGAGAAGCAGATTCGCGAACATGCCCACCGTGGTGGGACGGTTATCTTTTCAAGTCAATGGCCGGAACATGCTCGGCGTTTAGCCGATGGTGCGTTGGTCCTGCATGAAGGAAACCTTGTCTGGAGTGGTGTGCCTGACGAAAAGCCAAATGACGAGCTGACCGATACCGCGGCGCCTGCGTTACAGGCGGTGCTGCAAGGTCTGGGGCCATCATGAGCGAAGAGGTCGACCAGCGAATTGAGCGTAAGCTTCGGTGGCAACATCTACGATGGCTGGCGAAGAACAAGCCTGACACGTTTTGCTTTCGGGAACGCTGGCGACACTTTCGGCGGCGTTATGAAGCCACCATGCAATCGATCTTCCGATCGAAAGCGGGCTATTGGCTGACCCTGGTATTTTGCAGTATTGCCGTTGTCGCCATGTCGGGGCTACTGCTGTGGGTGATCGGCGCGTTGTGCTGGGGATCTCTGCAACTGGTCCCGACCGAATTCGGCGAGGTCACGCCAGGTGCCCTGCGTCACGTTGGCTTCATGCGTCTTTCGATCATGCAAACGATGGCCTGGGTCGTGATTGCACTGGTCTGCTTGCCAACCGACCAAGATGACAAACCAAAACGACAATGGTCGCGGGCCGCACCGCAGTGGCGGCAACGGGTTCTCGTGTTACGAATTGCTGTGGCCCTGCTCGGACTTTACTCCATGGCTGGCATCGGCATCTGTGTTTGGAACGTGACTTCACCGATTCAAGCTGCCTTGGCTGGGTTGTTGGTCGCGGGGCTAGTGATTGCGAACGCCTATTGCGTCAGCCTGTGGGCGACTTCGTTCCCGCGACTAGGATATTTACTGAAGCCGCAGGTGCTGGTGACGACTTTATTGTTGTCGTCGATGCTGCTTCCGTTTCTCTTCTTCATGACCTTGCTGAGCCTGCAGATCGCTCAGCACTTTGGCTGGTGGGGCCCGGTGGCCTGGATGCAGTGGCAGGTCATGCGAATCGGCGACGGCGACACTTATGCCTGGTTGCCGCTGCTGGTCGTACTGGCCATCGGAGCGGTGATAACGCTTGCCATTCGCGGGAGAGCCAATGCCTGGCAAACGAGACGAAAGGCTTTGGCCTGGCTTCGAAGTACGCCTCAGGCGGTCGTGGTGGAACGCAAAGTCGACAACGCCTCGATTGATCTTCGTCGCGAGCTACGGCGACGCCTGCATCGGGAACCGCGGCGGTGGCATGATTGGGTCTGGCCGCGTTGGATGAACCAAGGTGTTGCGTTCATCATGCCGGTCGTTTTGGTGGCGATCGGAGCCCAGGCAGTTCTTTACTTCTCGCATCAATGGGCGTTTCAAATCACCTCGGACGCTGATCATTCCGAGCTGTTACGAACCCATCTGACGATCCTATTGCCCACCATCGCGATTGTGATGGGAACGGTCGAAGCCGCCGGCTTCTTTGCGGATCCTTCGATGCAGTGGCTGTACTGGAAAAACCCTCGTTCGCCGTGGGCTCATTGGCGACAAATGCAATGGGCTGGACTGAAACGCGCGCCGGTAATCCTGTTGTGGACTTTGCCGACCTGCATCGTCCCTTGGCTTTGGGGAACAGAAGCATGGCAGCTTGCGTTACTGACCATGGGAATGACGCTGCTGGCCTGCGTAAGCGTGCGAACGATCGCTTGTGCCTGGATAACGATCCTCTGTTGGTTGGCGATGAAGCATACGAGCTGGGCGACAATCATTGCCCCGGCGACCACGTTGATGGCGATGGGACTCGGTGCGGTCGCCATGCTGACAGCCGTTGCCGATCCGAGTGGAAGCTTTCCCGATTGGTTCCGCATGCTTGCGGGACAAGCGGTCACACTGACAACCTTCACCGGAACTGCCTGGTTATGGAACACGCTCGGTTGGTTGCCAGTTGATCGTGAAGGCGAATCGTTGGTGGTGGAGTCACTTCAGTAATTCATTCTTCCTTCATCCGTTGTCAACAAACTTGGCGACACTGGGGACCTTAATGTTCTAACGCCCCCGCAGATGAAGGATCTCTTTAATGAAATTGCTACGCTTGGGCATTGCGATGATGGCGTCGCTGCTGATCGCCCCAACAGTCGTTGCTGGCCCGCTCGACTTTCTGTTTGGCACGCCGACGCTGGTGGAAGAGTGGCGATATGTGGCTGCCAGTGGTTCCGGTGCTTCCGAGATCGCTGCATATGACTCGACCTCGAAGAAGGTCTTCCTGACGAACGTGAACGATGGCACGATCGATGTGCTGGATGCCCTCACTGGTGATCTTCTCGAATCGATTCCGGCCGGAAAGGTGAACAGTGTCGCTGCTCACGAAGGTCTCGTCGCGATCGCCGTCGAAGCGGAAACGACCGGTGTGCGTGGCAAAGTGATGCTGGTCGACGCCGACGACTATAGCGTGATCGCGGAAGTCACTGCCGGTTACCTGCCGGACATGGTGACCTTTACGCCGAACGGCAAGTACGTCCTCGTCGCAAATGAAGGCGAACCGGATGACGACTACGTGATCGATCCGGTTGGTTCGATTTCGATTATCGATGTTCGCAAGCCTGCCAAGCCGAAAGTCTACGAAGCCGGCTTCGAGTCGTTCAACGCGGATGAAGCGACCCTGAAGGCAGCTGGCGTTCGCATCTTTGGCCCTGGTGCCACCGTCGCCATGGACATGGAACCGGAGTACATCGCGGTTTCGGCCGACTCGCGTACGGCTTATGTTTCCTGTCAGGAAAACAACGCGGTTGCTATTGTGAATATCGCCTCGAAGAAAATCATCTCGATCAATCCGCTAGGCTACAAAGATCACTCGCTGGCGAAGAATGCCATGGACGCGTCGAACCGCGACGATGCCATCAACATCCAGCCTTGGCCCACCAAGGGGATGTATCAGCCAGATGCGATCGCGTCGACCGACTTCCTCGGCTTCACGCTGATTGCGACGGCTAACGAAGGAGATGCTCGCGACTACGACGGCTATTCGGAAGAAGCTCGCGTGAAGGACCTGGTCCTCGATCCGGACGCTTTCCCCGATGCCGAGTTTCTGCAGGAAGATGAAAACCTGGGACGTCTAAACTCGACGCTGGCCAACGGCGATATCGACAACGATGGCGACTTCGACGAGATCTACAGCTACGGTGCTCGTTCGTTCTCGATCTGGTTGTTCACGCCGTTCGGGCAGACGGTTCAGTTGTTCGACAGCGGCGACCAGTTCGAGCAGATTACGGCCGCGCAGGTACCTGACTATTTCAACTCGCAAGAAGGAGACGCGGATGAATTCGATTCGCGTAGCGACGACAAAGGCCCAGAGCCTGAAGCGATTGATATCGGTACCGATCTGGGAGCGACTTGGGCGTTCATCGGTTTGGAACGGGTCGGTGGTGTGATGTTGTACGACATCACCAATCCATTAAACCCAGAGTTCGTCCAGTACGAGCGGAACCTGATCGATGCGGCTCCGGAAGGAATCGACTTTATCTCGCGTGGCGACAGCCCGTTCACCGAGCCCGCGATTGTGGTCTCGCATGAAGTGAGCGGCACAGCCACCATGTACAAGGTGAAGCGTGTCGGCGGATTGTTCTCGGATCTATTGAACGACTAAGCTGGCTCGCGGTGATCAAGAAACAAAAAAGCCGCCGGAAGCGAAGTTGCTTTCGGCGGCTTTTATTTTTAATCGATTGGCGTCGCGTTACGCACTCGCGGGACGGCGACGTTTGGGCTTGCCCTGGCCACCGGCCGCAGCCTGGCCACCGCCGATACGACGTGGCTTCTTCTTCGGATAGATGCGTCCGCCCGACTCTTGCGAGTTGTGAGCTGGCTCCGAGTGATTGCCTTCGTTTGCCTTCGGCTTCGAGTTGAGGCGACGTGGCTTCTTCTTGGTGAAGGTGCGACCCCCCGATTCCTGCGAGGTGTGGCCCGACGAGTCGGAATGGTTGCCTTCGCTGGCGTGTGGCTTCGAACCACTCGACCGACGAGGCTTCTTACCATATCCGCCGCCACCGCCACTGCTGCCGGACGACTTGTTACCGAAGCGACGCGAGCCGCCGGAACCATTGCCACGGTATCCACCACCGCGACGGTCATTGCGACGAGGTTCGTCACGGACAAACGGTTCCGTAGTCTCGAAACCTTCGAGGGCAGGTTCAACTGGAATTTCAATACGAGTCAGACGTTCGATCTGACGCAGCAGCCTCCGTTCGGCACTGGCACAGAACGAAACGGCCACCCCTTCGGCGCCGGCACGAGCCGTTCGGCCGATACGGTGCACGTAGGTTTCTGGCGACTCTGGCAGATCGAAGTTCACCACGTGCGAAACATCGTTCACGTCCAAACCGCGAGCGGCAATGTCGGTTGCGACCAGCACAGGAGGTCGATTGCTCTTGAACTGGGCCAACGTGCGACTGCGAACAGCCTGACTCTTGTTGCTGTGAATGGCCGCGGCACGCAGGCCATCCTTTTCCAACTGTCGGACAATCTTGTCGCAGTCGTGCTTGGTACGGACGAAGACCAGGGTTCGGCTGCGCGGCGTATCTTGCAGATAACGTGACAGCAGAGCACCCTTCATCCTTTTGTCGACGTAATGAACCGACTGGGTGATTCGTTCGGCAGGGGCTGCAACGGCAGCGACCTGAATGGCAACTGGGTTGGTCAGCCACTTCTGGGCCAACTCGCGAATTTCTGGAGGCATCGTCGCCGAGAACATCACGGTCTGACGCTGCTCCGGCACGGCGGCCACAATTCGCTTGAGTGCCGGCAAGAAGCCCATGTCGAGCATTTGATCCGCTTCGTCGAAGCAAAGGATCTCGAGCAGCGACAGGTCGATGTGACCTTGGTCCATCAGGTCGAGCAAACGACCAGGCGTTGCGACCAGGGTATCGACACCCCAGCGAAGATCGCGAACCTGAGGATGCTGCGAGACACCACCGAAGATCACGGTGTGCTTCAGCGGAGTTCCCTGGCCGTATTTCTTCAAGCTTTCGCCAATCTGGGCGGCCAGTTCACGAGTTGGGGCCAACACCAACGCACGCAACGGACGCGAAGGGGTCTGCTGTCCATTATGAACGCGTTTGCCCTTCACTCGCTCAGTTGGTGGCTTGGGGGGCAGGGTTTCCAGGATCCGGTGCAGCATCGGCAGCGCAAATGCGGCCGTCTTGCCGGTACCAGTCTGGGCACAGCCAATCAGGTCTTTTCCGTCCAACAAAACCGGGATCGCTTGTGCTTGAATCGGCGAAGCGGTTTCGTACTTCAGCTTGGCCAAAGCTTGCTGAAAGGGTTGAGCCAATTGGATTTCGGTAAACTTCATCTACAGTCATGCTTTCCAAAGATGGAATGGTAGCCCTACGAGGTACCTGTAGGGGGACCCTGGGCGCAAACCATCAGCCCGTATGTTTGGGCGTTGCCAAAATGTCGGCCAGCAAGCCTGCTTCCGATAGCAGGGAAATCGTCACGCAAATCACGTGTGCGTGGGAGTGGCCGTAAGGGGCAAGAGGATCAGTCGCGGTCGAGAGAACGAGCAACCTGGGATAAGCAAATGAGACTGCCAGTCTGATGGGCGTCTCGGTCCAGGTGACCGCTAATATCGAATCGAATGAACTTGAACGGCCTAATCTGCCGTTAAGTCTCACACCTTGTTGGCCTATATCTTACTCGACGCAGGCCCGGTCGGATAGGCGTGTTTTCCCGCAGTTTATCCCTGAATTCCACTCAAATAGGCGGCCGAGGTGGGATTGTCCGGGGTGGAAAAGACCTTTTCACTGGTCCCAAACTCGATCATTTGCCCCGATCCGTCCTGAACCCAGAAAACGGCGACATCGTCTGCCAATCGCCGGGCCTGAGCCAGGTTATGGGTCACAATCACGATGGTATACCGTCGTCGCAGGTCCTCGATCAGGCCTTCGACCTTGGCCGAAGCGATCGGGTCCAAGGCACTGCAGGGCTCGTCCATCAGAAGATAGGCAGGCTTTAAGGCCAACGCGCGGGCAATGCACAGCCGCTGCTGCTGGCCGCCTGATAGCTGCAGGGCAGGGCGGTCGAGCCGATCTTTGACCTCGTCCCAAAGTCCGACATCTTGTAGAGCCGTTTCGGTGATCTCGTCCAACTCGGCCCTGGTTCGGTTCTGTTGGGCTTTCAGGACAAGGTGAATGTTCTTCCGGATCGACAACGGAAATGGATTCGGCTTTTGAGCGATCCCGCCGACTCGCCGCCGAAGCTGAGCGGTGTCCAAGCCAGGCTGATAAATGTCCTGGCCGCCAATCAATATTCGGCCGGTCGTGGTCGCGTCTGGGATCAAATCGATCATCCGGTTCAAAGTCAGCAAGAAACTACTCTTCCCGCAACCTGACGGACCCACGATCGCCGTGACATGGCCGTCCGGAACCTGGAGCGATACCTCTCGGACGGCTGTCGTTTTGCCGTAATGAACACTCAGCGATTCGGTGCGAATCATCTTGCATTCCTCCCACTGATCCGATTCGATCCCAAGCGAATCAAGCTAACCACGGTCATGTTCACGATCAACAACATCACAATCAGGACCAGGGCCGTGGCGTAGGCCTGGGAGTTTCCGCCGGGGACGTTCATCGCCATGTCGTAGATGTGAACACTCAGCGATCTACCGGAATCCCACACCGAGCCAGGCATCCGTGTGACATAGCCGGCGGTGAAGATCAAGGCCGCGGTTTCTGCCAGGGCGCGACCAATGCCGAGAACCGCTCCGGCCGCAATCGCGGGGCCAGCGGTCGGCAGCGTGATGTGAAGCAGTGTCGTCGTCTTCGTTAAACCAGCTGCCGCGGACGCATGCTGAAATTCGGTCGGAACCGAACGGAGAGCTTCTTCGGTCACGCGAGTCAAAATCGGCAACAACATACAAGCCAGCGTGAGGCCACCGCTCAAGATCGAGTACTCCATGCCCAGCAAGACACAAAAGAAGGCATTGCCGAACAGACCAAACACAATCGAAGGAACCGCGGCTAAAGCGTCGAGGCTCATGCGTATAGCTCGCCCACCGAGCGATGTTTGCCGTGTCTGCTCGACCAGCCAGATTGCGGTACCCAAAGAAAGTGGAAACGCAATCGAAAGCGAAACGCAAAGGATCAGCAGCGTCGAAACGATCATCGGTGCGATCCCACCTTGCCGACCAGCATCGCGCGGTTCACTGGTCAGAAACTCCCAACTGACATGCGAGAAGCCACGCCAGGCAATGTCGCACAAGATCCATGCTAAAAGAGCCGTAATCAGAATCGCGATGCTCCACATGGCGGCAGTGGGGATGCATTCTTTCCAGCGGTGATTATTCATGGCGGTCACCTCGCAGCCATTCCGCGAGAAGCACGATCCCTGCTGCGGCAACCATCAGCAGCAGGCCACTCACAAATAGCACAGCGCGATGACTCGACGAAGCGTAGCCCATTTCGCTGGCGATGTTCGCCGTTAAGGTTCGTACCGGCCCGGTCAGGGAGGTCGGCATTTCGACGACGTTGCCAGCCACCATCAACACCGCCATCGTCTCGCCGATTGCCCGGGCCGTGGCCAGCATCACTCCGGCAGCGATGGCACTGCGTGCCGCGGGCAAAGCGACCTGGGTGGCGATCGTCCAAGGAGGTAGCCCCGACGCGGCGGCCCCTTGCAGCCAACTCGATGGCACGCTGCCTAACGCGACATCGGCCGTTAACGAGATAGTCGGCAAGATCATCAGTGCTAGAACGCAAATTGCGGTCAGTAGGCCTTGGCCTGTTCCGCCGAGGTGTGACATGATCGGCACCAGCACAACCAGCCCCCACAGGCCATACACCACCGAGGGAATCCCCGCCAACAGTTCAATCAGACGTCGATACCAGCGTGCCAGCCTCGGCGGTGCATAGAACTGTGTGAAGATCGCCGAGCCAATGCCAAGCGGCGTGGCGACAACCACCGCGCCGAGCGTTGTCGCCAAGGTTGCGGCGATCATCGGCACCAGGCCGAAGCGATCGGAAAGGGGATGCCAACTGGCATCGATGAAGAAGCGAACCAACCCCAGTTCATTCAGCGCCGGCCACGATTCTTTCCACAAGAAAACAATCACCAGCAGCACGATCGATCCCGACAGCATGGCCGCGGCGGCGGTTCCCCATCGCAGGCAGCGATCAGCGAGCGAGCGGGACAAAGTACTGCTCCGTGATAAGATCGTGAACCTGATCCGACTGGGCGAACGCAATGAAGTCAGCCGTGACCGGATCGATTTCTCCCTTCGTGACCAAGTGCAAAGGACGACTCATCGGAAACGTGCCATCCGCGACCGTAGCGGTCGAAGCAACAACACCAGCCAGGGGGAGCAAGCGAATCGGGAGGCCGGCCTGAATATCGGCTTCGGCGGTGCCGATCGAGACATAACCGATGGCACCAGGGGCACCGGCAACTGTTTTGATGCCTTGCTCGTTGTGTCCCACGATCACGTCCGGTTTGACTGCGGTGTTTTCGATTTTGAAGTACTTTTGGAAAACTTCCAGGGTTGCCCTGCCTTCTGCTTTGTGGACGACCTGAATCGGAAGGTCTGGCCCATCTAGATCCTTCCAGTTGTTCACTTCATCGCGATAGATGGCGATGATCTGCGAATCGCTGAGCTCGGCAATCGGGTTCTCTGCGTGAAGGATCATTCCTACGCCATCGGCAGCCAAGGGATGTACGGTCAGGTCGGACTCGTCTGATTTAAGTTCACGGCTTGCCATACCAATCTCGGCAACGCCTTGGCGGACATCGGCGATCCCTTTGCCCGTTCCTCCGGTTTGCACATCAATACGAACGCCAGGGTGTGCCTCTTCATAACGACGGGCAATTTCGGTTAACAGCGGAGCGATCGTGCTAGAGCCAGTCACAGTGATCCGGTTGTTCGTCGACGAACTTCCCAGCCCGCATCCGGCAAGCGGCAGCAGGCAGGTTAGTGCAACGCACGCAAGAACGCGTAGCATGAGCAGGTTTCTCAGGCAAAGGAGTGTGGTGGTTGTCTTCACGAGATCTTCGCATTGATAATCAAGTGAATGTTAGAGTGTCAATGCCCGCCCCCCGTTCCGGCCGAGTCTTTCTTCGTGGCACCATCGAGTTAAAAAGTGCCATTGCATCGCCCGTTTGGCGTCGTCTTATGCGGCTTTTGCCGGTTCTGTCGATTTGAAACCTATTTAGGTTGACCTATCTTTGAGAGCCCAAGTCGGGGTGGATCCTTTTTCGCGAGAATTCTTCAAAGGTTTCAATGTCGTTCTTGAACCGGTTTCGGCTGCTCCTGCTTATGCTGCTGTTGGCAGTGGGAAGCTTGGCTGCGCCGATCGTTCAGGCCGACACCATCTTGTTGGTGACCGCCAACAATGGATCGCTGACTGGGGAAGAGTCAGCACGACGATCTTCGTTTCAATCATGGGGCTACGCGGTCTCGACCATCTGGGCAGGTAGCTCTCAGGCCGCAATCGACTCGGCAACACTTGGGGCTCAAGTCGTTTACATTTCCGAAGAAGTTAACAGCGCCGATCTGGGGACCAAGCTTCGGACAACCTCGGTGGGCGTGATCAACGAAGAAAACTTCCTCGACGACGACTTTGGCTTTTCAGACGCCGTTGGTTCGGAACGTTCCGGCAGTTCGATCTGGGTGCTGGGTGCCAATCAAAACATAAGTATCACCGGCGCCGCACAGCAACTGACGCAGATGGAAGGCAATCTCGCTCCCGGTGCGCAGATCGTTGCCCGCACGACTAGTAACACCGGCAAAGTGACCATTGTTTCCCTCGAAAAGGGAGCCCAGTTAGCCAACAACATTTCGGGTAATTCGACCGCGGCCGGGCGGCGTGTGCGAATGCCTTTCGGTGGCGAACCGTTTCAGTGGAGTTCGCTCAACAGTAACGGTCTTTATATCGTTCAAGAGGCGCTGAACTTTGCCCGAGCGACCGCCGATCAAACGCTGCTGCATTGGAGACTCGACGAAGGTACCGGTGGGACGATCTACGATGCGTCAGGTGCGAATCGTCACGGTAGCTTCCAGACCGGAACACCGACCTGGATAACCGGGCCGCGGAATGGGGCACTCGACTTTAGTGGTGGAAACGACGTGCGTTCAAGTGCCGCTTTCGATCCACCTGCCCAGGGCAGCGTCGCCTTCTGGATGAAACGTGACGACGCGGTGACCAGCACCGAACGGATCCTCGGAACCGGGGACGACTGGGAAATACGGATCGAACCGAGCGGCATCGTCGCCTTCGATCTCGGGGCGAACAATACCTCAGGTTCGTTTGAAACTACCACGGCACTTAACGCGATTAATCAGTGGTATCATATTGTCGCGATCTACGATTCGATCGGCGATACATTCACGATTTACGTGAACGGCAAGCTTCATCGCTCGGGCTCCGTCGGGTTGAACGACCCTTCCGGCAATTATCTGTCGCTCGGGACACGCACCGGCACCGCGGATCGCTTTGACGGGACGATCGATGATCTGAGAATCTACAACTACCAGCTTTCCGAGACGCAAGTCGCGGAACTATATGGATTGATCGGACATTGGAAGTTCAACGAAGGAAGTGGTAGCGTCGCCAACGATAGTTCGGCGTTCAAGAACCACGCCAACATAAGCGGAGCAACCTGGACGACCGATTGTGCAGGGAACGTCGCTCTGGCCTTCAATGGTTCTGGCGCGGTGGCAACGACAACGTCGAGCGTGACTCCGCCCGAGCAAGGTTCGATTGCCTTCTGGTTCATCAGCGAGGCGCCCTACGCCAGCAATCAGCGGCTGTGGGGGATCGGCGACAACTACGAGATCCGTCAGGCAGCCGACGGCGTGGTTTACTGCGACGTCAGCGGCAACGGAATCGATGGCGGCTTCTTCACGACCGAGCCTCTCGATGAAACGATGAAAGCGTATCACTTTGTCGCCAGCTACGACAACGCCGATGACACCTATGCGATCTATATCGATGGCGAACTTCATAAGAGTGGCGTTTCGAGTGTTGATCTGAGCACCCAGGCCGGAGGCATCCTGTCGTTTGGCACACGAACCGGTTCGACCGAATACTGGCAAGGAACGATGCGTGATTTTCGACTCTACAATCGCAAGATCCTCGAGTCGGAAGTCCTGCAGTTGGCTGGTGTGGCGGCGCACTACGAACTGGATGAAACGAGCGGCTCGATTGCCTACGATTCGACCGCTGCGAATAACGATGCCACCTACTACGGGGCACCGACGCTGGGAACACCTGGACCGGACAGTTCCACCCTGGGGACCGCGGTCGAACTGGATGGCTCGACGCAATACATTACCAGCAACAAGAGCCTGTTGAATTCATTACCGCAATTCACGATAGCTGGCTGGATTTACCTCGACACATTGAATGCCAATCAATCGTTCTTCGGCCAGAACGACGTGATCGAATTTGGCATTCGGGGAAGGACCGGGCAAGTTCATTTGTGGACAGCGAATGGTGGCTTCTTCTATGTTGGCGGAACGCTTAAGGCTGGGCAGTGGATACATGTGGCAGCGGTTGGCAATGGCACCGAAATTGTCGCCTATGTAAATGGACTTCCAGTGGCTTCGTCAAGTCGCAGCACCACTTCATACGGAACGAGTAGCTACAGCTTCAAAATCGGCGAAGGCGTTTATGCCCCAACTGGCGACTACCTGGATGGTCGCGTTGATGACGTGCGGGTGTTTACGCGTGCTTTATGTCCGGCGGAAATCCTGGCTCTGGCGTCAGGACATGAAGAGAAAGGGATCCGCATCATCAAGTGGGTGGAAGTTCAGTAGCTTCCGCCGCGTCTACGCCAGTAAGTCCGCCAAGGCAGACTTCACTTCCGGAAATTGAAACGAGAAGCCATCGTTCAGCAGTCGCTGCGGAATAACGTAGCGACCAAGCAGTGCTAGTTCTGGATCCGTATTCAACAGCCAAGGGGTACCGATCTGGACCATCCACCGGAACGCAGGCAGGCCGATGGGCATACGCACTGCTTCACGCAGCCCTCGCATGAATTCGACCTGAGGGACCGGATTGGGCGAAGAGGCGATATAGGCTCCGCTCATCGAGGGATCGGTGAGAGCTTTCTCGAATAAGCGGTTCATGTCGGCTTCGTGAATCCAACTGATGCCTTGGTGGCCCGAGCCGATCTTGCCGCCGAGACCCCAGCGAGTCAGCATTGCCAAACGAGCCAAGGCACCGCCGCCGACACCGCGGTCTTTGCCAATGACGAAGCTGGTTCGCAAGACAATGCCGCGCTGATCAGGCAATTTGGCCGAAGCGAATTCTGCTTCCCAGGCCTGTCCAACCATCGGGGCAAAGCCGATTCCAAATGCCGAGCTTTCATCGCAGCGACTGACAGCCGGATCGCCATAGATATGAGCCGTTCCCATTTGAACCCAGACCGGTGGAGGTGCGGAGAGTGTTCGCATGGCTTGGCCAAGTGACCGTGTCGATTCGATTCGCGACCGCAATATTTCATCTTGATGGGCAGGCGTCTTGATGCAGTCGACCGTCCGGCCGGCGAGATTCACGACACCGGCCGCTCCTTCCAAGCAATGGCTCCACGGCCCCGGTTTACGTCCATCCCAAGACACATGCGTCCAGTTGCCGTCAATGCGAGGTACGTTGCGTGACAAGATAACGACCGGTTGGCCTAGTCGGGCGAGATGATTGGCCAGCGAGATTCCCAGAAAGCCACTGCCACCGGCGATAACGATTGGTCGAAGATCGGTTGATGTTTCCAAGGTAGCTTCCAGCGGCAATGACTGATTAATGTGTCACGCAGGTAACCGCAGAGAAGGGGGAGGTGATAACTTGATTTCAGGCTCCTTACCGAGCGGGGCCAAGGGATTTATGTTGAAGGATAGATCCGAGTAGCTTCGTAAATGAGTTTTTCGATGCAAGTTGTTCATCCTGGAATCTTGCAAGTCCGCACGCCGGCGTTGAACTTTTATGTTCTGCGAGACGAGGAAGGTCTGTACGTGATCGACGGTGGTTTCGTCGGAGGCGTGCGAATCCTGCAGAACACGCTGCGGCAGCATGGCTGGAACGATCTGCCGATCCGAGGCATTCTGGTCACGCATGGTCACCTCGACCACATCTTCAATGTCGCCTATCTGGCGAAGACGACCGGTGCATGGATCGCCGCGACGAGGCTCGATGCACCGCATTACGCAGGGAAGCCGCATTACGAAGGGAATTCACGGGTAACCGGCTGGCTGGAAGCGACCGGCCGTTTCGCGTTGGGGTACCAGAGATTCCAGCCGGATCGCTGGTTGGATGATGGCGATCGGATCGAGATTCTCTCCGGGATCAAAGCCGTTCACTTACCCGGTCACACCCAGGGGCATATGGGCTTCCTGCTGGAGAAAGAACGGCTGCTGTTCACGGCCGATCTGTTCGTCAGCTATCGGGCAGGGGGCCGGCTGCCGCTCGAGATCTTCAACAACGACTCTGCAGAAAACGTCCGTAGTATCGGCAAAGCTTTGGGGTTGAAGCCGGCTGGCGTGCTGCCGAATCATGGCAGCGACGCTCCGCCAGACGTCCATCTGCAGCGGATGGAACGTCTTTTTGAGCGTGTCAAATGTGCCGGGCACGAAGACTATTCGTGAACACCGAGCTGGCGTTCGATTTCTTCCAGAGGAACGCCTTTCGTTTCCGGCATGAAGACAATCGCCCAGATTAACTGCAGGATCATCATGCCGCAGAAGATCGCGAATACAGCACTGGCCGGCATTACGGCGACCATCGTCGGGAAGCAGAGTGTCAAAGCGGCCGCAAAGAACCAGTGGGTAAAACTGCCTACGGCCTGACCACCGGCGCGATAACGGTTCGGGAAGATCTCGGAGATGAACACCCAGATCACAGCACCCTGACCGACGGCATGGGCCGCGATGAAAGCGAAGATGCACGGAGGCACGACCGAGTAGTTCTCGGTTGCGAAAGCCAACGAGCACAGGCCAAGCGAACCGATGTAGCCGAGCGAACCGATGACGATCAAAGTCTTTCGCCCCAGGCGATCGATCAGGGCGAGGCCGACGAACGTGAAGATCAGGTTCGTCACTCCGATTCCGACCGACCGAAGCAGAGCCGCCTCCTCTCCGAGACCGGTCATCTCGAAAATCCGCGGAGCGAAGTAAAGCACCGCGTTGATACCGGACAGTTGGTTAAAGAACGCGATCAGAAACGCCAGCATCAGAGGGACCTTAAGCTTGCCTTGCCAGATGCTGCCTGAAGCAACTGTTTGCTGGGCTCCGATCTCGATTTCGTCAGCCAATGCTTCCACCTTGCCGGGCGAACCGTCTGGGACGATTTGTTTCAGAACAGCAATGCCCGCTTCACGATCCCCCTTGCGGGCAATCAACCAGCGAGGACTTTCGGGCAGGCCAAAGCAGAAAAACGAATAGATCAGCGCGGGAATTGCCTCGACGCCCAGCATCCAGCGCCACGCGACGTCGTCTTGCAGTTCGACCTGGGAGGCGGCGAACCAGCGAGCGATCAGGGCATTCGACAGGAACGCTATGAGAATCCCGAAGACAATATTGAACTGGAACATGCCAGCCAGCTTGCCACGGTTGTTGGGTGGCGAAATCTCGGAGATATAGAGCGGGGCCGCCACGGTCGAGATTCCGACTCCCACGCCACCGATCCAACGCGCGATCATGAACGAGATCGGATCGTTGGCCAGCGCAGACCAGATTGCCGAAACCAAGTACAGCACGCCGACCGAAAGCAGTGTTTTCTTTCGGCCGAACCGATCGGTCGGCCAGAATCCCAGCATCGACCCCAGCACGGTACCCCACAACGCGGCACTCAATGCCAGCCCGTGATAGAAGTCTTGCAGCCCCCAAAGCGACTGGATGGTCTTCTCGGCACCCGAGATCACGACAGTGTCGAAACCAAACAAAAAGCCAGCCAATGAGGCAGTAACCGACCAAAAGATAATTCGATACATGATGTGGGAATGGGGGAGATGGGATGAAGAGCGGAAGAGGTTGCCCGGTCACAGGCACACCTGTTATTGATTTTCTAACACTCTAGCAGGTTAAAAAAACATTTTCCTGCTTCAACGGGAGAGAAACACCCCTCAAGGGACGCCGAGCGGCAACTGGTTCACCTGTTTTCAATTAGGAAGTGCAGGTAAACTATCCCGATTACCGTATTGGTCGATTTCCGCCTAGGAAGATTTAGATGAAGCTAGCAGTCATTGGTACAGGTTACGTTGGACTGGTCACAGGAACCTGTTTTTCCGATCTGGGAAATGAAGTTACGTGCATCGACGTGAATCAGGCGAAAGTCGAAGGCTTGAAGCAGGGGATCATTCCGATCTACGAGCCCGGTCTTTCGGAACTGGTTCTAAGAAATCACGAAGAAGGTCGCCTGAACTTCACCACCAATGCTGCCGAGGCGATTCCTGACGCCGACGTAATCTACATCGCCGTCGGTACTCCTCAGTCCGATAGCGGAGCCGCTGATCTTTCCGCCGTCTGGAAGGTGGTTGAAGGAATCGCCCCGCTGCTGCGAGAAGACGCCCTGGTGGTGGTAAAGAGTACCGTTCCGGTCGGTACCAACGGCAAGGTCTACGACATGCTGAACAAGCTGTGCGGCCGCGAAGTGAACGTCGCCAGCAACCCCGAATTCCTCAAAGAGGGTTCGGCTATTTCGGACTTCATGTACCCAGACCGCGTCGTATGCGGCGTCCGCAATCGAGAAGCCGAGGCACTGTTAAATACGCTGCACGCACCACTGCTGCGGACCGGCAAGCCGATTCTGTTCATGAGCCCTGAAAGCTCCGAACTGACCAAGTACGCTGCCAACGCACTGCTGGCGACGAAGATCAGCTTCATCAACGAAATCGCCAACCTGAGCGAAAAGGTCGGGGCCGATATCAACGATGTCCGTATCGGCATGGGGCACGATCAGCGAATCGGTTTCCAGTTCCTCTTCCCTGGCCTCGGTTACGGCGGAAGCTGCTTCCCGAAGGACGTTCGGGCATTGGCTTCGCTGGCCGACTCGTTGGAACTCAATCCTTTGATCATGCGAGCGGTCGACGAAGTGAACGTCCATCAGCGAGCTTCGCTGGTCCGCAAGATCGATGCCTTCTATGGTGGCGAAGTCGCCGGCAAGACGTTTGGCGTTTGGGGGCTGGCCTTCAAGCCGAAGACCGACGATATTCGCGAGGCGCCGGCGCTGGAACTGTTAAACTTCTTGGTCGAAAAGGGAGCTAAGATTCGCGTTCACGATCCGGAAGCGATGGATAACGTGAAGGAAATGTACGGAGATAAGATCTCGGCCTATTGCAAGAGCGAAATGGAAGCGGTGGATGGTGCTGATTGCCTGGCGATTAATACCGAATGGAATGAATACCGCACGCCTGACTTCAAAAAGCTGAAAGGTAAGATGAAGACGCCAACGGTCTTCGATGGCCGCAACTTGTTCGATCTGGCAACCTTGGAGAAGCACGGATTCACGTACTTCTCGGTAGGACGTCGTCCGGTTGATTCAGGCTCGAACTAACCACCTGAATTATGCTTTGCACCTCGGAAGGGCTCGTAGGAAATGGCTCAGATCAAACGTATTTTGGTGGCTGGCGGAGCTGGCTTTCTTGGCTCGCACATCTGTGAGAGGTTGGTTGCCCAGGGGCACGATGTGATCTGCGTCGACAACTTCTTCACGAGCCAGAAGTCGAACATCATTCACCTGTTGAACGAGCCCAATTTCGAGATCATCCGTCACGACATTATCCACCCGCTGTGGCTGGAAGTGGACGAGATCTACAACATGGCTTGCCCCGCAGCGCCTGGGCATTACCAGTTCAATCCCATTAAGACGATGAAAACGTCGGTCATGGGGTCGATCAACTTGTTGGGCATGGCCAAACGTTGCCGGGCTCGTTACTTGTTTGCTTCGACGAGCGAGATCTACGGCGATCCGGAAGTTCATCCACAGCCAGAGACCTACCGAGGTAGCGTCAACACGCTCGGTATCCGTGCTTGCTACGACGAAGGCAAGCGAGCCGCCGAGACGCTGTGCATGGACTATCACCGGATGAACAAGGTGCCGGTCCGGATCGTACGTATCTTCAATACGTATGGTCCTCGGATGCATCCTTACGATGGCCGCGTAATTTCCAATTTCATCCGCCAGGCCTTCACCGGCGAACCGATCACCATCTATGGCGAAGGTTCGCAAACCCGGTCGTTCTGCTTCCGCGACGACCTGGTCGAAGGGATCATTCGGTTGATGGGCTCGGATCAGGTCGGTCCGATCAACATCGGAAACCCGAAGGAGTTCACCATCAAGCAATTGGCGGAGCTTGTGGTTAAAATGACTGGGTCGAAATCGGAGATCATCTATACCGATCTGCCGGCCGACGACCCAAAACAGCGGCAACCCGACATTACGCTTGCCCGCAAGCACCTAGACTGGGAACCGCAAGTTGAGTTAGAAGAAGGGCTTCAGAAAACTATCGACTGGTTCAAGTCGATCAACCTCTCGGCGTACCGACCGCCGACGCCTAACTACTAAGCTAAACTATCTTTGATTGATTGGCCTCGCTGGCCCCGGACGAGACGCGCCGTACCCGGTTAAGACAAGACGACGCACGACGTTTTTTTACTTCGTGTGGTCTCTTGTTGATGGATACCGATTCAATGGCGTGGTGGATTTTGTTTCTTGCCGGACTTCTGGAAGTGGTTTGGGCAGCAGGGCTTAAGTACTCCGAAGGCTTTACCCGATTCTGGCCGAGCTGTATCACGGCGGTCGCTTTGGTGGCCAGCATGTACCTGCTCTCGGTCGCGGTTCGCGATCTACCGATGGGAACGGCCTACGCGGTTTGGGTAGGGATCGGCGCCGCCGGAACTGCCATCTATGGGATGACCGGAATGGGAGAACCTGTGACAGGCATGCGTTTGTTTTTCCTGGGGATGTTGGTGGTAGCCATCCTGGGGCTCAAGGCGAGCATGCCGGTCTCTTGATATGCGAGCGAAATATTAAGAAATAATGAAGCTTCTTGTGGGTTCGGGGGCTTCTTCGGTAAAGTTGCGTCTTTCCCAATTTCGTCCTTACCCAATCTTAAGAAGATCCCTTCCATGGCCGAGTCGAAGTCGCGTCGTGAGTTCCTCAGCGATACCTTTTCCGCGTTTGGGGCATTTGCCGTCGGCAGTGCTTTGTCGACGCTGGGGGAACGTGTGGCGTTGGGGGAAATGGCGAAGCAGTCGTTCCCGCTGATTCCTACCAAGGACGAAGCAACCGGACTGCCGCTCTTGAAGTTGCCGGAAGGCTTTCGCTACATCTCTTACGGATGGACTGGCGACGAAATGTCGGATGGCCAGCCAACGCCTCCGGCCCACGATGGCATGGGCGTGATTGCCAAGTCAGGCAGCCAACTGTTGCTGACTCGCAACCACGAAATGAGCAACCCAGGCCCCGCTTTCAATTTCAAAGATGGCGAACCGTTCGATCGCTCGGCAACGGGTGGCTGCACGCAGCTCACTTTCGATACCGAACGGGAACGTTGGGTGTCGGCGTACGGGGCGATCTCAGGCACGGTTCGCAACTGTGCCGGTGGTGTGACTCCATGGGGAAGTTGGTTGACCTGTGAAGAGTCGGACGCCAGCACGGCCGATGGCAACGACATCGCTCACTTCGAGCAGGACCATGGCTGGGTGTTTGAAGTTCCTGCGGAGGGAACCGCGACCGCCAAGCCAATCAAAGACATGGGCCGCTTCGTGCACGAAGCCGTCGCGATCGACCGCAAGACAGGCTACGTCTATCTGACCGAAGATCAGCGTCAGTCAGGTCTCTATCGCTTCCGGCCGACCAAGCCAGGCCAGTTGGCCGAAGGGGGCGTGTTGGAAATCGCGGAAGTCGTCGGCCAGCCTGACCTCCGTGGTGGCTTCCAGAACGGAGCCAGCTTCCCGGTTCGTTGGCACAAGATCTCGAACCCACGTCTCGAACTGACCGCTGCCGGTACCAAGCCTGAAACGGTCTTCGAGCAAGGCAAGAAGCTGGGAGGCTCGACCTTCTCGCGTCTGGAAGGTTGCTGGTATGGCAACGGCTTGATCTACTTCGACGCGACCGATGGCGGTGCCGCGAAGGCTGGCCAGATCTGGCAGTTCGATCCGCAGAACCAAACGGTCACGCTGTTGTATGAATCGCGTGACAAGCGCGTTTTGAACATGCCTGACAACCTTTGCGTCAGCCCTCAAGGTGGTTTGATCTTGTGCGAAGACAACGATTACGAAGGGGAAGACCCGCTACCACAGCGTCTGCTGACCCTGACGAAGGATGGTCGCCTGAATAACTTCGCGGAAAACAACATCGTGCTCAACGGCGAGCAAAACGGTCTGACTGGATCGTTCGTCGACAAGGAATGGGCCGGCTCGACCTTCAGCCCTGACGGAAAGTGGCTGTTCGCCAACATTCAAACCCCAGGCGTGACGTTCGCTATCACTGGCCCATGGAACGATTTCCTGCGGTAACCTCACGGAACCAAAGCAAGAGGCCTGACGACCGCGCGTTGTCAGGCCTCTTTTTGTTTCTTGGTGCAGCGAAGTCGCCGAATGACTACGATGCCATTTCCGGGCGTATTGGTTCGTCCGGAATGTTGGGCAACGAGTAGATCTCTTCCGCGATCTCTTCGGCTCGCTTCCGTCGATAGCGACGAACGAAGATCCGCCACGGATTGGTATCGCTGGCGAGAATGCAGAACTCGCTGGGCCCGGTCAGGGTTTCGCAGGCAATCCGCACGACCGGTGTCCAAGGCGTGTGCAGCGTGATCTGGCGAACGTCGCAGGCCAGCAGCGAAGCGCGCGGAATCCGATACCGTCGCAGGTCACATTCTAAAATGATTTCCCCGGTCTCGTGATCGAGTCGCAGCAAGCCGATGTCGATGATCTCGGCGTCGTTCGTGCCAAGTTGGAACGAGGCCATCGCTTGCGGTTTCGATGAAGTCAACGTGACAAATTGACTGCGGTAGGTATCGCTGACGATCCAAGGGGAAGGACGCCGGTCGACCTGGCGCCGCATCATCACCTCCCACCAGCGGTCTTCACACAACGCATTGATCAGCAGGAAAACGACCGTGAAGACGCCGATCACCATCGCGGTCAACGCCAGCGAAGCGAGCCCGCCCAGGTTCATCCACTCTGGGGCATAGCGAATCAAAAAGTAGACGGCACCCACGATCGGCAGACGAATCATGACATTCGCCAGGCCCACCATAAATCGATTGACCAACGTCCGAACCTTGCCGGCGTAAGGAGCTGGGACCTCTTCAATTTGAGCGATCGCCGTGGCCTGAAGCGGAAACGTGGTATCGGCCTCTGGCTTGTCGCTGCCAGGCTGGTCCGCCTCGGGGGAAGCATAAGGATTGAATTCGGGAGTCGTCATGCACGCGTCTTCGATCGTTGCAAGTCTTGCTGCGGATTACGAGCTTTGTCGCAAAGCCAGGATACGCTGAACGAAAGCTGCCGCCAATTGCTGACGGCGTTTGTTCCAGCGAGGTTCCCCCAAACTAATCTGGCTCATGCCGAATAGCAGTTCCACCGGGCCGCTTTTTGTGTTCAAGACCAGCCGAATGAGCCAGTGCTGGGTCGCCTTGTCGATGGGGTGATAGAAACACTCTTCTTCACAGTCGAGCAGGGCGTCAACCGGAATAATGTAGCGATGATAATCCCCTTCGATCCGAATCGAACGCTCGGCCTTGTCGAGTTTCAAAAGCCCTACGTCGCTGGCTGTATCGAGCTCGATGACTTTCCACTTCTCGCGCGGCGTGATCCCGATGAACCGATGATCGTCTTGGGCCAGAACGATCGCTTCGGGACGCAAGGCAAAGTTACGTCGCACGCGTCCATAGGTGTAAAGGTCTTCCGGCAGCAGTTGATAGAAGGTCGACAAGATCCCGCCAGCCACTAAGCCGATGGCACCGATACCCAGCAGAGGCAAGCTCCACGCAGAGTCCCACCGATCTTCCAGTGGGTTCTCGGGGAGTTGCCACGCCCCCACCGCCATCAGGCCGAGGCCGCCAAAGAACAGCAATGCCGGAGTCAGCCCAATCACATTGATCATGATGCGATGGCGGAAGTTGTAGATCTTGCCACGATCTTGTTCGCGAATGTCTTCGATCGTTGCTTCGGCGGTGGCATGCAGCGGCCACAACGGCTGGACAAGTTCGTCCTCCGGAAGTGGAGTGACGAACGAACCAGGCGAAGCGAACGGATTCAATTCAGGTTCAGACATGCAACTGGCTCCGAACATGCCTAACGGGGGCCAACGAGGTAACCAGGATTCTAGGGCAGCGAACCGGCAGATTCGAGCAGATTTTGTGGGAAGTTAATCTGCCTTCTTCTGCTGGCGATGTTTGGCCTCGGCAATCAGTAATTCAATCCGGTGAAAGAGCTGTTCGGCAGCAGCCTGGCGTGTTCGATTGAAGACGCTCAGGAAGATGCCGTTCTCGCCTGGACGGAGGAAAAGTTCGAGGGGACCATCGGCGGTGCGAAATGTGAGGTGGACATACCAGACCTGCGTGAGATGTTTGCAAAAGTGATCGCATCTCAGCTCGAGCAACGAACCGATCGGAATGTGATACCGCAGGCGGTCTCCTTCCAAGAAGATCTGCGAACTGTAAGGATCGATCCACATGATGGCGATGTCGTCGGAAAGACGGTTGCGTGGTTTCGTCCAGCGATCTTCTGGAATGACGGCGACGAGCTGACAGCTCGTCGATGTGGGCCTCTCGATATACGACTCGGTTCTCGACCCGATGTTTTTGATGAGCTTCTTGCCGAAGAAGCGATCCTCATAAGTAAATGGAACATACAAGTTCACAAACGCCAATATTGCGAACATGATCAAGAAAGCGACGACAGCTAAAACGATGGAAGTGATGACAGCCGAAGCGCTGGTCGAAAGTGAAATCTGTGGATTTTGCAGTGTTGACAGTGAACTCATCGTGGACATCATCGCGAAGACCACCAGCGGGAAGCCTGTTATAGAAGCAAGGAACCGTAGGAAGACTGCGACAACAAAGTTTCGTTGGGTCAGAACCTGATTGGCCCACCCTTCGGCGACCGGCGAAACGACGGCGATTGTCTGGTCGACAGGTGTCGTTGGTTGCGAGAGATTCTCGTGCTTCAGTGCCGGAGCTTCTTCCGAATCGATCTGTGGCGACTGATACGGGTTGATGGGATCGTTCGACATCAACGCTCCTCCTGCGATGCTTGCAGCCAATGTTCGCACTGCTCGAGCAGCTTCACGACCGTTCGTTGTCGCGCCTTGTTGGAAGTCCCCATGGTCGAGTTGTCTTCACACGGCCTGAAGACCACGGCGTACTCTCCTTGATCGGTCGCAAACGAAATCTGCATACACCAGACTTGGGCCAGGCGATGAGCAAACGAACCGGCCTGCAGTTCGGTGATCGAGCGGAATGGAATCTGGTACCGGAAGCGGTCTCCCTCCAGGATCAGTTGTTCCGATCGAGGCGAAATCTTTAGCAACGCAACATCATGCTGCAGGGGCGAGTGCTCTGGCGACAAGCTCCGATCGGCTAGAATCTCGACGGCATGGCAAATGCGGATCTCACGTTTCTGAAGCGGAACACCATCTCGCTTGGTGAGTGACTTGCGAAGCTGCCGAGCGAGTTGATGATCTTGGGTATGAAACGGTGACCAAATCGAATGACCCAGCGTTATCAACACGACGCTAATCAGCAACATCATTCGCCCGCTCCAGAACGGTTGCGATATGTAAGGATTTTGAAATACCTCGGGAATGGCAAGGAGGATGTCGATCGTTAACGCGAACGGAACCAAAAAGGTCGCCAGATAAGTAACGCTTCGGAGGATCTTGCTCGATCGCGAGAGAACGTGATTGCGGAAGGGAGACGGGATCGGTTCGATCGAAGCTAGCGTCGGAGTAGGGCCTCCTTGGTAGGTCTGAAAGACGTCGAGCCGCGGCTGCTGTGCGCAGGCTTCGATCGAAGGTGGCTGGAACGGATTGGGGATTTCTGGGGGCATCAAGGACTCGGCGAACCTCTTTCCAGTGGTAACCGTCCAGATTCTAAACCAGTTTCCCGCCCGGTTCGACCAAATTGCCCGTCCGACCCACGTAGACGCGAAAGGTAGGGGTGCGGTAAACTAAGGGGTTTATCGCTAAAAGACTTACGCCAAACACCCATTTCAAAGAAATCGACGCCATGGAAATGGAAAAGCTCGTCTCGTTGTGCAAGCGACGAGGCTTCATGTTTCAGTCTTCCGAAATCTATGGGGGCATCAACGGTTTTTGGGACTACGGCCCACTCGGTGTCGAGCTGAAGCGGAACATCAAAGATGCCTGGTGGCGCGATATGGTCACCGGTCACGACGACCTGACCCAGTTGCCAGGGGCCCCTGGTTCGTACGAAATGACCGGGCTCGATTGCACTATCATCATGCATCCTCAAGTCTGGAAGTGCAGTGGTCACTACGACCTGTTCCACGACTATATGGTTGACTGCCGCGAGTCGAAGCGACGTTACCGCCACGATCAGATTCAAGGTCGTTGGGTCGAAGCGAAGGGAAAGAAAATCTTCGCCACTGCTGGCTCCGACTCGGAAGCTCCAGAAGCGGACCTCGAACGTCAGGCCCTGAAGTTCTTCGGCATGCGATCCAAGAATGCCGACGAACTGAAATGGGATGGTCCGTTGGTCTCTCTGACCACCGTCGACGACTTCGAGCTGGTCCTCGGTCCCGATGCCAAGACGCTCGGCACGCTGACCGCCCCACGCGAGTTCAACCTGATGTTCAAGACCACCATCGGTGCTCTGGGTGGCGAAGCCGACTCGGCGTTCCTCCGGCCAGAAACGGCTCAGGGGATTTTCGTGAACTTCAAGAACGTCGTCGATAGCAGCCGCGTTCGCGTTCCTTTCGGGATCGCTCAGGTCGGTAAAAGTTTCCGCAACGAAATCACGCCGCGTAACTTCACCTTCCGCTCGCGTGAATTCGAGCAAATGGAAATCGAGTTCTTCTGCCATCCTGATTCGTCGGCCGAATGGTACACCTACTGGCGCGATCGTCGTTTCAAGTGGTACCTCGATCTGGGCCTGGATGAAGGCAAACTGCAGCTTCGCGATCACGATCAAGACGAGCTAAGCCATTACTCGCGCGGCACCGCCGACGTCGAGTACGCGTTCCCATTCCTGCCAGAAGGCGAGTTTGGCGAACTGGAAGGGATTGCCCACCGTGGCGACTTCGACCTCCGAAGCCACATGGAAGGCAAACTCGATCCGGCGACCAACCCGCTGACGGTCGAATTGAACGAAGATGGCAAGCCACGTCACCGAGGTAGCGGCAAAGATCTGTCGTACCGCGACGACCTGACCGGCGAGCGTTTCATCCCGCACGTCATCGAACCTTCCGCAGGTGCCGACCGTGCCACGCTCGCTTTCCTTTGCGAAGCCTATACCGAAGACGAGGCTCCGGACGACAAGGGCAAGATGCAGAGCCGCGTGGTGATGAAGCTTCATCCACGTATCGCTCCGATCAAGGCCGCGATCTTCCCGCTGGTCAAGAAGGATGGCATGCCAGAAATGGCCCAGGACTTGTACCGCACGTTGAAGAAAGACTGGAACGTCTTCTACGACGAAAAGGGTGCCGTGGGGCGTCGTTATCGTCGTCAGGACGAAGCAGGCACGCCGTTCTGTGTTACGGTCGACGGCGACAGCATCCAGGACAACACCGTCACCATTCGTCATCGCGACACGCTGGAACAATGGCGCGTGAAGGCGGACGACCTGACGGATGAGCTGCGAAAGCTGATCGGTTAATTGCAACCGTCACTGTTCGAAACAAAAAAAGAGCCGCGAGGGAAGTCATTCCTTCGCGGCTCTTGTCGTTGAATCAGGTTGCTTTATCGCGACTCGCCCATCTTTTGCGAGGTTCCACCCCAGAGGCGACTCCACCACGACGAGTGATCGTCCATCGATGCGACCGAGGTGTCGACGAACTCGTAAGCCACCATGTACGATTGAAGGCTTAACAACAGATGCCGGGCACGTTCGACAGCGTCCCGCTTGCGGCGGTCTCGATTGCGTCGCGGCGAGATCGAAATCTGAACCTTCGTATGCTGACTCCCGTTCTCGACCATCATGGCACTGAAGTGCAGGTCGAGAATCAACGGCACGGCTCGATCAGCAACGCGACGCTGCAGCGGAAGGGATTCGCCATCGATCATCACTTTGATCGAGTTTTCGGTCACTTGCAGCACTTCGGCACGATGATCGGCCACGAAGCCTCGAATCTTCTCAGCGGCCAGGTTCAGCGGCACACGGGTCTTCATCGCTCGCTTGAGCAGCACTTCCGGCTCGGCCGGCTTGAACATGCGGGTCCACCAACTACGACGATCACCGATCTGCGGGGCGTTCAGCCCGCCACCGATCTGGGTGACGATGTTGCGCCCCATTTCTTTGGACTGTAGCAGGGCCCGGTCGGCTCGGTTCAGGATCGTATCACCGGTGTCGCCTCGTTGAATTTCGGTCACACCGAAACTGGCAGTCATGTGCTTTCCGCCTAAGGCCGAGAGAGACGTTGCAGCGAGATCGCTGCGGATCTGTTCGGCTAATGCGGCGGCCATTTCGTTGTCGCACTGTGGGCAGAGGATCACGAACTCTTCGCCACCATAACGAGCACAAATGTCGCCGGGACGTGCCTTGTCTTCCAGCATCTTGGCAAAGACGATCAAAGCTTCATCGCCTGCTTGATGGCCGAAGGTGTCGTTGATCTTCTTGAAGAAGTCGATGTCGCAGATGATCACGCTGCAAGGCCGGCCGACGGTCGTATGGCGATCGACCATATCGATCAGGCTGCGGTCCATTTCGGCTCGATTGAACAACCCTGTCAGTGGATCGCGAGTTGCCTTGTAGTGCAGCGATTGAACTTGTTCTTCCAGCGATTCGACACCGGTAGCATCGTGCATCTGGATCGTCAGGCCGAGGCTGGCGCCATCTTCGCCAATTACCGGAACGATGTGGGCAACCACGGCGACGAAGTTGCCGGCCGCGTTGCGAATCGAAAGACGGTACTTGCCCTGGGTACGCGAGACCAAAGCGGCCCGGATCGGGTCTTTGCCTTCGCCAAACTTGCGTCCCTTGTGATCGGTCAGGCCTAGCAGATCGGGCGTCCAGCTATGTCCTTCGACGACATCACGGGGCAAACCAGTCAGGCGTTCGGCACCCTGATTCCAACCGATGATTTGCAGGCTGATATCCAGGAAGATCAACGCGTCGTGGCTGTTACGGACCAGACAGTCCTGAAACGCAGCATGCGAACGGCTGAGCTGTGGTGCGATACTTTCGGCGTTGGCTTTCCAGCGTTTGTTGGCTTGTTCGGGAGAAAGCACTCGCAACCAGCGGCGGGTTGAGTCGGTGTTTGGAGTGATCGTTCGCGATTGAAGTTCGCAGAATTGTTGGACCAGATCTGGATCGAACTGCGTACCGGCATACGAATTCAGTTCGGCCATGGCACGTTCTTTCGAGCGGGCACGACGGAAGATCTGATCGACGGTCATCGAGTCGTAGGCATCGGCGATCGCCAGCATGCGAGCTTCAATGGGAATGTCTTTGCCCGATACGTCGCTGTTCTTCTTGCTGCCATCGTACCAGGCATAGTTATAACGAATCAGGTCAACTATCTCTTCGCCGTCGCAGCAGGCCGAAAGGATCTCGAGGCCAATCTCTTGGCTGCGGTCCATCAAGAATTGCTCGTCGGCCGACAACTTGCCAGGGCTGGTCAGTACGTAGTCGGGGACACCAATTTTGCCCACATCGTGCAGCAAAGCGGCGACTTCCAGCTGATCGCGCTGGAAAGGTTCGAGATCGAGTTCAACCGCCCAACGCGAGCACAATTTGGCGACACGCAGCGAGTGCGAAGCGGTCGGGAAGTGCTTAGCCTGAAGTGAATAGAACAAACCGGAAGCGATTCCAAGACTGACCTGAATCAGTTGGTTGTCGGTGTCGTCGAAGTGGTCGGCGATTGGTTCATCGTACGGCTCGTCGGCCCAGGCAATCAGGTTCGAAATTGCGTGGATGGGATCTTCAACATGGTCATGCGAAGTCCCTGGAGGTTCGTACGATCCGGGGTTCGAGGTTGGGTCCATAGCCATCTGGATTTGCTGCCCCAGGTAGTCACTGGTGTGGTCGTTGTGAATTGTTGCGCTGAAAGTTACGTCGAAATCCGTCGGTCAGCAAATTGGCTCGATCCGCCAGCGCAGAAAAAGGAAGAAAAGAGACCGAACAAACGCACAATGCCTGGGAGAGGCAACCGCTTTGGCTCGTTGTCGCGGTGGGGATTTTCCGATAAGTTGAACTCTGCGCATTCTATGTGAGATGCAGATGACAACGGTTATTCCCATGAGAAGGTTCCGACCCCGATGCGATTGATTAGCTACCAGAGTGAAACCGGACCACGTACCGCGGTGGCTCGCGGCAATGGCTATGTCGACTTGCATCAGGCCGATCCGCTGCTTCCCACCCAAATGAAGCAGTTGTTGCCGATGCTGGCGGTTCATCACGAGTCCATTCTCGAAGCCGCCCAGACCGGCAAGTTGCTCGATCCGGCCAAGGTGCATCTCCTGCCGCCCGTGGTCGAACCGCAGAAGATTTTGTGTATCGGTTTGAACTACGCCGACCATGCCGCCGAAACGGGGGCCACGGTTGGCGACGAGCCGGTCGTCTTCAATAAGTTTCCGACATGCTTGCGGGCCCATCGTCAGGCGATCGAACTGCCGGCAGTCAGCGATCAAATCGACTACGAAGCAGAACTGGTCGTGGTGATCGGTCGGGCAGGGAGGAACATCCCCCAGGCCGAAGCGATGAGCCACGTCGCCGGCTACACCATTGGTCACGATGTCTCTTGCCGCGACTGGCAAAAGGGGAAGCCTGGCAAGCAGTGGCTCCTCGGCAAGTCGTTCGATAGCTTTGCTCCGCTGGGACCCGAGATCGTCACGGCTGACGAGATCGAAGATCCCCACAACTTGCGGATTCAATGCCGACTCAATGGCGAAACGATGCAAGATTCGTCGACCAGCCAGTTGATCTTCCGCATCGATTTCCTGATCTCGTACTTATCGCAGGTCTGCACCTTGAAGCCTGGCGACTTGATTTACACCGGCACTCCGCCGGGCGTCGGTATGGCTCGCAAGCCACCCGTCTTCCTCAAGCCGGGAGACATCTGCGAGATCGAGATCGAAAAGCTCGGTATCCTGTCGAATCCTGTTATCGCAGGGTGCTAGTTTCGCGATCGCTTTGGCACGTTCAACTCGCAAGGGAGGCCTATTTCTGGTCTCCCTTGTTTTGTGGAAGGAACCTGCATTCCACGTGCAGCGTGGAGTAATACAAATGTGCTGGCAACTTCGGATGTCCGCTGCTAGCCATGCCATCAACCATGGTGAAATGTGCCGGCTTTTCGTACTGCGGTACGTGCCAGCATGGGGCTGATCAAAACCTGGCCATCATTCATTCAGGACGCCTCGATCGATTGCCGAAATCTGTTCTATAAGGATGATTAAATGCCACAGGGACGTGGTCATTTCTTTCACCAGGGATGGGATTGAGAATGCAATTCAGGCGGAACGGTCTGCGCGACGAGCGTCGTCGACGGGCCTTGATGGACGATCGCAACAGCGATTCCAGTAACCAGTCTGCTTCGAACGAGTCGGCGAGCATCATGCGTCGATCGGCTCGCTCTTACTCGAAGACAGCCGTGGATGAACGTCGAATCCGTATCGTCGATGCGGTTCCGGTGTACGTTGTCCACGTCGCACTCTTCTACGCCGCCATTCTGTTAACCGTAGCCGGTTTGCTGGCACTGCATCACTATGCTTCCAGCGTCGTTCGTTGGGCTGACTTATCGCGAGTCGATAGCCTGGGAACTTATTTGTCGGCCGGAGCCCTGTTCGTCGGCGCATTGATTGCGTTTTTAACGTATCGTATCCGTCGCCATCGCTTGGACGACTATCGCGGACGCTATCGTTGCTGGCTCTGGTTTGCCGCACTGCTGCTTTTCGCCAGTGTCGACTTCATGCTCGACTTCCGCAGCGACGTCGCTCGCGGGCTCGAGGCGGTCACGCGTGTCCGTCTGCTGGGTAAGACCGAAGGCTGGTGGATTGTCGTCTGGAGCGTTGCTTATGGCTCGATGGCGCTGCGAGCGATCTTGGAAGTACGTCAAAGTGTCGGCACGCTGATCGTCGGTCTGCTCGGGGCCACGCTCATTTTCCTGGGCATGGCGGTTCAACTGGATCTACTGCTGGTCCCTGGTAATATGCCGGTCGAACTGGCTTACCATGCCGTTCAGCTCACAGGGGTCGGCCTGCTGATGGCCAGCCTGGTGCAGTATGCCCGCTTCGTCTGGATGGATGCTCAGGGCCTGATCACTCGCGGCTCGATCGAAGTTGCGGACGAAGAGGAAGAGTCTGAAACCAAGGCCAAGAAGCCAGCCCGTCGTGCACGAGCCGCCGTGAAGAAACCAGCCGCCAAGGCTGCCGAGCCTGCGAACGACGACGACGAAGAAGAAGCGGAAGCCAAGCCACGCCGCGGATGGTTCGGGTGGGGACGGAAGCAGGAAAAGACCGACGAAGCCGAAGAGCCTGCCAAGCCGGCAGCGGCCAAGTCGCGTTCGACCAGCAAGCCTGGCGAAGAAGACGAAGCCGAAACCAAGCCGAAACGGGGCTGGTTCTCATTTGGCAAAAAGGCCGCCGCCGAGGAAGAGGGCGACGAAGCACCTGCTCCGGTAAAGGCGAAGCCAGCCGCCAAGAAGCAACAGCAAGAAGCCGAATCGGAAGAAGCGGCCGAGCCAAAGCGGGGCTGGTTCTCGTTCGGTAAAAAGGCCGCTGCCGAGGAAGTGGAAGCCGAAAAGCCTGCTCCATTGAAAGCGAAGATCGCCGCGAAGAAGCAGCAGGAAGCAGAGGCGGAAGAAGCCGCCCAGCCGAAGCGAGGTTGGTTCTCGTTCGGCAAAAAGCAAGCCGACACCGACGAGGCCGAAGATGCCCCAGCCGGCAAGAAGCCGAAGGTAGTCGCTCCGGCAGCGACTGAGGAAGAAGCGGAAGCGAAGCCAAAACGAGGCTGGTTCTCGTGGGGTAGCAAGGATGCCGAAGCGAGCGACGATGAAGACGCTGCCGATTCGGACGAGCCACGCACCACGATGACGCCTCGGGTCAAAACGCGGCCCAAGCCTCCAGCAACGGCCCCCGCGCCTGCTCCGCAGCAGCCCCCGACCATCACCGGCAAGTACAACGAAGAGGACGACGACGAGTCGAACTCGGCCGAAGATGAAGAAATCTTGCGACTGGAAGCCAAGCCAGATCACATGCTGAGCAAGGCAGAACGTCGGCGTTTGAAAAAGCTGAAGCGTCGGACGGCGGCCTAGTCCCCGACGAATCGGAGATACGCCCCTTTGACGCGGTTTGCTGCCAGCGTCTAAGCTTAGGGATCGTTCGGGGCGTTTCCCACCTGACAAGGGGGAGACGCCGTTCGTCCATCGATACCCCAATCAAGGCGTACGCCCGCTAGATCATGGCAACAGTTCGTACCCGATTCGCCCCAAGTCCTACCGGTTATCTGCATATCGGTGGGGTTCGCTCCGCACTGTTTAATTGGCTGTTTGCCCGCAAGCATGGGGGACAGTTCATCCTGCGGATCGACGATACCGATCAGCAGCGCAACGTCGACGAAGCCCTCCAGCCGATCCTGGATGGTTTCCGCTGGCTGGGAATCGACTGGGACGAAGGCCCCGATGTTGGCGGTCCTTGCGAACCTTACTACCAGTCGCAGCGCCTCGAAAAGTACCAGGCCGCCGCGCAGAAGCTGATCGATGACGGCTTCGCCTACTACGACTATTCCACGCTGGAAGAAGTCAACGCCGAACGCGATCAGGCCACCTTCGATAAGCGACCGTTCCAGTACAGCCGCAACTGGATGGCCACCACGCCTGAAGAACGTGCCAAGTTCGAGGCCGAAGGACGCAGCTTTGTCGTGCGTCTGAAGATGCCGCGTGAAGGGGCCTGTCAGTTCACCGACGCGATCCGAGGCGATGTCTCGTTCGACTGGTCGAAAGAGAACGATCACGTCATCCAGCGTAGCGACGGCTCGTGCTTGTATCACCTGGCCAGCGTGGTCGATGACTACGATCTGAAGATCTCGCACGTGATCCGTGCCGAAGAACATCTGCCAAATACCCCGCGCCAGATCTTCATCGCCCAGTCGCTTGGTTACGAATTGCCGACCTATGCTCACTTGCCGTATGTGGCCGAGCCTGGCAGCAAGAACAAGCTGAGCAAACGTAAGCTTGAGAAGTACCTGAAGAACCCGGACTTCAAGCGAATCAACGAACATGGTCAGGACATCGCGGCCCGGATGGGCGTGCAGATGTCGGCCGAGACGTTCAATCCCGTGATCGTTGACTTCTACGAAGCGACCGGTTACTTGCCGTCCGCCATTCTGAACTACCTGGTGCTGCTCGGTTGGTCGCTGGACGACAAGACCGAAGACTTCACCGTTGAGCAGATGATCGAGCACTTCAGCCTCGAACGCGTCACGAAGGCTCCGGCCAGCTTCGATGCCAAGAAGCTGTGGGCGTTCCAGGATCGCCACATGCAGAATCTGTCGGTTGAAGAAAAGGCCGCCGGAATGATGCCGTACCTGCACAAGGCCGGTCTGGTCGCCGATCCGAACGCCGCTGGCGAAATGGATAAGTTGAAGCTGATCGTCGCCGCGTGCGGTGACCGCTTGAAGGTGATGGGCGACATCCTGGCTTACGCCGATTACTTCTACGTTGCCGACGACAAAATGGAAATGGACGAGAAAGGTTTCGCGAAGCGACTTTCCTCGCCCGAATCACAGGCCATCCTCACAACCTTCCGTCATCATCTGGACGGAGTCGAGGACTGGACGGTCGAACATCTCGACAAAGAAATGCATGCCTTCGTGGACGAGGCCGGCATCAAGATCGGCGACATCATTCATGGTGTTCGTTTGAGCGTGACCGGCAAGACCGTTGGCCCAGGCATGTTCGATTGCCTCGCTATTTTGGGCAAAGAGTCGTGTCTGCATCGCATGGATATGACTTTGCAACTTGCCGCTGAAAAATTCCCCGCTGAATCGGAATAACCCCCGCAATGCCCGAAGAAACGAGCTCGGTATCTTCCTCCATTCCTAAAGTGAAGCTGCGCCCCCGCAAGGCCCAGCCATTCTTCGGTCGCCACCCATGGGTTCGCGACAGTGGAATCGAAAAAGTGGAAGGGAAGGTCGAAGATGGCGATATGGTCCAATTGATCAGCGACAAAGATCGCTTCATCGCGTATGGGCTGATCAATCGGAACAGTCACCTGCGGGTTCGACTTTATTCGTGGGATCCGGAAGCAAAGCTGGACGATCGTTTTTGGAAGGCTCGTCTCGAACGTGCCATCCTGATGCGGCGCGAAATGGGTTTGCTGTCCGAAACGACCGGCTGCCGCCTCGTTTATAGCGAAGCGGACGGGCTGAGCGGCTTGATCGTCGAGCACTTTGCTGGCCACTTGATGATTCAAGTGACTTCGCTCGGCATGTATCGCCGGCTCGATTCGATCGTCACGATTCTGACCGACTTGATGGAGCCCAAAAGCATCTCGCTGCGTGGCGAAGCCGGCATTTTGAAGCTGGAAGGTCTGGAAGTTGAGTCGCGCCTTTTGGCCGGTCAATTGCCCGAAGAACCCATCACCATCGTCGAGAACGATCTGCACTACGAAGTCGATCTTTCGGAAGGGCAGAAGACCGGGTTCTATCTCGATCAACGAGACAACCGTCGGGTGGCTGCCCGGTACCTTCCCTCTGGGGCGAAGGTGCTGGATATGTTCTGCTACAGCGGTGGCTTCGCGTTGAATGCCGCCAAGCATGGTCAGGCCGCCTCGGTCCATGGCGTCGATGGCAGCGGACCAGCCGTTTCGGCAGCGCAGCGAAACGCTCAGCGAAATCAGCTCGACAACGTATCGTTCGAGAAGGCAGACTGCTTCGATTACTTGAAGGCACGTGTTGACGCCGGCGACAAGTACGACGCCATCGTGCTCGATCCGCCGAAGTTCACCAAAACGCGTCGTACGATCGACGAAGCACTGCGGGCCTATTTCCACATCAATCGTCACGCCACGCAGCTGCTGCGTCCCGGTGGCATCCTGGTGACCTGTAGCTGTAGTGGTAACGTGAGCCGCGACGAGTTCATGATGATGCTGCTAGGCGTCGCTCAGAAGTCAGGCCGCGATCTTCGCTTGTTGGAACAGCGTGGTGCCTCGCCCGATCACCCGGTCAGTGCGACCTGTCTGGAGAGCGAATACCTGAAGTGCTTCATCGCCAGCGTCGGCTAAGACCTGGCGACTAGCGGAATACCGAGAGGTTTCCGAATTGCCCGTGGTGATCGTCATCGGGCAGATCGTCCGATCGGCCTTCGCGCTCCGGCGGGCCGACATGCCGGCGAAGTTCTTCGACCAGAATCTTCCGGTCGCCCGGGGCCATGAAGACTTCGATCGGGCCGCGTCCGCGAATATCGAACGAAACCAGCGATGCGGCATCGTCCCAGACGCTATAGCTTTGGATGCGATTCCAGCGGCATGGATAAAAGCCGCCAATCATCATCCCTTCGTCATGCACTTCCAGATCGTGCCCTTTGACGTTCAAGAAGAACTGCACCAGCCACGGAATCGAGGCCAACGCGCCGAAGGTGGCCATCACCACGAACGGCGTGAATGTGACCTCGGCCTTCTCTTGGTTCTGCTGAAGAATTAGCGGAATCCACAGGACGAAAATAGCCACCGTGTGGAGTCCGCCTCCAAGGATCAAGTTGCGGTAGAGCGACGATTGAAAACCGTCGACGGTGAACTGCCACTCTCCAAGGCGGCCGGCGGCCAAATTCCGCCACGTCAGAATCAACGCGACAAAGCACAGATCGAGCGCCAATACCGAAACCAGCATTAGCAGGTAGGTGGTCGTTTCACTCGAAGAAACGTCTGTCGAGAAGAACAGCGGGGCGAAGGCTACGGCGACTGAAAGGCCAAGCACAATTCCGCCGATCCCGCGAAGCCATCTTGCCTGTCGCGAGGGGAGATCGGGATCCTGGTTAATGCGCAGATTTTCCGACGAGTCGGAATCGTCAAAGCGACTGGTCATGGGTGTTTCGTGAGGGGGCAAGGCGAACCATGATCGTCCTATTGCTGCCATGGGGCAGGCAAACGAGGTACGATCGCTTTATCATTTAAAACGAACGACAATCAGGCTCGGACGTCCACTTTCCATCTTGCGGGATCGGATGGCCCCGCAAAACGCCGCCTTGCAGAACGCGAGCCAACCGAACTTGGATCGAAGATCGGTGCCCGGCCAATCATATCAGGATCGTCCCCATCGCTGACCAAAAAAATGGTGAATTGAGGATTTTCCTAGACTCGTAATTATACCGCTACCCTGGCGACAAAGAACCATGAAAGTCATTGCCTCGCACAACGGTTTGGAAGCGACTCAACTTACGTGGCAACTGCTGCTTAAGAAGACACTTTTGCTGGACGCATGTGTCGAAGGTGTCGCCCTGGTCGAAGATGATCCGGATGAGCACACTGTGGGCTATGGTGGGCTTCCCGATGAGCAGGGAGAGGTCACTTTGGATGCAGCTGTGATGGATGGCCGCACCCATCGCGGCGGTTCGATCATCGGACTTCGCGAAGTCCGACATGTTTCGAAGCTGGCGTTGCGGCTGATGAAAGAATCGCGCCGCGTAATGCTGCAAGGGGACGGCGCATGCGAGTTCGCGCGGGCCTGTGGGTTCCCGAAAGAGAACCTGCTGACTGATAAGGCACGTAAATTGTGGCGACTTTGGAAACGCACCTACCAAAGCAATATGGAATGGCTGCCTCCACCCGCCGACGAAGAAACAAAAGCGTTGATGAAGATCTTGAACCGCTTCTATCAGCATCCCGCGGGAACGGTTCATCTGGCTGGGCAAGACGAACATGGAGACCTGGCTTGTGTTACATCGACCAGTGGGCACTGCTTCAAGACGAAAGGCCGCGTCGGCGATTCACCCATCTTCGGGGCCGGGCTGTATGTCGAAAACGACAAAGGGACCTGCGGCAGTCTCGGGCACGGAGAAGCCAATTTGTTGAACTGCTCCAGCTTTCTGGCAGTTCACTTGATGGGGCAGGGGATGTCACCACGCGATGCCGGGATGGAAGCAATGCAACAGGCCGCTCGCCATGCACCTCCGTTTGAGGTGGATGCTCTCGGCCGACCCAACTTCCATCTGCAGCTTTATCTGCTGGCGAAAGATGGAAGCCACGCCGGCGTTTGCATGCGGGGTGACTGGAAGTTCTCGGTCACCGATCAAAACGGAACGCGTCACGAAACCTGTGAGCCATTGTTTCGGGCCGACTAGTTTTCGCCGCGTTTCAACTTCTCCCAGTTCTTTGACAGCGGATGAGCGATCGTCAACACAGGTTGTCTGTTCGGTGCCTTGCCAATCACAAGGCCGGCGACCTGATGGTTCAAGTCGATCGCAATCGCCCCGACTTCACACTCGAACTTGTCGGGCATGGTCAAGATTTCGGTGGTCGAGGTATAGGTCATCGGCTGGCTGACATCCCAGTCGAGACCATCACCGGCTGCGTTGGGGTGCAGCAGCATGAAGGCAAACCGCGGATCGAAACGCTCCGCACCGGAAAGGTTATATTGCGCCCACTTACCATCCTGCTGGATGTTCTCGATCTGAATGAATCCGAGTCGTGATTCGGCATCGATTCCCCGCCGCTTGGCCGTGAACGTCTGGCCATCGAGACGAGTCAATTCGACCTTGGAACCTGTCTTCCAGTTGTCGTCCCCCAGCATCGCGAAGATCCCTTCGCCTTGATTCACCATCACGGCGGGGCGTTTCAACTCGGGCGAGAGTTGCACTTGTACAATCGCTTGCGGCAAACGCTGCAGCAGGTCTTCCGAACGCTTCTGCCAATCGTCCCAGTTGTTGTGATACGGAGGGATCGTCGTGAGGCAGTTGAATTGATACGGATGTGTTGACGCCAAGGCCAGGAAATGGTCCCAAATGGAAGAGCCTTCGCCGACCGATTGAATCGCGATGCCGGTGATCTCGACTTCGCCCAGGCTCGAAAACAGATCCGGCGTGACTTCGTGCCATTCTTCTTGGACTTTCTTCGGATCGAGCTCGATGATCCCTTTCGGAGCCTTGTTGGTTCCGACGGAGTAAATCACAGGGGACTCGGCGTCGTCGTTGTGCAGGAACCGAATCAGCCCGTGACCTTCGCCACGCTTCGAGAAGTTGAAACGGATCTGACGGAACTGGCCTGGCATCGGACGCTCGCGGATTTCCAGCGGAGGATCGAAGCTGGCAATCTGAATCCAGTCTCCACCGTCGGCTACTTCGATGGCTGGCCGGCTAACTAGTCGCAAGTCATTTCGCCACTTCACTTCGCCTGGCTCGCCATTCAACGTTGTCAGGGCATCGACTTCCACTTCGGTAGGTCGATCAAGGATTGGACGTATAAACGAAGGCTGCGTCAGGAAATGGATCCCACGCCAATCGACCGGAATATCGGCCGGGCCTGGCGACTGACTGATCTCGATGGTGACCTCGTGCCCTGCGAAAGGCAACATGTCGACCAGCAGCGGCGACGGTGTGTTGACGTAGTCGTGAACGTTGACGTTTTGCAAGCCTTTCGACAGAACCAGGATGCCATCGATCGTAACGTCGATGACCGGCTGATCGTTGCCATCGAACTTGGCCGTGACGATCTCGAGCCACCGTGTCTCGGGGGCGATATCGCGTCTCGTCGAGAGCTTCAGCGGCTGGTCCTTGGCGACAACGGTTGTTCGCCAGGATGGGGCCTCGTAGCTGTACTCGACGCGGCGGCGTGATGTTTGAAACTGCAGCTTTTCAGGATCGGAAGTGACCGTCCAATCTTTCCAGGCCAGGATTGCCTGGGGAGTTCGCTTGCGGATCTCGGCCAGGAGTTTCTCGCGATCCAACAGCAAACGTGGCTCGATCCAGTTGGTCATGTCGCGGATGTCGAACGGGTCGGCATCGGCAGGACGCCCTTCTTCGGCCATGTCCGCTTCCAGGATTAACTTTCCATCGGCTGGCACGTCGTTCCAGTTGATGTTGCCTAGTTCGACCCTCTTTTGCGAGCCGATGATCGGTTCCGATTGAAACTTCGGTTGGCTCTCCCACGAAACGAAGACTTTGCCACGGATGCAGCCGCGGTCTTTGGCGGCCTGATCGATCCCGACCGAACCACGGAGCCCCTTGGCCAAGGGGGGGAGCTCGAATGACATGCGGCTGGGAGCCATCACGCCGAAGTTCCAGCCGCTGATGTGATCGCCTGACTTGGCGGTGCCAGCGAGGACGCCACGATTCACACGAGCCGGAAACCCATTTCGCGAGAACATTGCCCCTGCGCGGCTCTCTTGATAAGGCAAGCGAAACAGAGGAATCTCGTCGATTGGCCAACTTCGTCGCATCCAAGTCGAACGACATTCGACCCAGATCGGATCGAGCGACCAGGCTGGCTGGATGCCGTGAATCCAGCGATCCGAGTTGTTGTTGTCGCCTCGCGAGTCAGCATCGATTCGCTGCACGCTCGTTGTCGCGACCAGGCCTTCTGAAGTTTCCCATTGGACCAATCGCATTCGATCGGCAGGATCGGTTTTGCCGCCAGGGAACAGAATGGCTAACTCGCGAAGTTGCGTCTCCCAGGGAGATTCGTCGGACAGATGAAGCTCGGCGATTTCATGGAACCCAAACGACATCCGTTCGCGACCGGAAAGCAAGTGGATTGCTCCGTCCGAGAAGCGAATGGCCCGGAAGCTGATCTCACGACCGTTGGTCAGATAGACGGTCGAAGGAACATAACGATCGACTAACGCGGGAATCTGTTGCCAGACGATTTTGCGAATGAAGTCGCGGCGGACACGCAGGTCGGTGCGGTATCGCGAGTCGGACGACTTGCGATACGAAAAGCTGGGAGTCAGCGTGAAGTGCTCGGGCTGGTCGGCCTGATATTCGATTCCTTCGGCCATGTAGCTGTCGGTATGGCCCGGCAGGCGGTCGCCAGACAGAAGTTCGATGTAGGCGTTGGGCATCTCGGCCGGACCGAGCGAACGGTCGATCATCCACCGTATGGGGTTGCCGCCATCGATCAGGCTTTGGCCAGCCAGTTGCGGCATTGCATTGCCGGAGTACCAGTTGCGCAAGACGTTGTCTTCGACCACGCGACCATCTTCCAGCAGCGCTACAAAGCGTTTTTCTTCATCCCCCAGGGCCACGGAAGTCAGCAGGCAACTGGCGAGCAAAAGGCAGAGCAGGGGAGTGCGAAAAGGCAATTTAACGACCTTTCAAGCGGGAAAGCGAGAATCGGGAAATGGCGCAACACCACAAGAAAATGACCGAGAGGCCCGTTTGGTTTCGTGCATCACGTTGCAGAAAGGACCGATTCCCTGATAATGAGGCGTTTTGCGAGGTTCATTATGCCCTGAAAGGGGCTTTCGGCCCAGCTTTGGGCGAAGAGCGTCGTGATTTGTGAAAATGAATTTCCAAAGCCTAAGCTAATTACGAAAGACGCCCCCATGTCACTCCTGGTCGTCGGATCCATCGCTTTCGATTCCATTCATACCCCTACCGAGGTTCGCGAGAACATCCTGGGTGGGTCGTCCGTGCACTTCTCGTACGCCGCTAGTTTCTTCAGCGGAGTTCGCATGGTCGGAGTCGTCGGTGAAGACTGGCAGGAAGAGCATACCCAACTGTTGACCGAACGGGGCATCGATACCTCGGGCATCGAGATCGAAGAAGGTGGCAAGACCTTCCGCTGGACCGGCAAATACCACTCGAACATGAACGACCGCGACACGCTGGAAGTTCACCTGAACGTGCTGGAAACGTTCAACCCAACATTGTCGGAAGAATCGAGCCGCTGCCCATTCGTCTTCCTGGCCAACGGTTCGCCGACGACCCAGTTGAAGGTGCTGGAGCAGATGACCGGGCCACGCCTGGTGGTGGCCGACACGATGGACCTGTGGATCGAAATCGAACGCGATCAGCTCAAGACGCTGCTCAGCCGAGTCGATGGCCTGGTGCTGAACGACAGCGAAGCCAAGCAGTTGACCGAAGAAGAAAACCTGGTTCGAGCCGGCCAGAAGGTCCTGGAAATGGGCCCGAAGTTCATCATCTTGAAGAAGGGTGAACATGGCGCAATGTTCTTCTCGAAGAACGAAACCTACGTGATGCCAGCCTTCCCAACGCCAGACGTGGTCGATCCGACCGGTGCCGGCGACAGCTTCGCAGGCGGCATGATGGGCTACCTGGCTCAGCAGAACAACTTCGACCCGAAGACGCTGAAAGAAGCGATGGCTTACGGCACCGTCGTGGCCAGCTTGATCGTCGAAGACTTCAGCTTGGACCGCCTGAAGGGTACCAACCGCGAAGAAATCGACAGCCGCTTCAACCAGTATCGCCAGATGCTGACGTTCTAGTTGTCCTGTTCCAAGAAGGGAGTCTCTCCGGCATGGAAGCGACTCGTTGTTTTCTGGCCGTGAGAATCTCGACGGACATTCGCCGCCGCGCCGAGAAGCTGATTAAAAAGCTCTCGGCGTCCGGGACGGATGTGAAATGGGTCGAGTCCGAGAATCTGCATATCACGACCAATTTTGTGGGCGATGTTACCAGCCAGGACCTGGTCGACATCTCGCGGACGACGATCGATGTCGCCAGTGCCCATGATCCGTTCGAACTCGAGATGGTCGGGGCCGGGGCTTTTCCTGATATCGAAAGTCCACGCACGCTGTGGGTGGGGGCCAGTCGAGGTGCCGAGCAACTCATTGCGTTGCAGGAAGATCTGACCGAGCAACTGGCCCAGGCCGGCTATCCACCTGATTCTCGCAAGAAGTATCATCCTCACCTGACGTTGGGCCGCCTAAAACGGTTCAACGAGTCGGTCGAAGGCCTGAAAGCCTTGCTCGCTGAAAACGAAGAGTTGCCGATGGGGGAGTGCAGTATTCGCGAAGTTTGCATTTTTGCTAGCAAGCTTGATCGAACCGGCCCCAAATACACCCTGATCGGGCGTGGCAAGCTCGGTTAGTCGTCGCCGTGGCTCTTATTCGCGACGAATTGGCTTTTTCTGAAAGCCTTATCTTGTAAGGCTTTTTGGCGAAATCTGGGATTCCGGAAATTTCTTTTCTGGGCTGGGACCTAACGTGTCCCGCGCTTCGCCGATCATTTTTTTCAGAAGCAAGCCAGAAACAAGATTGCATTCCTAGTGCAAACTTGTACACTGTTCATCTGTGCACTCGATACCGCAGGGCCCGCTTGCAGTGCCTTCGGTCATTCCGCATAAAGGAGCCCAACGAAATGGTCACGGTCGCAACCAAGAGCAACGGAAAAATGGCAGCCAAGAAAGCTAAGTCGTCCGGGAAGGACGTCTCGTCGAAAGGCGAAGATGCCAAGAAGGATGTGTTTGCTGGGAACACCACCCTGAAAACCACCCTGGCTCAGATCGAGAAGTCGTTTGGCGAAGGGGCGATCATGCCCCTGGGTAATAACCACAAGGCAATTGAAGGGATTCCGACAGGATCGCTTTCGCTCGACATGGCCTTGGGAGGCAGGGGAATTCCACGTGGTCGAATCATCGAGGTGTTCGGTCCGGAATCGAGTGGTAAGACGACCCTGGCGCTCCACTGCATCGCTCAGGCCCAAAAGTTGGGAGGGATCGCAGCCTTCGTCGACGCCGAACACGCACTGGATCCTAGCTGGGCCAAAAAGCTCGGAGTTCAGCTGGAAACATTGCTGGTCAGTCAGCCTTCCAGCGGTGAAGAGGCGATGCAGATCACCGAAATGCTGGTGAAATCGAACGCTGTCGATGTCATCGTTGTCGACTCGGTGGCCGCCCTGGTCCCCAAGGCGGAGCTCAATGGTGAAATCGGCGATTCGCACGTTGGTTTGCAGGCTCGTTTGATGAGCCAGTCGATGCGTAAGTTGACGGGTGCCATCTCCAAATCGAAGACCTGCGTGATCTTCATCAACCAGATCCGCGAAAAGGTGGGGGTGATGTTCGGCAGCCCCGAAACCACCCCAGGTGGCCGTGCCTTGAAGTTCTATTCTTCCTGCCGTATCGACGTCCGTCGAATCGGTCAGTTGAAGGATGGCGAAGACGTGGTCGGTCAGCGTGTCCGTACGAAGATCGTCAAGAACAAGGTCGCTCCTCCGTTCCGCGTTGCCGAGTTCGACATGATGCACAAAGATGGCATCAGCTACGAAGGGGACGTGCTCGATCTGGGGCTCAATCACAAGATTGTTGCCCGCAGCGGGGCCTGGTTCCGCTATGGCGACATGCAGTTGGGTCAAGGGAAAGAAAAGGCCCGGGTGTTCCTGGTTGAGAATCCTGAAATCACCGAAGAGATCAAGCAGAAGGTGATGGATGTGATGGAGCCGAGCATCGGGCCGGTTTCTGCTTCCGAAGATGACAGCGACGGCGAAATGCCGGAAGATGATCTTTAATCCCCCCGAATCCCCCCGGGATTTGAATTAGCTTGCAACCGAAACAGGGTTCCGAGGTCGGCTGTCTCTGCACAGAGGGATGGCCGGCCTTGTTTTCGTTCTTGGAGGGACGCCGAATCGGGGCCGTCAGTCACCTTTGCCCAGATTCGCAAAGAACCTAGAATGAAGGACTTGTGTCCCAATGATTGGGGGAAACGAGTTCCGCGGCCGAAGGAAGCAGCGGGACCCCAGACCATCGAACACTGAAAATTGATCCCAATGAAAACCGACGAACTACGCGAGAAGTACCTCAGCTTTTTCGAGACCAAAGGACACACCCGTCGCCCGAGCGACGTTTTGGTTCCCACCTGGGATCCGTCAGTTCTGTTCACGCCGGCCGGGATGAACCAGTTCAAAGATCACTTTCTGGGACGCGTGAAGCTCGACTTCACCCGGGCAACGACCTGTCAGAAATGTCTGCGAACCGGCGATATCGACAACGTCGGTCGTACGGCCTATCACCACACGTTCTTTGAAATGCTGGGCAACTTCAGCTTTGGCGATTACTTCAAAGAAGAAGCGATCCACTGGGCGTGGGAATTTCTGACCGACAAGAAGTGGCTGGCGTTGAACCCCGACCAGTTGAGCGTGACCGTCTATAAAGACGACGACGAAGCCGCCAATATCTGGCACGAAAAGATCGGTCTGCCGTTCAGCCGGATCGAACGTCTCGACGAAGACGAAAACTTCTGGCCTGCCAGCGCTCCGAGCGAAGGACCCGACGGCGTTTGCGGTCCGTGCAGTGAAATCTATTTCACGCCGAAGGATGGCAAGAAGGTCGAAATCTGGAACCTCGTGTTCACGCAGTTCAACCGTGTCGGCGATCCACCGAACAACCTGGAACCGCTCCCGAGCAAGAACATTGACACCGGCATGGGGCTCGAGCGTACTGCGGCCACGTTGCAGGGTGTCACCACCAACTATCACATCGACATCTTGCGACCTATCGTCGAAGCCGCAGGCGAAATCTGTGGCGTGAAGTACGATCCGGACTCGGACAATGGTCGCCGCCTGCGTCGTATCACCGACCACATCCGCGCTTGTACCATGGCCGTTCACGAGAACGTCTACCCAGGTGCGAATAAAGAGAAGTACGTCATCCGCCGCTTGCTGCGACGTGCGGTGCTCGATGGTCACCAGATGGGCATGCACCACGCGTTCGCCTATCAACTGGTCGACAAAATCGTCGAGATGATGAAGGCTCCTTACCCTGACCTGCAAGACTCGGTCACCCGCGTTAAGAGCGTGATCAAGAGCGAAGAAGAGAACTTCCTCCACTCGCTCGATGACGGGATTGCCCGCAGCGAAAAGATCTTCGCTGGCATGCGTTCCGCCAGCCGTACTGTCGTCAGTGGTGACGAAGCGGCTGAACTGTATCAGACCTTCGGATTCCCACCGGAACTCTTTGAACAAGTCGCCATTGAACATGGCTTCACGTTTGACTGGGCTGGCTACAAAGACGCCATGGTCGCGTTCGGTGAACGCTCTGGCGGCGAACAGGTCAAACTGTTCGAAACCGGTCCGATCGAATCGCTGAAGAACTCGGTCCGTTCGACCGAATTCATCGGCTACGAAACCGATTCGACCGAAGTCGAAGTGAGGGGGATCGTGGTCGGCGCTGAAGGGGACGAAGAGTCGAAGCTGGTCGACGATTTCGACAAGATTGGCCCAGAGCACGAACTGATTGTCGTGATCAACAAGACCCCGTTTTACGGCGAGTCGGGCGGTCAGATCGGCGATACCGGTCGCATTTACTCGAGCGATTTCGAGTTTGTCGTGACCGACACCCAGAAAGACAGCGACTTGTTCCTGCATGTCGGCTATCTGGCCAAAGGCAAGATCTCGACCGAGGCAACCGCGACCGCGGAAGTCGATACCAACCGCCGTGCCGCGATCAAACGAGCTCACTCGGCCACGCACATTCTGCATCATGCCTTGCAGAAGACGCTCGGTTCGCACGCCCAACAGCAGGGCTCGAAGGTGGAAGACGACTTGCTGCGATTCGACTTCACGAACATGGAGCCGATTGCTCTCGATCAGTTAACGGTCATCGAATCGGACGTGAACGAGAAGGTCACCGATGGCGGCCTGGTGAAGTGGGAAACCGTTCCACTGGTCAAGGCTCGCGAACTGGGAGCGATGATGCTCTTCGGCGAGAAGTACCCCGATCCGGTCCGCATGGTCACCATGGGTGATTTCAGCCGCGAACTGTGTGGCGGTACTCACCTGACCGATACCAAGCAGGTTGGCGCCTTTGAGGTGATCAGCGAAGAAAGCGTATCCGCCGGCGTGCGTCGTATCATCGCCCTCACCGGTGAGAAGGCGAAGGAATACCGCGTCAAAGTCGACCAGACTTTGAGCGAAATGGCCAGCACTCTCGGCTGCAGCGTTAACGATGTACCGGAAGCGGTGAAGCATATCACCGGCTATGTCCGCGACTTGAAGAAAGCGGTCAACGGCAGTGGTAAGGCTCCCGATGCTCCGACTGCGGTCGCTACGTCGAGCAAGGCAGACGTCGATTACTTCCATCGCAAAGAGATGCTGAAGGAATCGGCTCGTCAGTTGAATTCGCCACTGTTCGAGTCGGCTGAACGCGTGAAGACGTTGTTCGCGGAAATCGAAAAGCTGAAGCACCAACTGACCGAACGTGAAAAGTCAGGCACGCTGACCGGCGACGACCTGCTGGCCAAGTCGAGCACTGTCGGCGACGTCTCGGTGGTGGTGGCGGAAGTCCCAGGGGCCAACGCTAACCTGATGCGTCAGTTGATCGATCAGATCCGCAAAAGCACCTCGTCTTCGGCCGTCATGCTGTTTGCAGCCGCGGACGAAGGAAAGGTGACCATCGTGGCTGGACTCAGCAAAACGCTGACCGACAAGGGCTTGAAGGCCGGCGACTGGGTCAAGGAACCTGCCGCACTGGTCGGTGGCTCTGGCGGTGGTCGTCCCGACATGGCTCAGGCCGGCGGTAAAGACGCCGCTCAGATTCCTTCCGCCATGGAAAAGGCCGAAGAGCTGGCCAAGAGCTTGTTCGCTTAGATGAATCGATCGGGTGTCACGTTCTGTCGTGGCACCCTTCTTCTGGTGCGGTAATCGGTACAGTCGGTTCAATCGGCACTGCTTTGCATCGGTTTTCCTACGGGGACGTTAAATTCGTCCAGGCTTTCCGCAGGGGACTCCGATAGCAGTGATAGCACTCAAGCTAATATCCCGATCTCAGAACCAACCCCGAGGCACCCGTGATGCAAGACGTGACCGCGATTGCCAGCACTGTTCATCAGGCCCTTTCGGCCAACCCTCACTTCCCCAGCCGCCATCTTCAGGTGGAAGGAAGCGAAGGTCGCGTGATCTTGAAGGGTCGCGTGGGCAGCTATTTCCAAAAGCAGATGGCCCAAGAGGCCGTTCGCCGCGTCGATGGCGTGCATGAAGTTGAAAATCAACTGGAAGTCGATTGGCTCTAATTGGTCCGCCTCCAACGGACAAAGATTTTGGCCAGCGATCCATTTCCATAACAAAAAGCCGCCGGGTGCACGCCGGGCGGCTTTTTTCGTTTCTTGGACGTCGGCAGAGGACGGCATTCGCGCTGCAAATCCCCCGAAACGGGCACGCCCTCTTTAATCACCCGAAGCGGCGCGGCACAATGCGGTTTCGTTACCAAACCGAAGATGTGCCTTTCGGCACCCTGATTTTCATGTAGAAGGAAATTTCATGAGCCGCCCCGCAGCGATTACGTTCAAAGGCAACCCGATGACCCTGGTTGGCGAAGAAGTCCAAGTGGGCCAAGCTGCCCCTGACTTCAAGCTGCACGCATTTGGTCCTCAGGGCCTGACCGCGATCACCGTATCCGACCTGAAGGGTAAGCCCAGCATTTTGAGCGTGGTTCCTTCGCTCGATACCGGTGTCTGCCAGGTTCAGACCAAGAAGTTCAACGAAAGCCTCGGCGAAATGGGCGATTCGATCAACGCCCTGACGATCAGCTTGGACCTGCCTTTCGCCCAGAATCGCTTCTGCGGTGCTGAAAACATCACCAACATCAAGCAGTACAGCGATTACCAGGAACGCAGCTTCGGTAACAACTGGGGCATGCTGATCGACGAACTGAAACTGCTGGCCCGTGGCACATTTGTGCTCGATAGCGAAGGCAAAGTCGTCTACGCTGAAACCTGTAAGGAAGTCACCGAAGAGCCCAACTACGACGCTGCCCTGGCCGCGCTGAAGTCGCTCCTCTAAATATCCGGCCGATGCTCCTCGTCTCCGTTTCGGGCGAGGAGCCATGGCTCGCGGCGGCAAGCTGGTTTTCTTTTTTCCGGATGTCACGCCATGAACTGGATCCGTAAACACTGGGGTAAGGTTCTTCTGGCTGGCGGCTCCTTCGTGGGCTTGCTGGTTGTTCTGGTTATTGCCGCCCCCACCTTGATTAGCTACGGTCCAGTCCGAAACTTTCTGTTGCACCAACTATTCAATGGTAAGGAAGTCGACGTGTCGGTCGGCTCGGTTTCCGTTGGTTGGTTTACGCCCACCGAGATCACCAATCTGAAGGTGACGCAAAACAGCGGTAAGTATGACATCGGGGTCCCACGCATCTCGAACGATGTCACGCTTTTCCATTTGCTGAAGCAGCCTCGGCAGTTGGGCAATCTCAAGATCGAGAGTCCCCTGATCGAGATTGAGCTTCCTTCCGAAGAGGCCGACCTGGCGAACGATGGCCCCGCCGAAGCTCCCTCACTCGATAAAGAAAAAGTCCAAGCCGCGCTGCAGCGGACCATTGATGTCGCGGTGACCGATGCCACCGTCCGAGTGAGCAAGCCAGGGGCTACGCAGCCATGGGGCTTCGACAAGATTGGTTTCCTGGCTCAGCTACGCCCAGGCCAGACCGATGCGGAAGGCCCCACCATCCTGATTCCCCGGGCCACGCTGATGGATCATCAACAGATGACCCAAGCGATGTGCGACGACATGCTGAAGTTTGTCGCTCCGGTTGTGACCGGGGTGACGAAGGTGAACGGCGATATTTCCCTTTCGCTGGAAGACATACAGGTCCCACTGGCAGACCACCAAAATGCGGTTGGCAAGGGCAAGCTGGTGATTCACAAAGCTCAGCTGACAGGCACTCCGCTAGTGCAAAAGATTACCGAATTCGTTGGGCTTGGCCCATCGGTCGATGTCTTTTCCGACTGCACGATCAACTTCGAGCTCGCGGATAAACAGGTCTATCATGAAGGCCTCGATTTCGGAATTGGCAACCTGCGGGTACGAACGCATGGCTATGTCGGCCTCGATAAATCACTGAATCTGATCGCCGAAATTCCGATTCCGCTGAACCCGACCGAAGGGCTCGAAGAAGGGGAGTTGCCGCTTCCGTTCTTGACGGCGCTACGAGGCAAGACGATCGAGATCCCGATCACCGGTACGCTTGATCACCCGATCATCGACAAACGGCGATTCGGAAATTCGCTGATGACGACAGCCGAGTCAACGCTGCAAGACCTGCTGAAGAGTGACGAATTCAAGCTCGACTTCGAGGGCGAAGATGGTGAACTCGACCTGGAAGGGGTGATGGGAATGGCAGGGGCATTGTTGAAAGGAACCGCGGGCGAAGGTGGCTTGCTCGACCTGATGCGCGAACGTCGCCAGGCCAATCAGGACACCCCATCGCCGTCCGATCCGGCAGGTACAGATCAGGAAGAGACTCCGCGGAAGGGATTGTTTCGTCGCTTAAGAGAACGGAGCCAGGAAGAACCGGCGCCGAAACAACTGGAACTTCCTCCTCCGCCAGAGACGCTTCCGCCGCAGATCGATCTGGAAGGCGCGATCGACATCTAATCGTAGTCGCGACAATCGCTACGACTGCTACGATCGTTTCCACGGCTCACACGATCTGAATTCTGCTTGGCGCATGCTTCGCTCGGCGAAGGGGCTTAACCTATATTTGCCTGGTTTTCTTTTTCGGCCGGCGAGTCCGCCCTGCTGCCAGGCAACATTGATGAGCAATCCACTTCGACAGATCCAACACAAATCGACCCTGCTCGACGGTATCTACCGCGTAGCGGATGCCGCCGCCATTTTGTTTGGCCTGGTCTTGGCCGTCATGAGCGCCGGCGAAACTCCGGCTGGCGATCATCAACTGGCAGGCGTGGTCGCCTTGGCGATCTATTACGTCGTGGCCGAATTCACCGGCGTCTATCGCAACTGGCGTGGTGTTTCGACCGAACGCGAAATCAGTTGCGGTGCGTTGACCTGGGCAATTTCGCTCGGGCTGCTCGTTGTTTCGGCGACTGTCGTTCACTACGAACATCCGCTGCATCGCTACACGCTGGTGTGGTGGTTCTTGATTACGCCACTCTTGCTGACCGTTTCGCGCATGATCATTCGTACCGTGCTGCGATGGATGCTTGCCAGCGGATTGAATCAGCATGGCGTGGCGATTGTTGGCGTGAACGAGCTTGGCATTCAGCTGGCTGAAAATATCCGCGATACCCCGGACCTCGGCATGCGTGTGGCTGGCTTCTACGACGATCGCCCTAGCGAACGATTGCCTGCCATTCCGGCTAACCTCGGCATGCGGATTGGCAACCTGAACGATCTGGTCGAGGCGGCTCGTCGGGGCGAAGTTCATCGAATCTATATCACGTTTCCGATGCGTGCCGAGACACGAATTCGCAACGTGCTGAATCACCTGGGCGATACGACCGCCTCGGTTTATATCGTGCCGGACTTCTTCGTGTTCGAGATTTTACACTCGCGCTGGTCCGATATCCGCGGACTGCCGGTGGTTAGTGTTTACGAAAACCCTTTGCTCGGCGTCGATGGAATCTTGAAGCGGGTGAGCGATATCATCCTGGCGTCATTCGTGCTGCTGTTGCTTTCGATTCCGATGGCACTGGTCGCCCTGGCCGTCAAGCTGACCTCGAAGGGCCCAGTCTTCTTCCGTCAGCGACGTTATGGTTTGGACGGCCAGGAAATTCTGGTGTGGAAATTCCGCAGCATGACCGTCTGTGAAGATGGCCCAAACGTGAAACAGGCGCAGAAGAACGACAGTCGACTCACACCGATTGGCGGGTTCCTGCGGAAGAGCTCGATCGACGAACTACCGCAGTTGTTCAACGTGATCGGTGGAACGATGTCGTTGGTGGGACCTCGGCCCCATGCTTCGGCCCACAACGAACAATATCGCAAACTGATCCATCACTACATGCTGCGGCACAAGGTGAAGCCTGGGATTACCGGGCTGGCCCAGGTTCGCGGCTGGCGTGGCGAAACCGACACCGTCGAAAAGATGGAACGTCGCGTTCAATGCGATCACGAATACATCCGCACGTGGAGCATCTGGCTCGACCTGCGAATCTTGTTCGAAACGGTCTTTGTCGTGCTGGGACGCAAAAACGCGTACTAAAGCAGCTGGCTTACGACTGCGGTGTCGCCAGCAGGAAGGCGATCAGGTCACGCATTTCTTCCGGCGTCAGCACTTGCTGGAAGCCGGCAGGCATGATCGACTTGTCCGAGTCCTTTTCTTCTTCGATCGAGGTGGGTTCCAACTCGAATCGTTGACCGGCCGTGTCGACAAAGAGCCGCTTTTCGTTCACCTTCGGATCGGTAATCGGATAGCCAATGTGCAAGCGGCCGTCATCGGTCAGCACCACCTTGGGAACGTACATCGGAGCGATCTCGCGGCTCGGCTGCAGGATCGATTCCAGCAGTTTCTTCTTCGTCATTCGCTGACCGATGTAAGTCAGGTCGGGCCCGACATCGGCGCCACTTCCATCAAAGCGGTGGCAACGAATGCAGTAGCCACCTTGCGAAGAAAGAAACGTTCGCCGACCAGCCGCTACGTCTCCTACGCCTGCGATTCGCGTCAACCATTGATCGAGGTCGTCTGGCGGCGTTGGGTTGGCAACCATTTCGGAATCCAACGTGCGTTTTGCTTCTCGCTGCACGACCTCATTAGAATCTTGGCTCAATATTTCGAGCTGCTTCTGGAACTGGTCGGCATGATCTGATAAGCCGACGATCGCCATCGCACGTAGTTCTGGCGAACGTTTTCGGTCCATGGCAATCGCTTCGGCCAGCTTCTCGGCCTCGGAACCGCCACGAAGGTAGATCGATTGCATCGCCTGCTGAGCAAGTTCCGCCGACGCGCTGTCGACGAGCGCACGAATCTCTTCTAGCTTCAGTTGATTGCCACCGGGGACGATCAACTTCAGAGCCAACGTCCGCAGTTCGGCCGACTGCTTCTCGTCGCGAACGATGTCGGCCAGCATGCGCTGCTCGACAATATCGTTCTTTCCGCCTGCGTTGCCCGACTCCAGCCACGAAATGGTACTGAGCAACACCGGAAACTCACGAACGGTCGGTGTGGCTACCTTCAATCGCTGCTGCAAGTCAGGCAGGAACTCGGTTCGCTTCTGATCGGCGATCCAGCGCATCGCATACATCCGAACACGATCGTCCTGATCGTTGAGCGCCTTTCGTAGCTGCTGCGGATTCGTCTCCGGGAACGTCGCTTCCTGGTTCCAGTGAATGGCTTCGAGCACGCCGAGCCGCTGGGTACCGGTCGGCACCGAAGTCCAGTCGATGCCGGCCAGCATTTCTGGGTTTTGCGAAAGCCCATACGTGGCGGCCTGCCGTAGGAAAGGATCGTCGGAGTCGAGTGCCGCGAGGGTTGGTTCCTGACGCAACTTGGCGGCTTGCTGCTCTTCCGCGGAAAGCGGGAGGGGAGTGTCGGTCGGCGGCGACCCTTTCCACGAAAGCCGCCAGATGGCACCTTTGCCATGGACCGGATAACTACGATCGACCCAGTCCGTGAAATAGAGCGAGCCATCCGGAGCGACCGCGAAATCGACCGGGCGAAAGTTGTGATCGCCTTGAACGACGGTCTGTGGTGTGGCTTGCACGCCAGCGCCGTTATGGCCAAGACGGAACGTTTCAACGCGATGGTCGCCCCAACTGCTGCCCCAAAGTTCACCGTGGTACCACAGCACGCCGCTGGGTGCTTCGCCCGTTCCGGCAACCATCGGCAATGTGCCCGGCAGTTCGCCATTCCAGGCCTGTAGCGGATGCACGCCGGTGCGACCGTAGCGGAATTGATAGCCATAGTCGCCCCCAGGAACAATTTGCAGCAAGCGACATGGTGGGCGGCTGTCTGGATCATTGTCGACCATGAACAAGCGGCCTGAGGGATCGAAGATCATACCGAACGGATTCCAAACACCGGTAGCGAGGCGTTCCAGTCCCGAGCCATCCATGCGGCAACGATAAATCGTGCCTCCTTCGCCTCCGCCAGAAAGCTTCGCGCCATCGCTCCCCACCAAGGCGTACGGTTCGCCAAGGTTCTCGCCCAGACCGAAGTACAAAAAACCATCCGGACCAAAGGCGATGCCGGCCAGGCCGTTGTGGGGATAGCGTCCTGCCGTTTCCAAGTGAGCGATTTCGTCTCGCTTGTCGGCAACTTTGTCACCGTTGGTGTCGCGTAGTCGAAAGACTTCCATGCGTGTGGCAACGTAGATCGAACCATCACTGGCGGCGACCAGACTCATCGTCGCTTCGGTTCCTTCGTAAAACGTGCTCCAGGTATCGAGCTTGCCATCGTTATCGGTATCGGCGAAGCGGCGGATGCGATCCGTGGGCGGGCCTTGGTAATCGGCCTGGCGATGATGCGTGTGCGATTCGATCACCAGCAAGTCCCCATGCTGGTCGAATGTGATTCCGATTGGCGTGACGATCTCGGGCTGCTGCGCAATTTGTTCCAGTTGAAAACGTGGGTCGAGCACCTTAGGGGTTCCGGCCGTCGCGGAGCGAAACGGTATCAGAAAAATCGCACAGCAAAAAGCAATCCAACAGAAGCGATTCATGCGGAAACCTTCGGGGAAGAGCAGGTTGGGGAGGGATGGGGGCAGGGATCGAGTTTTTCGCCCGAATTGCCACTGGCCAAACGGTGCATTGAGCCTCGGTTTCGATTATAAACGAAGGGACTCACAACTTCCCACCTCCCCAATCCCCACCAGGAATTTCTCAATGATTGCCAGGAATCTGTGGACTGCTCTGATCGCGATGGTGATTCTGCCCTGTTCGATGGTCTCGGCGAACGAGTCGGTGCTTTCTTTCGACGGCGGCGAAGGTCACGGCAAAGGGAAGAAGATCGTTCTGATCAGTGGTGACGAAGAATATCGTTCGGAAGAAGCGTTGCCGATGCTGGCGAAGATCTTGTCGCAGCATCACGGCTTTCAGTGCACCGTCTTGTTTGCGATCAACCCGGAAGATGGCACCATCGATCCCAACAACCAGACCAACATTCCTGGCATGGAAGCGCTGAAGGATGCTGACCTTTGCATCTTGATGACGCGTTTCCGAAACTTGCCGGAAGCCGACATGCAGATCTTGGACGACTACCTGAAGGCTGGCAAGCCGATCATTGGTATCCGCACTTCCACCCATGCGTTCAACATTCCGAAGGACGCCAAGTTCGGCAACTACAGTTGGAGCAACAACGGCGGCTTTGGCAAGAAGGTGCTGGGCGAAACCTGGGTGAACCATCATGGCCGCCACAAGGGAGAAAGTACCCGGGGTGTGATCAACGAAGCCGAGAAAGACAATCCAATCCTCAGTGGTGTCGACGATGTCTGGGGACCGACCGATGTCTATGGGATTCGTTCGTTGCCCGACGATGCCAAGGTGCTGATGTACGGTGCCGTGCTAACCGGGATGAAGCCAGAAGACAAGCCGCTGGAAGGTGCCAAGAACGATCCCATGATGCCAATCGTCTGGACGATGCCTTACCAGTGGGAAGGTGGCAAGCAAGGGACGTCGGTCTGCAGCACGTTTGGAAGTGCGATCGACTTCGTCAACGAAGATGGACGCCGCTTGATCGTGAACGCGGCTTATGACCTGGTGGGCTTGGAAGACAAGATCACGCCCGATCTCGATGTGACGATCGTGGGCGATTACGAGCCAAGCTTCTATGGCTTCAACGCGTTCCAGAAAGGGCTGAAGCCAGCCGACTTCCAGGGTAAATAACTATCGCCCCGACAGATTTGTTTCACCATGAAAGCCAGTTGCAATCGCGACTGGCTTTTTTATTTCGCTCGGCGATCGTCTGGCGTTGGCACACCACGGCGATCGAGGCCGCTGCGTCGGTCGATTTCGGGATAGGTTGCCTGAGGAACCTGATCGGTGGCTCGGCGTCCGCGAGAAGCTCCATTGGCATTCTGCGCTGGAGGAGCCTGTTGAGGAGGTGCACTCCCTGCACGGCGATCACCACCGGCAGGCGTCGTGGTGTCGGTCGAGCGACGTCCCCACAAACGATCGGTCCAGCGGCGACCCTGACCGTTTTCTGGCGGAGCCAACAAGACCACCAGGCCAATGCCCAGTGCCAGCCCACCCAACAAGCCGGTGCCGGCGATGACGGTCTTGCCAGGTCCCAGCGGGTTTTCGCCGGTCGTTGGCAAGTCGATGCGAGTAATCAGGCTCGAAGTTTCCGAAGCGAGTTTATTCGCCTTCGCGTCGGCCAGTTGTTCGTGAGCGGCGCGAAGCACCTGCGAGCATTTCTCAACGTCAGCAACCAGGTTGGCGTAGGTCGCACGAATCGAAGCCAACGCATCGAGGCGTTTACGGACATCTTCTTCCTGCGAACTGATCGACTTGATCTGGGTCTGCTGAAGCTTGATGTCGGCTTGAACGCCACGGACCGCGATCGAAAGCTCGTCACGTAGTTTGTTACGCACTTCTTCTTCGGAAGCCATCGCCGATTGCACCTGCGGATGGTCCTTGCTCATCTTGCCCATCAGCTGCGACGTGCGAAGTTGAGCGTCGACCAGGCCATCTTTCAAGCGACGGAGGGCAGGCTGGCTTTCGAGCAATGCGTTAGGCGTCGCGATCAATTGTTCAGGGTCGCTTTGGGCTTCCTGCAGGATCTTGAGTTGTTCCTGAAGCTTGGCGAGATCCGATTCGCCATCGCGGATCTGCTGCTTGATTTGGTTCCACGAGTTTCGCAGATTGCCATCGCCTGAGGTGGCATCGTTCAGGCTGCGAAGTTCACCCAGATCGCTACCGACTTGGGTTTCTTGAGCCTTCAACGCTAATGTCGACTTATCAAGTTCCTGCTGAGCAAGTTTCTCGGCATCTTTCAATTCATCGATCACGCTATCGGCACGTCTATTACGAATGTCCTTCAGGGCCTTGTCGAGTTCTGTGCAAAGCGCCGAGGTCAACTGAATGGCTCGTTCGCGATTGTCGGACACGACCGACAGATGCAAAACTTCGGTCGTGCCGAACTCGGCGCCGTTGGGTGGGCTGACCGAAACGTTCTTGCGGAGACTTTCGATATCGCTAAGCGATGGCCAGGTGCCATGGCTGGAATGATTCGGAGCAGGGCCGACCTTTTGCAATGTGGCTTCCAGGACGGCCTGGTTACGGGCCACTTCGACCACCATTTCCTGCGCTGCTTTCAGGGTATCGTTGCTGTCGAAACGTCCCTGGCCGCTGAGCTGACCGGCGGCTTCGTCACGCAGAACGACCGACTGGGTCGCCTTCCATTCATCTGGCTTGATCAACGCATAGGTAGCGGCCAGCAGGAAACAACCAACGGCCACCGGGACCCACAGCTTCCATTGAGCGCGAAGCAATTGAATATATTGTTGGGCCTGACGAGGCAACTGAAGCTGGCTCATGATGACTTCCGAGTGCAGATTGCAGCGGTTGTGACGATTGTCCGAGGTCTGCGCTGTGGCGCAATAAGACGTGTAAGCAACTCTAGGTTGTCGTTACGAGCGCGGGGGCCGAATTACGAGAATCGGTTTGGCGAAAGAAAGCCGATCGGCGAGGCCGTTTGGCCGGTCGTGGCCAGGTCGCAAAGAATCTGCCCCAAGGCAGACGCAAACTTGAATCCGTGTCCCGAGAGCCCTGCCGCGAAATGCAGGCCCGATTGCTCCGGATGCGAGCCAACCAGGAAGTGTTGGTCGGGTGTCATCGTATACATGCAGGCCGCATGGCGTGTCAGGTTCCTCGAAAGCTGCGGCATGCAGGTTTGCACGAACTCTTCGACCGATTGACGATCGGCGATGTCTTCGGTCTGCGAATGGGCTTGCGCAGAAGCGATCGTTTCGCCTCCATCGTGCCGGGCCAGCTTCACACCCTGCGCATCGATCTGAGGAAATCCATAATAGATCCCATGCGCCGTTTCGAAGAGAAACACCGGGAATGAAGCCTCGGTGGTGTAATGCGGAACCTGATTGTCAAACCAGTAAAGCTGCTTGCGGAAGATCGTCAGCGGGACGTTTAAGTCGGCGAGCAGTTGTTGCGCCCATGCCCCTCCGCAAACCACCAACTGCTTCGCGTGGGTTGGCCCGGAGGCGGTCTGTAGGACGAACTCGTCCGCTTCCTTATCCCAGGCATGAACCGGGCAATTGGTCGCCATCTCGGCACCAAGTTGAACGGCCAATTTCAGGTAGGCATCGATGCACTCGGACACCAGCAGATAGCCAGCGTTGCGCTCGAGGAGGCCGACACAGTTCTCGGGTGGAACCAGGCCGGGAAATGCCTTCGAGATCTCTTCGTGCGAAAACGAGTCGATCGCCAGTTGATGCTGCTCGGCACTTTTGCGGACGCCGGCAATCACTTCGCCTGATTCGGGACCGATCTGCAAGACACCGGTCGGGAAGTAAAGCGTGCGGCCGCTGGCCGCTTCTAATTCGTACCAGGCCTGGTACGACTGACGGAGCAGGGGGACATAGTCTGGGTGCTCGAAGTAGGCCATCCGAATCACCCGGGTTTGGCCGTGCGAGCTACCCAGCGAATGCGGAGGTGCGAACCGGTCGAGACCGATCACACGGGCACCACTCTTCGCCAAATGGTACAGCGCCGAACTTCCGACGCCGCCGATTCCGATCACCGCAACGTCGTATGTGGTCATACCTCGTCCCTACTTGATACGGAAGTCGATCGATGACTGCCCGAACTTGTCGGAGGCAGGATCGCGAACCGTCAATTCTAAACGATATGAACCAGGCGTGATGTTCTCGGGCATGTAAAGCCGGTAAGGAACGTAGAAGTCGCGGCGACGAACGCGGCAACTGTCTTTCACTTCCGGGAACTGGCGAGCATCGATTCGACGCCCGGCCTGATCGTAGATTTCGTAGTTGCTTTGTAGCGTCGTTTCAAACTTGCCACCGTTGTCGCGGCTCGAGAAGTTGTCGACTTCGACGTACAGTAGCACTTCCTGTTGGGGTTGGAAGTCGTGCGAAGGGAAAGGCTTGAACTGGCCAAAGCTGTCGACGCTTTGGATGAACTCGAGATTCTTCAGTTCCAATGGGCTGGCGGCTTCCAGGTGCGACATCACGCGGCGGAACGATCCCAAGGCAAGGCTATGGCGTCGTTCGACCGGGATCTCTTCGACTTGCATATAGTCGGCCAGGCCAAACAGCGTGTTGCTCCAGACCTCTTGTTCTTCAGGGCTCAAGCCTTCGACCTTCTCTAAGGCGTCCGACTTGCGATCGGCGACCAGGTACAGCATTCGCAAGCGAAGCTGGGCGATCGTTCGTTCTTCTTCGGAGAGTCGGCTGTCACCGGCGACCTGTTGAAGTTGCTGGATCGAATCCGAAACTAGTTTCTCCCAGTCGCCGCTGCTTGATTCAGGCTGGTTGCGGGAAGCCCAGTAGGCAACCGTGTTGCCACGACGCGTGTCCGCAATCCATCCACGTCCCTTCAAATCGAAGAGGATGGCATGCAGTTCGTCGAGGCTCATCGCAATTGGGTTCGGCGAAGTCCGCGACTGTTCCGGACCGAACTGGGCGAGGTAATCTTTGTGCAACGCTTCGAGCGAAACCTGACCTCGTTCCCATAAGATCTGCATCACGCGGTATTCGTCCTTGGTCAGGTTGCTGACCGACTCCTCTTCGGCGGGCTTCTTTTTGGGCCCCGCCATCTTGTCTGGCAGACTTTTCGTGTCGTTACGCATCTGGTTGTAGGCGACAATCTGGACGTCTTCCGGGTAAAGCCCTTCGCTGCCGGCATCGACTTCCGTGACATGGGCAGCCAGTTGGACTCCTGCATCCCGGTGGTTTGCGGCTTCCAGAGCGACCGGCTGACGTGCTCCGGGCATCGTCTTTCCACGCTCGAGATCGATCGTTTTGGGATACAAATCAGGATCGACCTGGGCTAAGTGCGAGGTGTCTTGATGCATGTTCGTGGAAGGCAAACGCTTTGGGCCTTCTTCGGCATTGGTCGCCGGCTGTGGCACGCTGCCACTGGCGAGGTGCTGCTGGACCAGCTTTGTGGCATACTTCTGCACCATATCCTCGCTCTTGGCCGGAGGCGGTGCCTGCTGAGCGATCTTGGTTTCAGTCTTCGGGCCGAAGACTGGTTCGAGCTTGGAAAGCAGTTCTTCCCACTGCGAATCGTTGGCCGAGGCGAACTCGGTCAGAATCTGCTGCTTGTCCGCTTCCGGAAGAGTCAACGCGGCGACGCGAGCAGCATAGGAGGCTGGTTTCTTGGCTTCTGTTGATGGTGGCTGCTGCTGATCGGCTTCCGCCAGACGTGCCGCCAGCTTCTTGCCGAGGGAAACATCGCTGCTTTCCGACTCGACCAGAATATTCTTTTCCGGAGGCTTCTCTTCCATGCCGGCCGGCTTGGTCGACATTGGGCGCGCTTTGGTGGCGGCTTGATGGTCTAGGTAGCTGTTCAACGAGCTGGATTCTTTGGCGCCCCGGTTCCAACCGCTCATGCAGCCAGTCAGCAGAACGCTTAGCAGTACGATACAGGGAAGGTAAATCTTCGACATCATTCGCTCGGGCTTCCGTTGTTGGCGCGCTTGCGCAAGCCTTCTTCCAAGAAACGGTCCGGCGGATAGTAGGAAAACCTCAAGTTTGAAGCAAGAGATACCGATCGGTGAATCTTCGAGCAGTGATAGCACGCGGCGATCCGCTACCGAGCGTTGCTAGCTCGCGGTGGATCGAGGGCCTTCGAGAACGAAACCACCAGCTTCTCTAAGGCCAGTCGGCCACGAGTTTCGTGCGAGTGGCTTCCCTTCAGGGAGAGATCCAGCTCCAGCAGTTGGCGGTAGAGTCGCCCCCCGCGAATTTGCCCCAGGGCCAATAGACGACGCTGGGCTTCTTCCAACGCCTTGGGCCAGTTCGGGAAGCCTGCTTCCTTCAAGGCATCTCGCAGGCTGACGGCATCACCGCGGCGACGTGCCCGTTGATAGATACGCGTGGCGGCAGCAAAACGTCGCAGGCTCCAGGCGATCTGACCGTACAGCTTCTGAGGTTTCTCACCGGCTTGGAACAATCGGTCGAGTTGCAGCAAGGCATCCGCCGTCTTCCCTTCGACGGCCGCATCGACCAGGTGCCAGATCTCTTGCAACTGGCCACCATGCACTTGTTCGGTAACGAGCGCTTCGTCGATCGGTTGATGGATATCGACAAACAATGCGAGCCGGGCGATCTCTTGATCGATCAAACCGAGTTCCGTGCCGAGCATCTCGACCAACAGGTTCGCTGCGCCGACGTTCAACTTGGCATCGTGTTCGACCTTGGCACGCCGCACAAACCACTTGGCCAGGGCATCGTAGTCGAGCGAGGTCTTCTTGCCCGACTTCTTCTCAGGTGGATTGCATTGAATCTGAAGACCGGTCGCGTCGCACTTTTTGTAGAGACGCGTGTTGGCGGCCCACTTCTCGACCTGAAGAACCAGCACGCCGCCTGGACGTTTCTTCTCGAGAAAGTTTTCTAGTTCGTCGCGGTAACGGCTGACGAATGGATCGGCGTCTTCCACCACGGCAAGGCGGCGACCGGAACTGCCGAACAAGCTGACGGTCGAGACTTCATCGGCGACATCGACCCATGTCACGGTGTTGCCGGCAAGCTTGCCGTAAGGAACATCGGTATCAGCCCCCAAGACTGCCTGGCGAACCTTCTCGGTGGCCAGTCCGCGCAAGAAGGCGTCGCGTCCGAAAACAATGCAGACCGAAGGAATCGTCGTTTCCTCGGCGTCCAGAAAGTCGAAAGCATGAACCGTATTTGCCATGGCACCAAGTTACCCGGTCTGGCACCGATTGGCTACCGGCGACCTAGCGGACGGTGACCGGCATGGCGGCTTGTTCCGGCTGGTTGTTTCGCGGCTGGATCGAGCGAATTTGCCCCCGTGGAACGAGTCCATCGTTGGCGATGGCCCGTTTCAGAATGAATTCGCCAATGTTGCCGGCCTTGTCCTGCGATTCGACCTTCAGGTAGATGTCGGCGGGGACTTCCGGCGTAATCTTCCAGACGTATTTGCCGGAGTTCGCGATTTCTTGGGCAATCGGCTTCCAGGGGCCATTCACCGACGACGAGTAGAACAGCGAAATCGGCCGTTCGGTCAAGTTCGCATCGCTGCTGGTCCAGTTGATATCGAGGTGCCCGACATGAGGCCCTTCGCCATAGACAACGTTGGTCAGCGTGGCGACCGGTTTCGTCAGGTCAACATTCACCCAGATATCGGCCAGGTCACCCGCTTGGGGGCGGCGACCAGTCAAACCATTGCCACCTTCGACGACGATCCGGAAGCCGTAGATGCCTTCGGCTTGAACTTCAACATCGAAGGGACTTTCGCGGTCAGGATCGATACCGCCTGGTTCCCAGGTTTCGCCCCCGTTTCGCGTGACCCACAGTTCGATCTGACCGATCCCTGAAGGACCGACCGTATCGACACCGTAGTTCAAGGCGAACGTCTTCTGATTGATCGATTGCGGCACGACGCCTGGCGGCAGGCCAACCATCGCGGGCTGCGTAGGCTGAGGTGCCGATGGCTGGCCCGAGTTGGCAACCGGAGGTTCCATCTTCATGCTCGCCGGACGGAATCGATCTGGCATGCCCGATGGAATCGGAGCCAGGCCATTTCCGCCAGCGGCTGGTGGTGCCGGTTGCTGCGGAGCCGCGGCCAGGTTGCCGGCCGCTGGAGTTTGCGGGCGAGGCACTGCGTTATCGGTTGGCCATGGAATCGACTGCGACGGTGGTGGTGGCATGTCGACACGTCGTTGTTGGAATGGATCGACCGGAACGTTGCCGCCTGCCAGAGGATTGGAAGGCTGGCCATCCTGCCCCGGCAGCGGTCGGGAAACGCCATTCCAGCGAGGTCGCTGGGCGACCAATGGAACCGCGACCGATTGCTGCGAGAAACCAACGTTGCCTGCTTTGTCGTTCGCATCGAGTCGAACCAGCATCACGCGGTCGGTCGCGATCGGAAACCAGCGGGTTTCGCCTGCAATGATTCCATTGGCCTGATAGGCCTGACTGGGGTCGATCTGAACTTGCTGGAAAGGGCTTTGCTGCGAAGTCTGATAGCTCAGTCGAATCTGGCTCGCATCGATCGCCTTATCGCGGACCGTCCACTTGGCGATGACTTCGCCGCTGTCCAGGGCCTCGACTTCCAGGTTGATGACCGGCGTCTGGGTATCGATCGCCACTTTGAGTTCCGGTTTCATCACCGGCGAAGCATTCGTGGGCCGTCCCGAATTGTCGAAGGTCCGAATGGCGAACCAGTATTCGCCATCGCTGCTGGCTTGAAACACGAAGCGATCTTGCCGAGACGACTGGCGTTGGTAGCCCACCCAGTTCACGCCTTGATCGTTCGAGACCATCAGTTGAACTTCAGGCGTCGTATTGGGGGCATCGACCTGGTAAGGGATGCCGAACTCGGTCTGACGAATTACGACCGGCTCTCCCTTGTCTTGGGACGGCCGAGCTGGCTGCGCTTGCTGTGCTGATAGCATGCCAGGGCCGGATGCCAGCATCGATGCTAATACGCCAGCCGTGGCTGCGAGCATACGTGGATTGCTGAACATGAATGACCCTTTGAACGATAGAGGACGCGACAGAGAATCTATCGGTTGTTCGGGAAGGCCGCTTGACGGGGTCGCCCATATGGTACGCGTCAGCGAAGGCTGGCAATTTGTACCGGTCGTATCGTTCGTAACAATCGGCGAGGCCGTGCCGTCATGGCATGGTCAAAGTGCTCAGGTCGATATCGAGCGGTTCGCTGCCGCTACGAGTGGCTAAGGCCTGCAGACGAACAGGAGAAGTGTTCTCGTGGAAGTGGTAAGTGTCCCCGTTCAGCATGCCGACATTGCCGCTGAGCGTCGATGCTGGCGCGTTGGGGTCGGTGCGAATGATCATCGTTCCCTGAGGCGAATCGATATCGTAGTTGTTTGTCGGATCGGTCCAGTCGAGACCGATTCCATTCACCTCGACAATCGTGAGGATACCCTCCGGGTCATCGAGTGCTTGGGCACGCCCAACGGACTTGTCGCGGGGGAAGATCGAACGATTTCCGACGACGGCGGCAAAGTGGGTGATTGTGTTGTTGGCGGAAGTTTCGTCGAACGCACGAAAGACTGACGGCATCTGCATCGTGACGTTGACGTTATGAGCCGAATTCCAGGCCTCGTCGAATTTGTACTGGTCGTACAGATGCTGATAGCCGAGTTCTGGCAGGATCATGACCCGCCAGGAATGGGCTGGCTTCCCTTTCTCGTCCAGGAAGTAGGCCGGGGGGAAGGTGCCATGCGTGTCGTGGTACGCGTTCAAGGCGTTGATCAACTTGGCAATTTGCTGCTGGTTGGCCTTGTTGCGAGCATCGGTTCGCATCTGGGCGATCGCCGGCAGACCCACGCGAAAGATCAATACTGCCAGTAGAAAGAGCACCGAAAAGGAAACGACGGCGACTCCCAGAATGCCGATCAGCGTTCCCAGCTCGACGCCACGGTCGCGATTGTCGTCAGAGCTTTGTCCAGATCGGGCATTCTTGTTGTCCGAAGGTTCAGGAATGCTGATCGTCTTCGCACAGACAGCACATGGCCCAGTTTGCCCCGCATATTGATCCAGGACTTTCATCCTGGTTCCACAGTTGGGGCATTCAAACGTAATGGGCATCGGGTGTCAGCTACACGAAGAGTACGAGCGAGGAAGTCAGCACTTCGATTTATCGTAGCCCCGAGCATCCAGCGGAACAACTATTGAGCACGGAATCGCTGGACGATCTCGACGTACTGACTTGCAAGATCTCGGATGCGATCCATATTGCCGCTGCTGACGGCCGACTTCTCGACCAGCGAGCCGCCAATTCCCAGCGAACAGGCACCTGCCTTCAGGAACGATTCGGCCGTATCGAGGTTCACACCGCCTGTTGGCATCATGCGCACTTGGGGTAGGGGACCCTTCAAGGCCTTCAGATAGTCAGGACCGGTCAGGTCAGATGGGAAGATCTTGACGACGTCGGCCCCTGCTTGCCATGCCTGAACGACTTCCGTCGGTGTCAAAGCTCCTGGCATCATCGCTTTGTCGTAACGATGACTCATCTCGATCGTTCGCGGATCGACGATGGGAGAAACGATGAACTCGGCACCGGCCAGAATGGCAATGCGTGCCGTTTCTGGATCGAGCACGGTGCCAGCACCGAGCTGAATCTGGTCACCGAAGCGGTCGGCGACGTATTCAAGCACCTTGTGAGCCTTGGGCACGGTGAAGGTAACTTCGATCGCCGTGACACCTCCGTCGACGAGTGCCTGGGTGACGTCCGCCAGGATTTCCCCATTGTCCGCGCGAATGACCGCGACGACGCCCACATCGCAGATCTTTTGAACGGTTGCTTCGCGTGCCATGCCTGTTGCCCTAAATGATGCTTGAATAAGAGGATACGTCTGTATTAAGCCTATCGCCCTGAAAAGGGTGCTGTCAATTTGCCGATCGGGCTGAGCATTCCGGGCGAATCATTGGACGTCGCACGCGATAATGGAAATAATGGAGGATTGAGAGACTCCGGGCGGTTCGGTTGTATTTGCCTGGTAGGAAAACCTTGTCGATTCAACCTCTGCCGTACCGCGATGGAAAAGTACTACCTGCAGTTAGCATTCGCAGTATTCCTACTAGCGATATGCATCCTAGGATTGGCACTAACGTTCCACCTTGTGAGAAAATGGCGCGAATACTCGGACGACGACCAACAAGGACCCGATGGGATGCTATCAAAGTTCCGCGAAATGCATTCACGGGGTGAGCTATCGGACGAGGAATTCCGAAAGATAAAGACGGACATCAAAGCCAGAATCCAAGAGCCAGCAACAGTTTCGGAAGAAGCGGAACCCGTTTTTGCCGAAGATGCCAGCAAGGCGGATTAAGGTGAATTTGTCTGGTTTTGCGAAAGACAATCGCACAAACCAAAACATCGTTTCGTAATGCGAGGTGTGGTGCCTGGGAGGCCAACCAACGAGAGTTGCTAGTCGACTCTCTCTTCGCCCATGCGAAGCGGTATCAGCGTAGAGAGTTGCACGAATAGAAGCAGCTACTGCGGCTGAAGAATACGGCTCGAACTTCTTGCGGACAAGGATGCCCCCAGGCCAAACGGCTTCGATAAGCCATGGCCAGTCGAGCAGCACGTGGAAATTTTAACAGCCCTGGCCGGCATTGCATCAAGAGATTGACTCAAGGTCCCAAGCCCACTGCCAGACGCTGTTCCAAGCGAAGCCGAAAGGAGTTAATTCATGCCCGCAGGTAATGACGTTGGTGGATCCCGGCACAACAGCACCAACAAGAAAAATGCATTCTGCTCGTTCTGTCGTCGCAACTATCGCGAAGTTGGTCCTTTGGTCGAGGGCCCAGGCGACGTTTACAATAACGTGTACATTTGCGGCGAGTGCATCGACCTGTGCAAAGAGATCCTGGAAAAAGAGAACCGACGCCGTGGCGCCGGTAACAAGCTCTTCAACAAGATCCCCAGCCCTCGTGAAATCATGGCCAACCTCGACGAGTATGTCATTGGTCAGGATGGGGCGAAGAAGGTCCTCTCGGTCGCGGTTCATAACCACTACAAGCGACTGGTCGTCGGTCACGAAGGTTCCGACGTTGAAATCGAAAAGTCCAACATCATGCTGGTAGGTCCTACTGGTAGCGGTAAGACGCTGCTGGCTCGTACCCTGGCACGTATCCTGAACGTTCCTTTCGCCATCGGCGATGCCACCACGCTGACCGAAGCTGGTTACGTGGGTGAAGACGTCGAAAACCTGCTGCTGAAACTGCTGCACGCTGCCGACTTCGACGTCGAAGCTGCCCAGCGAGGCATTCTGTACATCGACGAAATCGACAAGATCGGCAAGACCTCCAACAACGTTTCGATCACCCGTGACGTGTCGGGCGAAGGTGTGCAGCAGGCTTTGCTGAAGATGCTGGAAGGCACCGTCGCCAACGTTCCACCACAAGGTGGTCGTAAGCATCCAGAGCAGCAGTACATCCAGATCGACACGAGCAACATCCTGTTTATCTGTGGTGGTACGTTCGTCGGTATCGAAGACATCGTGCGTCGCCGCATGGGCCGCAAGAGCATTGGCTTCGGTCAGTCCTCGGGCTTCAAGTCGGAAGCAGATGCTGCCGAACTGATGCGAAACGTCACCAGCGACGACGTCCTGGAATTCGGTTTGATTCCGGAACTGGTCGGTCGTTTGCCAATGGTCGCTTCGCTGGAACCACTCGATCTGCCAGCTCTCAAGAGCGTGTTGACGCAGCCAAAGAACGCCCTGATCAAGCAGTACCAAACGCTGTTCGAGATGGAAAACGCCGAGCTGCAGTTCACCGACGAAGCGATCGAAGCCATCGCCCAGCGGGCCTTGGCCAAGGGAACCGGTGCTCGTGGTCTGCGTTCGATCATCGAATCGGTCATGCTCGACATCATGTTTGACCTGCCAGAACAGGAACCAGGTTCCAACTACTCGATCACTCGCGAAATCGTTGAAGGCCGTGAAAAGCTTTTCAAGATGCCTGAAACGAAGAGTGCCTAAGAAGTCTCCTGACTTCCCCTCCTTTTCCAACGCAGAACCCCGCGTCATCGCCCGGCGCGGGGTTCTTTTTATTCCTCCCTCTCTTTTCGATTTATTCCCCGGTCGCCAGTTCTCGACGATAAAGGGCGAAAATCGTACAATCGCAGCCTAATCCTGACGCGCCGAACGAGCTTTCGAGAGATGCCCCTTGGACGATTCGAGCCAAACTGAATCCTCTGTCGACTCCCCCTGGTTGGCTTTCGGAAAACTGTGTCGACTTCCGAATCTATTCACGGCTTGGGCCGATATCTTCGCCGGTTTTTTCATCGTCTCGGCGTTTTCGAACCTGGGCATTGCCAATCTGAACGCCCCGGCGATCTTCGTGTGCCTGGTGCTGGCCTCGAGTTTGATTTACTCGGCCGGTATGGTGCTGAACGACTATTACGACCGAGACATCGACGCCCAACAGCGACCCAATCGGCCCATTCCTTCCGGGGCGATCGCTCCCCAGACGGCGATGCTGGCGGGCTATGGCATGTTGCTTGTGGGCTGCCTGGTCGCGCTGCTGGGGGGCTATGTTTACGTCGACTACGCTGCGATTCCTTGGCGAGGCGGGGTCGTGGCCCTGGCTCTGTCGGTTTGCGTGGTTGCTTACGATGCCGTCCTGAAGCGGACCTTTCTGGCTCCCTGGATGATGGGGGCATGCCGCTTTTTCAATATCTTGCTCGGAATGAGCCTGGCCAAGGGATTGCCCCTGGAAGACTGGCCTCAACTGCTGAGCTTTGATCTGGGACAACTGATGTTTGCCGGCGGGATTGGTCTGTATATCGTCGGGGTGACCTGGTTTGCCCGGACGGAAGCGACCGAAAGCAGCCGCCCGATGCTGATTTTGGGGGCCGGGTTGATGCTGGCGGGCATCCTGATGCTGGCCGTTTTGCCGTTCGTGCAGCCCTCGATTGTCGATGTCGACCGATCTCAGGCATTCGGCTTGGCAGGCATTTTGGTATTATTAAGTCTGTCCTTAATCCGACGCGTGGTGATCGCCATCATGACGCCGGTTCCCGAAAATGTGCAAACGACGATCAAACAGGCGATCTTGTCGCTGATTTTTTTCAACGCGGCAATTACCCTGGCTGTATGTGGAACGATCTGGGCGGTTTCGATTGTCGCCTTGCTGGTTCCCATGCTGGGGCTGCGGCGTTGGATGTATTCAACCTAATCACCACCCGGCAACTGCCTTTCCAGCAACACGCAGAACAAGCCGGACTGAAGTAACAGCGACACCAAAAGGCCGAAGGTACCATTGGGGATGATCCTGGGATACAACACGAATGGACTCGCGCATCACGATCCTTTCGATGCCGTAGAGATCTTATCCGAGATCGGATACTCGGCCATCGCGTTGACGATCGATCATCTGACGTTGACCCCCTTCGGTAATACCTATCTGGCAACTCGCCAGGTCGATCTGTTGGCCAAAGTTCTGGACGAAGCGAAGATGCGTTCGGTTATCGAGACCGGTGCCCGCTTCCTGCTGAACCCACGTGTCAAGCACGAGCCCACATTCGTCAGCCCTGATGCCAAAGGTCGGGACCTTCGTTACGAATTCATGCGGCACTGTATTGATACCGCCCAGACACTCAAAAGCGACTGCGTGTCGGTCTGGTCTGGGCGACTGTTGGACGATGTCTCGGAAGAGGTCGCCATGGATCGCCTGGTCGCGTCGCTCGAGCCAGTCCTCGACTACGCCGCCGAACGCGAGGTGACGCTTGGCTTTGAACCCGAGCCAGGCATGTTCATCGATACGATGGCGAAGTTCGATCAATTGCAGCAGCGGATCGATGCGACCAACTTCCAGTTGACCATTGATATCGGCCACCTCCATTGTCAGGGGGAAACCCCGATCGCGGACTACCTGCGGCGATATGGTGATCGGATTGTGAACATTCATATTGAAGACATGAAGGCCGGGGTGCACGAGCACCTACCCTTCGGTGATGGCGAAATCGATTTCCCGCCGATCTTCCAGGCTTTGAAAGAGATCGACTACCAAGGCCCGGTGAACGTCGAGTTGAGTCGCCACAGCCACGATGGGCCGAACATGGCCCAAAAGTCGTACGACTTTCTGAAGCCGCTAATTTAGTCGCGGTCTCTTATTCCAAAGCACATACGGCAGTGGCAAGTTGCCCCGGTTTTCTCGCATGGCGTCTCCGGTTAGAGTGACTTGATCGCCTTTTGCACTTCGTTCCTGCCCCCATCTCTGCGAGCACATTCTCATGGCCGACAACGTCGTACTCCTTTCGATCCCAGGCCTGCGAGCCTCCGACGTCGCCCACATGCCAAACCTGAAGGCACTGACGCAAGATGGCGACAAGGCGACCTTGGTACCAAGCTTTCCGGCCGTGACCCTTTCGGTGGAAACCAACATCATGACCGGTACCTTGCCGGTCGATCATGGTGTGGTGGCCAACGGTTGGTACGACCGAGCCAAGGGAGAAGTCGAACTGTGGACGATGGGTAACGAGGCCATCGAGCAGCCCCAGATCTGGGATATCTTGAAGAAGCACAACGCGGACCTAACTTCGGCTGTCTGGTTCCCGATGTTGAGCAAACGCTGCAAAGCCGATTACGTCTGCATGCCAGCCCCGGTGCATAACCCGGACGGCAGCGAATCGTTGTGGTGCTATACCCGACCAACCGAATACTACGGGGACTTGCTGGCCGAATATGGTCACTTCCCGCTCAAGTTCTTCTGGGGGCCATTGGCTTCGATTCCATCGACCATATGGATCTCGGACACGGCCGTGCTGACCGCCAAGAAACACAAGCCAAACTTCTTCTACATCTACTTGCCGCACCTCGACTACCAGGCCCAGAAGTTGGGCCCCGACAGCGAGGCGGCCATGAAATCGGTCGCGGAACTCGATGCCGTGCTGGGCGAGATGTTCGCCGGCTTGAAAGAAGCCTACGGCGAAGAAGTGCTGATCCTGGTCGCCAGCGAATATACGATCGTTCCAGTCGATCACGTGGCCTACCCGAACCGCGTGCTGCGAGAAGCAGGACTGTTGCAGGTGAACAGCGGCGAAGAAGGGGAAACGATCGACTACCCCGGCAGCAGCGCCTTCGCGGTGGCGGATCACCAGGTTTCGCACGTCTATGTGAAAGATGCCGACGAAGCGACCATTCAAAAGGTTGTCGAGCTATTCCAGGGAACCGAAGGCATTGCAGAGGTCCTGGCTGGCAGCGATCGTGGCAAGTACTTCCTGGAGCATGCCAATAGCGGCGACGTCATTCTGGTGTCGTCCGCCAACAGTTGGCAGGCTTATTATTACTGGCTCGACGATGCGGCCGCGCCGAAGTTTGCTCGCACCGTCGACATCCATCGCAAGCCTGGTTACGACCCGGTTGAACTGCATGTCGACATGGCGACCAAGTCGATTCCGCTCGATGCGACGCTCGTCAAAGGCTCGCATGGTGCACCGGCCCAGTCCGATGCCCAGCGCGGCGTACTGCTGTCGAACCAGAAAGGTGTCTATCCCGAGACCCCGATCGCCGACACCGACGTGTGTGACCTGATTCTCCGCCAGTTCAATATCTAAGGGGTTAGGATCCTCGATAATACTAGGGAATCGGTAGCTCTCCTCACTTAGGGGGTTCGCGATGGTTCGATCCTGCCCATTCCCCCTTCCAGGACCAGCGTTATCGTTCCGTTTGTAACGGTCGTAGGCTCTTTTTGTCCCACGGTTCCCGAAATCACTTCGATTCTCCCGGCCGATCAACGTGGTGAGGCCTAGATTTTCATGTAGTCGCAGACGCCCTGCGGGGCAGCTTGCGCCGAAATGGAATTAGATGTGCAGCGGGAATTGAAGCGTGCCTTCGGGAATCGAAAAAACCTTTCAGCTGTTAGCCAATACGGATAACCATGCAGTGGTTCCGGTGTTGGTTGACGCGCTCGACTCTCCTTATACCGATGTTCGAGAAGCAGCCTTATCGGCTTTACTTGAGCAGCGGCATGCTGTTGCGCAACGAGCTCTGGTACAGCGATGGCGTAATTTCACGCCAGTTCAACGGAGCTGGATCGAGCTTTCTGGCATCTCGCTCGAGATCGCACTTCGCGAGCTCATTCAATCGAACGACAACGAACAATTCACTCTGGCACTAGAGATCCTTGACCAGGTACCAGAGTTCGAACTCATTCCTTCGCTGGCCGTCATCGTACGAGATTCAGGGCATGCATTCCGCGATCCAGCGGGCAATACGCTGGTGAACCTGGCCGCGAACCTTCGTAAGAAATTGCGGGACGACGGCATCCAGGCCAACGTCGAGTCGGTACGCAGCCGGGCGATCGATTCCCTCGGGGATTGCATTCGTCACTACGAACAACACGAATCGCTACCGATTCTGGAAGCGTTTCTGGTTCTCGTCACGCGCGAGAATCAATTGCTGCGAGAGGCTTGGAATAACCCTCGCCACCCGGCTCACTCGGCGATCATTCGCTTCCTGCGGCATAGCTCACGACCTGAGATCATCGAACTGGTCCTCAGCTCGCTCACCGATATGCACCCTGCCGGCCCGGTGCTGAATATCATCGGTTTGCGACACGATCCGGCATTCATTGCCGAACTGACCACGCGGGCTCAAGGATCGATGAACGATACCATCCGGCGTAACCTCTCTCGACTGACGAAGGTTGCCTGGGCGGAAGAACATAGCCACGTACTGGATAAGCTGAATGGCTTGCAACAAGCGGCAGCGGTTCATATGTCGATGTCGACATCGATTGGCAGCGATCGACTCTACGATCTGCTGATCATCATGGCCCATTCCAGTCACGCCAGCGGTCGCCTCGCGGCTTTGGAAGAGTTGGCCAGTTACGTCGATCCCAAGACCAACGAGCTTATTCTGGAAGCGGTCAGCGATCGGAACTCTGCAGTCCGGGCCGAAGCGTTGCGTCAGCTTCGTCCACGTGGCATTCCTGGGGCAATCAAGCTGTTGCTGCAGCATCTCGATAGCCCACAGCTTATCGTGCAAGACACGGTTCGCAAAGCGCTGGCCGAGTTCAATTTCCCTCGGTATCTGGCCGCTTTCGATAAGATGAGCCCCGACGCCCAAAAGAACAACGGACGCCTGGTGCGTGGTATCGATGTGAATACCCAGCGGTTGTTAGCGGCAGAGCTAACCAGTGACGCTTCTTATCGCCGCATGCGAGCCTTGAAGGTGATTGATGTGATGGAAAATCACATCGATATGGAACCTGATTTGATCAAGGCGATGCAGCACGACGACTATTTTCTGCGAGCCGAAGCGGCCAAGCTGCTGGGCCACTGTTCGTCGTCCACCGCGGTGAACGCACTCCGAAACGCGATGCTCGATCGTAACGTGCGAGTTCGCGAAAATGCGGAAGAGAGCCTGCGAAAGATTGCTGGCAACAAGTTCGTTCCTCCCACGACCGAATCGTCTCCGGGCGAAGGTCGTCTGAAGACATAAGGAACGAACCTATGACAGCCCTCTGGAACTTGGTTCTCTTGGCCGACCGCGAAGCCGACTTCACGGCGATGGGAGATCACTTCCGTGCCGAGTCGGCTCACTTGAATATTCCCCACTTATTCGTGCTGGGACTCTCGGTTCTGACCGTCGCTTCGCTCATCTGGGCTTTAACGCGTTGGCAGGACAACGACTTTGCATGGAACCTGGACAACCCTCAGCGATTGTTCTGGGATCTCTGTCGGCGACACGAGTTGAACACCAACGAGACGACGTTGCTCCGTAAGGTGAGCCGCGAACTGCAACTGGCTCACCCAGCTAGTCTGTTCGTCGATCCTCGCTTGCTGATCTCGGCCATGCAGTTGGAGAAGTTCCACGACCTGCACGGCGAGATTTGCAAGCTGGGCGAGATCTTCTTTGGCTACCATCTGTGGCAACAGGCGATGGCAGCCGATAAAAATCGGAAGCAAGAAGAGTCACTCGTTGTTTAACCAGCGATGGGACGGATCTTTACGGCCGTTCCGTAGGCCAACACTTCGGTCGATCCCTGCATGAATTCGCTGCCGTCGTAACGCATGGCGATGATGCCATCGGCGCCAACTTGTTCCGCGTGCTCGATCAGCAGTTGATAAGCATGGCCGCGGGCTTCTTCACACACGGCGACGTATTCGGGGATATTGCCGCCTGCGATCGAGCGGATCCCACCGACAAACCCACGGGCAATCCCCGTCGAGCGAACGATGATGCCGCGAACGACTCCGAGGTATTCGACGATTTCGTAGCCGGCGATATCGTTGGCTGTCGTGACAATCATGTGTTGGACTTCCTTGTGCCTTGGTGAGATGAAACCAATAACGAACGGAGTAGGTTATAGTCGCTCTCGCGGCCTGAAGGGGAGAGCGATTCGATGCTTTTGCTCATCGACCCAGCCGATGGGAGTGCCGGTGGATCAAGGCAGACCGCGCATGAAAAAAGCCGAGAACATGTTCTCGGCCTTTCCCGTTTTGCTGATTGAAGATCGGCAGCTTAGAAAGCGCTGTTGCCACTTGGACGACGCTTCTGGAAGCCAGCCTTTTCCTTTTCGGCCTGAGCTTCGAGCTCTTCCAGCTTCGAGGCGGCATTCAAGCGAACCAATTCTTCGGCTCCGACATAGCCGGCCCAGTCGATGAACTGGTCGACGCGGATGGCCTGGATACCGTTGGCTCGGGCAGCTTCGTTCATCTGCGAGTAAGCTGCGAGGCCGCCTTCCGAAGTCTTTTCGGTTGGGCGTTCGCCGAGGATCAGGTAACGAATGTCTGGGGTCAACGCACCCTTGATGCTGCCGGTTTCGTCGACGTAAGCCGAGACCACGCCGCCAGCCGTTTCGATGATACCACGCAGCATTTCCGAGTCGTCCTTGTCGTCGCCATCGATGTCGATGAAACCGACGATTGCGAACTTCTCTGGACGTCCTGGAGTCCAGGTTGGGGTGAAGATGGTATCGCCAGGCATCACTGGGTTCGAAACATCGAAGTTGGTGATACGAGCTTCGGCCTGGTGACGATCGTGAATCTTGGTGACTTCGATCGTGGCCTTAGGATCGATACCCGCCAGGTTTTCCTGACCGACTGGGAAGACGCTGAAAGTCATCTGAGGACGCAGCAAGTCTTGCGAACCGAGGTTGATCCAGACGGTCTGTTCTCGCTGGTTCGACCAGACAACCTTGCCGTCTGGACGATCGGTGATCTGAGGCTGGAAGTCCTGGTTAACCTTCTTCAAGCCTTCCACCAGCTTTTCGAGGTCTCCCTTTTCCTTGTCCATCACCTTCTTTTCCTGGGTGAACTTGGCGGTCACCTGAGCGACCTGGCCTTCGATAGCTTGCTTCGAGGCCAACACCTTCTTTTGGTCATCCTGGAGAGCCTGACGCGAGGTGTTGTATTCGGCGGTCAACTTCTGGAGACGATCTTCGGCCGAGTTCTTTTCCGAGATTGCCTTGGCAACGTTGGCATCGGCGGTCTGGCGGATGGTGTCACGTTCGGCCTGCAGGGCATTGACCGTTTCGCGAGCGGAAGCCAACTGTTGTTCCAGAGTCGAGTACTTGTTGCGAAGCTCGACCGGGATCTTGCGGTAGTTCAGGGCCTGGGCATCAGGAGCGGTACCGTTTTCATCGGCGACGAACGAATTAACGTCGCTGGTGAACTGGGTTTCGACTTCTTCCATGGTCGTTTCTTCGGTATGACCGATGATGACCTTCAGACGGTTACGTTCCAGCAGGTACTCGCGAGCCTTGCTCGATTCCGACTGAGCACGCGTGTTTGCATCCTTGGCATCGGTCTGGGCTTTCAGGTTCGCGTTATAGAACACGCCTGTGGTGATACCCAAACCAACCACCATCATGACAAGCAAGATGACGGCGATCTGAAGACCTTGATTATCGCGGGCTGCCATGTGCGGAATTCTCCTTCGGGCGACAAGTGGTAGGGAGACGAGTCCAGGAATTACGGTCTCCCCAGTTTGCCTAAATTAGTCAAAGCTAGGGCAAATGCCAATCCGGCCGTTGGTAGGGACTACGTAAAATCTACGTAAGACGCTCTCAATTGGGCGTGATGGTTAAGCGATTGTTAACCGAGCTGCGGATTAGCGAAGGTGGATGGGTTGTGACTGAGCAGTATTATGCCAGCATTGTTAGTCTACACGGCAAAAACCGGGAAGTCAACGAAATGGAATTTTCGTAAGTCGTTACATCGCAATGGATTGATGGCATTGATGGAATAATTATTCATGGTGATTTTTCGCAACGCACCTTCAGGGAGTCATGTTGAAAATGCACCAAGGGACCAAAGTGTGTTAAAACGCAACGCTGCTTGTTCGTAACTCGTTACTCCACAATAATCTACGTGCAGGGTGATCTTTCCGATCTGACATCGGCTTCTCTTTCAGCAGTAGACATGATGAAAAATCGCACGCGGCAGACGTCGCTTAGTTTCGACACGGACGACGCTCAGGAAATTTCGGAAAAATCGCCGACACCGCCCGTAGTTGCTCAGCCAGTTGGGGATCCGGACGATCTGACCGGCAAAGAGGTGTGGGTGGTCGATTCGCACTCCCTTATCTTTCAGGTCTTCCATGCCATCCCTCCCATGACGGGGCCGGCCGGTCAGCCGGTCGCAGCGGTGTATGGGTTTGCTCGTGACATGGTCTTCCTGCTCGAAAAAAAGAAGCCGGACTATCTGATCTGCGCGTTTGATCTTTCTGGGCCCACGTTCCGCAACGAACTTTACGATCAGTACAAAGCCAACCGCGACGAGATGCCGCAGGAACTCCCTGCGCAGATCGAATCGATCCGACGGATGCTCGACGCGATGAATATCCCCGTGTTGGCCAAGCCTGGTTTCGAAGCCGACGACATCCTGGCAGCCGCCGCGAAGGTTGTGGAAGAGAAGGGGGGCCGCTGCACGTTGGTGACGACCGACAAAGACTGCCGCCAGTTGATCACCGACAACGTACGGCTGTTCAACGTGCGGAAAGATGCCTTCTACACCGCCGAGTCTTTGATGGAAGACTGGGGCATCCGCCCTGATCAGGTCGTCGATTTCCAGGCGATGGTGGGCGATGCGGTCGACAACGTACCTGGTATTCCGTTGATTGGTCCTAAGATCGCGAAAGACTTGCTCAATCAGTTCGGCACTTTGGAAGAGGTGCTCGATAACGTCGACAAGATCTCGGGCAAGAAGCGAAAAGAGAATATCACCAACGGTCGCGAACTCGCATTGGTCAGCAAAGACCTGGTTCGCCTTCGCAACGACGTGCCGCTGGAATGGGACTGGGCCAGCTACCTGGTCAGCCCGGTCGATGGCCCGGCCTGCGAAGCGTTGTGCGACGAATTCGGTTTCCGCACGCTTTCAAAGCAGCTTCAAAACCTGACCACGGCCGGCCCAGGTTCGGTCCCCGCGGCAAGTGTTTTGGAAAGCGAAACACTCGATTATCAGGCGATCGAAACGATCGACCAGTTGAAAGAACTGGCCAAACTTCTCGGCGAGCAAACGCGGATCTCGGTCGATACCGAAACAACGCATACCAATCCACGTTGGGCCGATCTGGTGGGGATCTCGGTTTGCTGGAAGCCTGGCACCGCGCGGTACATTCCGATTCAAACACCGGAAGGAGACGCGAGCTTGCCACTGGAAGAGGTCGTCGAGATCTTGCGACCGGTGCTCGAAAACCAAGCGATCAAGAAGGTTGGGCAGAACCTGAAGTACGATCAGATCGTCTTCCGAGGTGCGGGGATCGATCTGGCAGGCGTCGACTTCGACACAATGATCGCTCATTACTTATTGGAAGCCGGCGCACGATCGCACGGACTCGACGAGCTGGCACGTCGCTATTTGCAGCACGAAACGGTCAAAATCAGCGAGCTGATTGGCACCGGCAAGAAGCAGATCTTGATGAGTGAAGTGCCGCTCGAAAAGATCTCGTACTATGCCTGCGAAGATGCCGATATTCCTTTGCGGCTGTATGAAATCCTGGGTGGGCGTCTCGACGAAGAGGGGCTGAACGATCTGTTCGACGATGTCGAAGTTCCTTTGGTTGATGTCCTGGCCGAGATGGAATTCAACGGCATTCGTGTCGATACCGATCGCTTGAAAGGCTTGAGCGATTCGTACGGAGAACGCCTGGCTGAGGTCGAGCAGGAAATCTATAAGATCGCCGAGCAGCCTTTCAACATTGCTTCCCCCAAGCAGCTTGCCGAGATCTTGTTCGAGAAACGGGGCCTGCCAGTCATCAAGAAGACTAAGACAGGGGCTTCCACCGATGCCGAAGTTCTTGAGCAACTCGCCAAGCAAGATCCGCTGCCGAAGAAGATCGTCGACTTCCGTCAGTACGCGAAGCTGAAGAACACCTACATCGATGCGTTGCCGAACATGATTTGTCCGAAGACGAATCTGGTGCACACGTCGTTCAACCAGGTGGTCGCCGCGACCGGTCGCTTGAGCTCGAACGAACCGAACCTGCAGAACATTCCGATCCGGACGGAAGAAGGCAAGGAAATCCGTTCGGCGTTCAAAGCGAGCCGCGATGGTTGGGTGTTGGTGTGTGCCGACTACTCGCAGATCGAACTGCGTGTGCTGGCTCACTACAGCAAAGACGAAGCCCTCCGCGAGGCGTATCACAACGATCAAGACATTCACGCCAAGGTCGCGTCGGAGGTTTACGGCATTCCGTTAGAGGAAGTCACCTCCAACGAACGCCGCAGCGCCAAGGCAATCAACTTTGGAATCGTCTACGGGCAAAGTGCGTTCGGCCTTGCCAAGAGCCTCGACATCGAAAAGGACGAAGCATTTGGTTTCATTGATGCATACTTCCGCAAATACCCAGGCGTCGACGACTTTATGGAGAACACCTTGAAGCAGTGCTTCGTCGATGGCTTCGTGAAGACGATCCTGGGACGACGGCGTAAGATCGAAGGGGTCCGTTCGCCACAGAAACGAGATCGCATGGCCCGGCAGCTTCTGATGCCGGAACGGACCGCCGTCAATTCGGTGATCCAAGGTTCGGCTGCGGATATCATCAAGCTGGCCATGATTCGGGTCCATCGAGCACTGGCCGGATCCGATCTGCAATCACGATTACTACTGCAGATTCACGACGAACTGGTGTTCGAGGCGCCCCCGGAAGAAGTGGAACCGTTGGTGAAGCTGATGCTTCCTGAGATGACCGGAGCTGTCGAACTGGATGTGCCGCTGGTCGTCGATGTCGAGGCAGGCCAAAACTGGGCCGAGTGCGAGGCAGTCGATTTCAGCGGGTAAGTGTCCACCCAAGAAACTTTGGCAGGGAAAAAAGGCCAGATATCTTCTTGGGATTCAATCCCTTAAGGGCAGCTTCTCTGCCATGAAGCTGCAAGCATGCTGCAATGAAGACAATCGGTATCCTTGGGGGAATTGCCTCAGGCAAGAGTGCCGCGACCGAGGCGTTGCGGCAACTTGGTGCGGTGATCTTCGATGCCGACAAAGCTGGGCATCAGGTTCTCGAAATGCCCGAGGTGAAAGAGCAGATTCGGGATCGCTTTTCCAACGATGTTTTTGACGAAGAAGGAAACGTTTCGAGGCCCAAATTGGCCCGGCTGGTGTTTGGTAATGCCGACGACCATCGGCAAGCACTGGCCGACCTCGAGAAGATTTCGCATCCCCGCATTGGGGCGTTGTTGGAAGCAGCCCGCTTGCATGCAATGGCAGAAGATGCCCCGGCATTCGTGTTAGATGCCCCGGTAATGATTAAGGCGGGCTGGATTCGCCACTGCGACTATGTCCTGTTCATCGATTCCTCTCGCGCCCATCGGCTGCAACGAGCACTTGCGCGAAAGTGGACTGAAAATGAGTTTGACATTCGCGAGGCAGCGCAGGAAGAATTAGAGGTCAAACGGAATCTCGCCGACATCGTCATTCCGAACAACGACGACTTATCCCAGCTACGAGCCGCGATCGAAGCCTTTTGGAAACGGCAAGTCGCCCCCCCGCCAGGTCATCGCGGGAATCCGCGATAGCTTCCCCCAAAGATTTTCCTTTTCATCTCATATTGAGCTAGGACTGAGGGCGATCTTTTAGTGGCGATCAAACCCACCTTAAAACAAAGGTGGGGGTCGAGAACCTTCCTCCGGGAAAAGATGCCTGAATTATCGTTACCCCTTTAAATTTCAACCATTTACGAAGACTGGTATTCCTTCGAATATCGCCTCGCGAACTTTCCGGCCATTTGCTACAACGAAAGAGTCTCCTCCTCATTCCTGGAACAGCCGGCGTCCTTCGTTCACGCCATCCAAGCCAATTCATGAACCGATTCCCTTGGAAACCGGTCCAGGTTCGTTGGTTGAAGAGAGCTCCTTTTATCAGTTCCGGCCCAGGAAACTTCTCTCGGAGAACGATCTCCTATGCCACACAGAAACACGACGACAAACCGAAATTCCAATAACAGTTCGAATTCCACGAGCAACAAACTAACTTCCCGCGTCTCGAAGGACGGGAACTCGTTCGGTGCTGGCATCTTGCCCGAAACCGACGGCAACGCTTCGGAACAACCCACTCAGCCAATGTCCAATTCGCCCCAATCTTCTGATTCCAATTCGAACCATGGTTCCGACGGTCATCGCCACTCGCGCGGACCGTCCAAGCGGAACAACAATCACTACGACGACGGTCCCGAACCGATGTCGCTGGCAGAGCAGATCGCCCGAGGCAAACAACGCGGAGAAACGGTTGAAGAGGACGAGCAGTTCGAGCAACTCAAGCACAGCGAAGTGCATATCGCCGAACTGCAGAAGATGTCGATGACCGAGCTGATCGAAGAAGCTCGCAAAGAAAATCTTGAAGACGTATCGGGCTCGCGCCGCCAGGACCTGATCTTCCGTATCCTGAAGGAACGCGTGAAGATGTCGGGCCTGATGTACGGCGAAGGGACGCTCGAAATCCTTCCCGATGGCTTTGGCTTCCTGCGTAGCCCCGACTATCACTATCTTTCGTGCCCAGACGATATTTACGTCTCGCCGAGCCAGATTCGTCGGTTCGGTTTGAAGACGGGCAACATCGTCACCGGCCAGATCCGTCCGCCCAAAGAAAACGAACGTTACTTCGCATTGCTGCGAGTCGAAGCGGTCAACTACCAAGATCCGAACGTCGCCGCCCAGAAGGTCTTCTTCGATGACCTGACGCCGCTGCATCCCGACGATCGGATCCGGATGGAAACCGCGACGGAAGAAGTCAGTGGCCGCATTATCGATCTGATCGTGCCGATCGGTTTCGGTCAGCGTGGTCTGATTGTCAGCCCGCCTCGTGCCGGTAAGACGATCATGATGCAGAACATGGCGAAGGCTGTGTTGGCGAATTACCCCGACGCGTACGTCATCATGCTGTTGATCGACGAACGTCCGGAAGAAGTCACCGACATGGAACGCCAAGTGAAAGGCCCCAACTGCGAGGTCATCAGCTCGACGTTCGACGAACCACCATCCCGCCATGTTCAGGTCGCCGAAATGGTGATCGAAAAGGCGAAGCGAATGGTCGAGTTCGGCACCGACGTGGTGATCTTCCTCGACTCGATTACCCGGTTGGCGCGTGCTTGGAACAGCGAATGCCCACCATCCGGCAAGCTTCTGTCGGGCGGCTTGGATGCCAACGCATTGCAGCGACCGAAGCGATTCCTCGGTTCGGCCCGTAAGGTCGAAGAAGGGGGCTCGCTGACGATCATCGCCACCGCCCTGGTCGATACCGGTAGCCGCATGGACGACGTCATCTTTGAAGAGTTCAAAGGAACCGGTAACCAGGAAATCGTGCTCGATCGCCGCATGGTCGATCGACGCATCTGGCCTGCCATCGACATCAACGCCAGCGGTACGCGTCGCGAAGAAATGCTGATGGACCCGGACGAATACCGCCGCGTGTGCATCTTGCGTCGTGTCTTGAACGACATGAGTCCGACTGATGCGATGGAGTTTTTGCTGGGTCACATGAGCAAGAACAAAACCAACGCCGAATTTCTAATGAGCATGAACGTCCAGTAGCCAAGCGTACTGGCCAACCAGGCTCTGTTTTGTCTCGTTCCCCCGTCGACCTATCTGTGGCGGGGGATCTTTGAGACTCGCTCCCCATTTATCTGCATCCTTGCCGAGGCCCTTCCGTGCCAAACACTTACACCGGAACTGACTTCCAGCCGGAAGATCTTCAGGTCGCCATTGTCGTTTCGACCTACAACAACTCGATTACCGACAAGCTGCTGACCGGCTCGCTGCAAACACTGGAAAGCCGCGGAATCAGCACCGACAAGATCGACGTGGCTAAGGTACCAGGTGCCTGGGAAATCCCCCTGGCCGCCGCAGTAATGGCTCGCACCAAGAAGTATGCCGCGGTAATCTGTCTGGGATGTGTGATCCGTGGCGAAACGACCCACGACGTGCACATCAACACCCAGGTCAGCCAGACCTTGGGTAACCTGGCGATGGAATGCGAAATCCCGGTGGCTTTTGGAGTTCTGACGTGCAATACCGTCGAACAGGCGATCAGCCGGTCCGGGGGGGCTGTCGGAAACAAAGGTGTGGAAGCGGCAGAAGCGGCCCTCGAAATGATGGGACTTCTCCGAAAACTGCCAGTCGCGAAACCATGACCCTGGCTCGCTCGCTATAATTCAACAGACGCAACCGGCCAGCCCCACCGAATTCAGGCCGGTTGTACGTTTCTCGAGACGAGGCACTCTCTTAGATTCCCATGGCAAGACGCAGTCGAGCGCGCGAAGTTGTTCTTCAGATCCTCTACCAAGAGGACCTTAATCCCGATGCCGATCCCGGTCTGGCAGATCAGTTCCTTCGCGCACGCTTGAAGAATGATGAGAACCTGGTCGAGTTCGGGCGATACCTCCTGGTCGGTACCCGCGAACATCGCAAGAGAATCGATATGCAGTTGGAACGGTTCGCCGACAACTGGAGCTTGCGGCGTATGGCTGCGACCGATCGCAACTTGTTGCGGTTGGGGGCTTTCGAGATTCTTTATTCGGACACGCCGGCCCGCGTTGCCATCAACGAAGCGGTCGAGTTGGCCAAGCGTTTTGGGGGCAAGCACAGCCCGCAGTTCGTGAACGGTCTGCTGGATCGTATTCTGAAGAGCAAGCAAGCCCTGGGGGATGCGTAAGCACGCATCCTTCTAAGTCTCAGGCATCCGCAACCTTTCCGCCGGCCCAGTTCTGTCGGCAAAGGCAGCTACCTGAAACCCTCGGCAGACAAATTGCCTCGAATGGGGTACATTGGCGTGCGGACCCCCTTTCATGTTTGCCCAATTAAATAGGCATAAGGCGAGAGTCGTAACGATGGGAATTTTCGGTTTCGGTAAGAAGAAAGAAGACGCTGAAGGCACCTCGTCCGAAGCAGGAGCCGAAAAGCAGCCAGGTTTCTTTGGCCGCTTAGCGCAAGGCATGACGCGAACGCGTCGCCTGTTGAATACCGACATCCGCGACCTCTTCAAGGCGGAAGGACGCCTGGTCGACGAAGAGCTTCTCGACGAGATCTTCGCCATCCTCATTCAAACCGACATGGGAGCCGGTCCGGCGACGCAGATCAAAGATCGGATCGCCCGCGACTTCCGTGGCCGTATCGTCCATACCGAAGACATCCTGAAAGACATTCGGGAAGAACTCGCCAGCCTGATGCACCAGGATGCCGAACCAATCAAGATGGCGGCCGAAGGCCCCACGGTGATCCTGGTCGTCGGCGTGAACGGCGCCGGCAAGACAACCACCATCGCCAAGCTCACCCGCTGGTTTATCGATCAAGGCAACTCGGTTGTGCTGGGGGCCGGAGATACCTTCCGTGCCGCGGCAACCGAACAGTTGACCATCTGGGCCGAACGTCTCGGGGCCACGATCATCAAGGGAGAGCAGGGGACCGACCCCGCCAGTGTCGTCTTTCGTGCGGTGGACGAAGGCCTGAAGGCGAATGCCGACGTGATCATCATCGATACGGCCGGTCGTCTGCAAACGCAAAAGAACCTGATGACCGAGCTCGAAAAGATGCGTCGCGTCATCGGTAAGAAGATCGAAGACGGCCCGCACGAAGTGCTGCTGGTCCTGGATGCGACCGCCGGCCAAAACGGGATCAGCCAGGCCAAGGGCTTTTCGGAAGCGGCTCAGTGTACCGGGATCGTGCTCACCAAGCTGGACGGGACCGCCAAGGGTGGTGTCGTTGTGCCGATTCGCAAGGCTTTCGAACTGCCGGTCAAATTCATTGGTGTGGGTGAGAAGCCAGAAGACCTGACGCGCTTCGATACCAATACCTTCTGCGACGCCTTGTTCGCCGAGTAATCGTCGGCAAGGTTCTGAATCAGAGAGGTTGCTAGCGGCGTGGCATGGCCTGCGCTGGCGTTCGTTATTACCGGTTCTATTCTCCTCAATTTGCGTCTCGTACCGGTTCTGCGGGATTTTCGTTTAATTCCAGGTTCCGGTCAGGCCGATGCTTATGGTGCGGCATGTCTCCGTGTCCGTGGGAAGCGTGGGTGATTGGCCACAGCTTCCAATGAAATAAACCAGAAGTTATTTGGGGGGATCATCGATGTTTCAACGCATCGTGTTTGGTCTAGTTATTGCCGCGATGATGTCGGTCTCGTTATCCAGCGCCGAAGCTGGGGACCAAGCATTCAGCCGCGTCTGGGGCGGAACTTACGGCAGCTATGACTGGGAGCGGTTCTACCACTATCCCTACGTCTATTATCCCCAGAACTTCCAGGGTGCCGATTACTATCGCAGCCGCGAGAGCCTGTACTATCGCTATCCGGCCGAAATGCGAATTCCTGTCTACAACGAACAGTGGCAGAACCCATACCCGAACGGTCGTCTGTACCACTCGGGTCACCACTTCCTGCTGGATGTGTTTTAATCGCGTCGCGGAAGCTGCCTGAAGCAAAACAACGAAGCGAGAGTCTGCATAAGCTGGCTCTCGCTTTTTGCTGCGCGCTGCTCGAGAGAAGGCAACGCGTGAAGATGATCAGACAAAAACGCTTTGCTCTCTTAGCCGAAGCCGCGACAAAGCTTCTCCAGGACATCGGTCGCCGTGTAAAGCTGTTCGATCTCGATGAACTCGTCCTTCGTGTGTGCCTGGGCCAAGGAGCCTGGGCCGAAGACCACCGACGGGACGCCAATCGCAAAGTACGCCGGCGAATCGGTGCCATAGGCGACCTGCATCGACTCGCTGGTCACGCCGAATTCCGAAGCGACCTCGGCAATACGTCGGGCCAGTTCCTGATTCGAGTCAGCCAATGGCAAGCCAGGTGAACTCATGTAAGGAGGATCGTGCTCAACTTTCTCAGGGGCATCGATCCGCGAGGCAATGAAGTCGATCACCTCTTGGCGGACTGCCTCCTGCGATTCGCCCGGCAACACGCGACGATCGATTTCAATCGTGCAGCGATCTGGCACGGTATTCACGCTGACGCCACCATGCACCGTTCCGACGCTGATGGTGGGAAGTCCGAGCACGCCTTGCTCTTCGGCGGTGTTTAAGACGGTTTGTTCGTATTCGCGAATCGCCCGCAGCACATCTCCCATGCGATAGATCGCGTTGTCGCCGACCGAAGGTCTGCTGCTATGCGCGGCCTGACCCTTGGTGTGGCAGCGCCAACGGACGACTCCTTTGTGCGAGACCACCACGTTCATCAAGGTTGGTTCCGCGACGATGACGGCGTCGGGCAGCTTCGAGATCAATTGCGAGTCGCCACTCTTCCAGACACTCGCCAGGTGCCGAGCGCCGGTGAAGCCGCACTCTTCGTTGACGGTACAAGCAACCAGAACCGTGGGCATGTTTTCGCTTGGCTGCTCCTTCAGACGCGACAGCACCGCCAGGCACATCGCCATGCCACCTTTCACATCACAAGCACCACGGCCATAGATGCGGTTGTCGACCAGATTAGCGCCGAACGGAGCGACCGTCATGCCATCGACCGGAACGGTATCCTGATGGGCTTCCAGCACGATGATCTTATCGGAACTGCCCGGCAGGCAAGCGACGACATTGTCGCGCTGCGGCGAGACTTCCATGCGTTCGTACTCGACCCCGATTTCCTGGAAGATCTTTTCCAGCAAGTCGCCCAAACGGTGTTCGAGTTGAATCTCGGGCTGATCGACTTTGTGCCCCATCGGATTGACGCTGGGAACTTGAACCAGTCGTTGCGTCAATTGCACCACATCCATCGGCATAAGTGAGTCCTGGGTGTTACGTATCCGTAACGCTTATTCTGAGAATCCTCGGTCGATCCCAGAAAGGTGGTTGTTGAAGTGAAATGGCGGCCGCATTGCCTTGCGAACCGACACTCTTTCCATTGTTCGCGCTTGTGGGATTTCTAACAAGCGCCCCGCGTCTCTGAAAGGGTTGGTTTATAATACGAAGTTTGGCCAAAATCGTAATCCTGCCTCTTTCGCGTCACCCAGGGAGCCTGCGGAGTGCCTTCTCCTCCACGCAAACCGACGACATTCTTAATCCAGGCCTTCGATCTGGCGGCCTGGCCGGTGGTGTTGTTCGGTGAAGGAAACGCGGTTCGCTACTTGAACGCCGCCGCCGAGAAAGCCTTGGGCGTTTCGCGTGACGAACTATTCGATCTAGCGGCCAAGTATCACGGGCTCGGCCAGTTACCCAAAGCCCTGCAATTGGTCTCCGATCTTTGTCCCGCCTCGAATGTCTGGCTTGGCGAAGTCGGAACGCGCGAGATTACCCTGGTCGCTGACGAAACGACCGACGAAGTTCGCTGGCAAGGGATCTTTTACCCGATCACCGATCAACCAGACACCGATGCGGTGGCGTTGGTTCGTAACGTGATGGTAATGCTCGCCCCGCCGGAACGCATTCCCAATTCTGGGGCATTGCAACCGCAGGAAGAGATCCACGCAACACTCCAGGCCTTACGGCACGAATATCGTGGACGCTATGCGGTAAGCCACCTGGTAGGGATCAGCACGGCGATGATCCGCGTGCGGCGATTGGTCGACCTGGCATCGCAGTCTCGTGTTCCGGTCTTGGTCATTGGACAGCCAGGGACAGGCCGCGAGCAAGTTGCCCGAACGATCTGTTACGCCTCGAACCATGGTCAGGCAGGACCGGTGATTTCGATCCAAGGGGAACTGATGGATGCCGAAATCATGCAAACTACCATCCGTGCCTTCGTCCGGCGAAGCTTGGATGAAGACGAAACCAAGCATGCTTCGCTCATTCTGCTGAACGCCGAGAAGATGGATCTTGGTGCCCAAAGCGAATTGCTGCATCTGTTGGACCTGATCGACATCGACCTGCGAATCTTGTCGACCTCTTCCGAGTCGCTTTTGACGCTGGCGCGCCGCGGCCAGTTTCGTGAAGACCTGGCGTTTCGGATTTCGACACTGGAAATTGAACTGCCGCCTCTTTGCGATCGGCCTGAAGACATTCCGTATCTTGCCCAAGCCATTGTGGAAGAATTGAACGTTCCTTCCGATCGGCAACTGCAATCGATCTCGGCCGACGCGATCGATCGGCTTCAGCAGCAAGAGTGGCCTGGCAATATCGATCAACTAACCGAGATGCTGACCACGGCCCATGAAGTCGCCACTGGATTTACCTTGGCCGTGACCGACTTTCCGGTCGATGTCGCTCGGACGCCGGCCAAGAAGGTGGACACCAAGCAGGCCGAATCGATCGATTTGGATGCCGCTTTGGAAGCGTACGAACGCGAGATCTTGATTCGGACCTTGAAGGCGGCGAAGGGAAACAAAACCCAGGCCGCCAACATGTTAGGGATTTCGAGGGCCCGATTGCATCGTCGAATCGAGCAATGGGGGCTCGAATGAGTGGTAGGAAGGGGCTGAGCGTGGTTGTCACCCCGGACCACGCTTTTTACGATGAGTAGAGGTTGTCATGGATCTATCGGATCGGTGTGTACTGTACGAACCTCAGCCTTGCTGGGCTCCCCGCTTGCGGGGGCTGACGCCGACGTCGTCGGTTGGTTTTGTCGAGGTTCGAATTGCCTCTGAGGTCGCCAAGCTGCTGCAAGAGGATAGTCACCGACTGCTGATGGTGGCTCTGCGAGACTCGATGACGGCCCCGCAAGTCGCGGCTCGCATCCGGCAAGTCGCCGAAGTCCGAAGTCGCTGGCCGGCATGTCACGTTCTGCTGTTGCTGGATGAGCAGATGGATGCCTGGCATCGGGCCTGCTGGGAAATGGGAAGTGGATTGGTTCTGATTGGAACGAAATCACTTCCGATCATTGGTCGAACCATCGATCGTTTTCTGGCGGACCTTCCTGACGAAACCGAAGTTCCGGAAACGGAACGAGACCCCTTGGATTGGCTCCCCTGGTAGACGCCACCCTCAACTCACAAACCACGCGGCACGTAACTCACACGTTTCGCGAAGCTGCTTCCGCTCGAAGGAGAGTTCTCCATGGCTGATGTGCAACAAGTCATCAAAGCCCTTGAAAGTGTCAAAGACCCGCTTAGTGGTCGTCCGGTGACCACGACCGATCAGGTCAAGGAAGTCGACGTCCATGAATCGAAGGCGTCGTTCATCCTGGAACTGACCACGCATAGCGCGCCGCTATGGGAAGAGACCAAAGAGCTGGCCAAAGCGGCCGTTCAAAAGGCGATGCCTGATCTGACCGAGGTCAACATTCAGGTCCGCGAACATCAACGCAAGATCGAACCGATCGGCCAGATTGGCTTGACTGCCCGCAGCGTCATTGCGGTTGGTTCCGGTAAAGGTGGCGTTGGTAAGAGCACGGTTGCTTCGTGCCTCGCTTATGCTTTAAAGAAGTCGGGTGCCAAGGTCGGTTTGATGGACGCCGATATCTATGGCCCCAGCATTCCTCACCTGCTTGGCGTGAGTGGTCGCCCGGAAGTCATCGAGAAACGGATTCAGCCGAAGGAAGTCGACGGCATGAAGATCATCTCGATGGGATTGATTGTCGATCCGAACGAAGCAGTCATCTGGCGTGGCCCCATGCTGCATGGTGCGGTGACGCAGTTCCTCCGCGATACCGATTGGGGACCGCTCGACTATCTGATCATCGACATGCCACCAGGCACCGGGGACATTGCGTTGACCCTGAGCCAATTGTTGCCATTGACCGGCAGCGTGGTCGTTTGCACGCCACAGCAAGTGGCGTTGCTCGACGCGATCAAGGCGATCGTGATGTTCCGCAAGGTGAAGATTCCGGTACTCGGTTTGGTCGAGAACATGAGCGGTTTCGTTTGCCCAGACACCGGCAAGGAATGGGACATCTTCGGACGGGGTGGCGCTCAAAAGAAGGCCGAGGAAATGGGCGTTCCATTCCTGGGCGACGTGCCGATTACGATCTCGATTCGAGAGCAGGGTGACGCCGGAAAGACCAGCGATGTTCTGCAGAATGAAGTGACCGCACCACGGTTCGAGCAGATCGCTTATAAGCTGGTGAAGCAGTTGGCTGACTCGGCCGCAGAGAAGCCACCGATGCCGACGTTAACTGTTCTGTAGTCAGCACTTTCAGCACAGTGACAAGAAAAAGTTAGAGCCGTTTTTCGCAGGAAAAACGGCTCTGTCTCGTTGTGATCTTGCTGAGGGAAAAGACGCACGTTGTGGGTGCGTCTCTTCAGCGAAGCGGGCTTACTTAGGCCTTCTTCTTGGCGGTCTTCTTTGCCGACTTCTTGGCAGCCTTCTTCACGGTCTTCTTTACCGTGGTGGTCTTCTTGGTGGCGGCCTTCTTAGGAGCAGCCTTCTTGACGACCTTCTTCTTTGCGGTCTTCTTTGGGGCAGCCTTCTTGGTGGCGGCCTTCTTCACGGCTTTCTTAGGAGCCTTCTTGGCGGCAGCCTTCTTTGGAGCAGCCTTTTTAGCGGCAGCCTTCTTGGTGGTTGCCTTCTTCGGTGCAGCCTTCTTAACAGTCTTCTTCTTTGTGGCCACTTAAACGTCCTCCGTAAGATCACGTCGCGACTTGGTTGACAACGAAAGTGTATCGAACCGATCGATCGCTTTCAGTGTTCCACTACGTTGCGACAAACATAAAAACTTGCCGGGCGCCCTGAGGGCAGTGCAGCTTCCGATGCTACCCGGTGCCTTCCTTCAGGCATTCACAAAAGAAGCTGAGGTAAGTTGTACGTATATTCGTTTTTTTTGCAACACGTTTTCCACATCTCACGATGCACAACTGCAAACTTCTTTGAGAAAAAATGGGGGTCGCGTAGAGAAGAGAAACGCGCGCTTCGTGGCTGTTCGAAGCGCGCTCGCGTAGCGCGCTTTAGTACAACGCGACCGTAAGATGTTCACCGCGCTTGATCGATGGTTGCGCTTGCGATTGTTCGATACCAAACATCGTGCGCGAGTAAGGACGCGTCATCCAATGCTTCATCGAATGAAAAAAGTTAGAGCGAACGCGCGAGTAATCGAACCTCGAATGGCCCAACGAAGAAAGAATCGTGTGCCACACTTCCGGTCGTTTGGCTTGTCGCCAATGAATCGGATCGAAGCCATACCACTCGGGTTTTTGCGGGATAAACATGATGTCGTCTTCTTTGCCGAACGCTTGTAAACGTGCGTCGAGTTCTTCCGCACGCTGCTGCACCGTAACCAACTGAAGGTTCGAAGAAGGAAACATCATCGCGCGGAGCGCGCAAAACTTGTACGGTGCTAAACTTCGCACGCCGGCAAGTGGAATGCCTGTGATCGCGATGGGACCTTCGGTTGTCCGCAAGCGAATGATGCACTGTTCAATCCAATCAATGATTTGATCAACAGTGCGATCGTAAAGAAGGTCGTTACCGATGTCGGTGATCACCGAAGTGGTTTTTGCGGGACCAGAAACTTTTTCCAGCGAAGGCCAAAGTTCGCTCTCTAAAATGCCTGGAAGACGACGGCAGAGAAACTTCGACTGGGTTCCATAAGAACGTCCGCGACCAATCGCGGCATAGACTTCCAGCGGTTGAGGAATCATCTCCGGGGCAACGTGCAGAAGAACTTCCAGGCTCTTGGCTACGTTACTGGCGCCAAGCACGATCAAGCGTTGACGCACCGTTTCGTTTTGTGGACTGGTCACCAAGGGTTGTTCCCTCCGTATCGATTGGAACCACTTAGTTCCTGATAGTTTTGAATCGCCATGAAGCCGAAAAAGATCGGCATGAAGCGCTGTTCTGCTTGAAATGCCCAGATCGCGACGGCGATTGCACAAATCAGCGACAGCATCAACGAGTTACGAATGGCCTGGCCGCCGTCGACCATCTGAAACAGTTCGCGCGAGATCTTGCCACCGTCGAGCGGCCAGATTGGCAGCAAATTGATCAGCCCCCACCAAATGTTGATGAACAACATGTCGAGGATGAAAAAAAACACGTTTGGCTTCGACATCAGACCCATGCTGGGGCCTAACTTATACCAGCGAGGGATGTTGGTGCCTTCGAACCATTCCAGTTCTACGGAAGCAACTCGCGTGCCTGCCAGGAACGCTAACATCAAGCCGGCCAACAGGAAGCCGGCGGCAGGGCCGGCAGCGCTGATGATGATTTGGGTCCATTTGCTCCGCCTTGCACGGCCAGGGCCGTATTGCGATTGAACGTATGGGTTATGGATGGCCAATCCGCCGAACGAATACAAAACAACGCTCGGCTCCCAACCGAAGTAGCGAATCACAATCGCATGTCCCATCTCGTGCACCAGGATCGAAATGAACACTGCCACGATCCACAGCAATACCATCTGCGGAGTTCGATCTGCCGCGAATCCCATCAAGGCCGACACCAACCAGAACATGGGATGGATACGAACTGGGATGTTGAGCAGATGGAAGTGGAGGTCGTAAGGTGTCTGACGCGGTTCAGTAAGAAACATGCGTGGTGATTTCGTAAGGAATAGGGTCGATGCCATGCTCCTTGGAACGTGTCGCCTTGCTTCGTTCGTTTGCCAACGAACAAAACCAAGACAACAGGCTCTTAAGGACTAGGCGAAAAACAAAAGCAAACAGGGCAATTCAGTTGGCATCTTAACGTTTATTTTGTGGCCGCATGAATCCAGGGACGCAAAAAAAGAGAGGCCGCAAACAGGTTGCGGCCTCTCTTCGTGAATCAAGTTACGTTGGAAAACGTAAGGCTTAGTCTTCCAGTTCGATGATCTTCACGTTACGCCATTTGATCTGCTTGCCGACTTTCTTTTCGTCGCCACCGATGCCGTGAACCTGCAGGGCGATGAAGCCGCTCGAGGTCATGTCATCTTTCAGGTCGGCTGCAGGAACGCCGTTGATCCAGGTCTTGATCGAGTCGCCGCGGCATTCGATGCGGTACTTGTTCCATTCGTTCTGCTTGAAGGCCTTCTGGGCTTCTGGCTTGTCCTTCAGGTTGAACAACCAACCACGACGACCTTCGTCGTAGATGCCACCGCTCCAGGCACGATCCGAAGGATCGATTTCGACCTGATAGCCATGCACGCGACCGGCACCGACCTTCACTTCTTTACCATCGCTGGTCTTGTAGGTCTTTGGTTCGTCGTAAACGTTGCTGCGAATCTGGATGCCTGAGTTGAGCAACGGATCGACCATGTATTCAACTTCCAGAATGAAGTTGTCGTAAGGCTTCTCGGTGCACAGGAAACTGTTGCCGGTCTTCGGTACCGAAGTACCGATGATCATGCCATCTTCCACGGTGTACTTTGCCGTGCCACCCTTCTGCACCCAGCCCTCCAGCGTTTCGCCATCGAACAGTGGGGTGAACTTTTCATCTTCAGCACAAACGAAGCTGGCCGACAGCAGGACGGCGGTGAGGCAGGCAGGAGCGATCCAAGAGCGATTCATGGGGATGTTATCCTTGAGGTGTTCCGGTGAATTGCGGAGGGGGTATCGTGAAAACGAAATTCAGAATAGTTGAGTTTCTGTGCAATGTCCATCCCCGCGGCTAGTCAAGCTCCGGCGGGGCTTGCCCGAGATTTGTCGAGTCATGTTGCTCGTTTTCTTCTGTTTTTTCTGAGGGAAGACACCACCAAACGATCGCACACCCGCCGATGCCGGCGATGGCCGACGCGATCAGAATACCCAGCTTCGCATCGTCGCGATGTTCCGACATCCTTCCATAGGCAAGGTTGGTAATGAACAGCGACATCGTGAAGCCGATGCCTCCCAGCCACGACAGGCCATACAGCATCCCCCACGAAACGCCGCGCGGCAGTCGAGCCAGGCCCATCTTGACCGCTCCCCAGGCCAACAGAGTGATGCCGATCTGTTTGCCGACCAACAGGCCGACGATCACGCCAATGGTGACCGGGTGACTTAGCTTCTCCCCTAGGTTGCCATTCAGTTCGATCCCGGCGTTGGCCAATGCGAAGACAGGCATGATGAAGAAGGTAATCCACAAGTGAAGTGCGTTCTCGAACCGCTTCAGTGGGGTCTGCGTCAAGCGACTCGCCGTTTCGACATCCGAAATCATCGCGTGACTTTGTTTGTCTTTAAGCACGCTCGTTTCTTCTTCGTGACGTGCTTCGATGCGATCGAGCAACATGCGTGTCGAAATCAAAAATTCATCCGACTGAAGTCTCGGTCGTGCAGGAATCGTTAGCGCTGCCAAGATTCCTGCGATGGTCGGATGAATGCCGGACTTCAAAAAACAAAACCAAAGTGCGAGCGACAGAAAGATATAGGGTGCCGATCGACGAACACCGAACGCATTGCACAGCACCAGGCAGATAAAGAAGAGGGAAGCCAAACCAACCATCGGCCAAATGATGTCTTCGGTATAGAAGAAGGCAATCACCATCGACGCGCCAATGTCGTCGACAATCGCGAACGCTGTTAGAAAAACCTTTGCCGAGAGCGGCACGCGCGATCCCAGTAGTGAAAGGATACCTAGGCTAAACGCGATGTCAGTCGCCATCGGAATCCCCCAGCCTTCCTGGCCAGCGGTTGAGTGCAAATTGATCAGCAGGAAGATCGCCGCTGGAAACAGCATGCCACCAAGTGCGGCGACGGCAGGCAAGACCGCTTCACGAACGGACGAAAGTTCGCCGACTAATATCTCGCGTTTGATTTCCAGGCCGACAACAAAGAAGAAGACCGCCATCAAGGCGTCGTTGATAAAGTGATGCACGTCGAGCACGAGATGCGAGTTGCCCAGTCCAACATCGACCGGCGCCGAAAGAATCTCGTGATACGCTTCGGCCCAATGGCTATTGGCGAGGTAGAGAGCGACGATCGTACTGATCATCAGCAGGACGCCTCCCCACGCGGCATCTGAGATCAAGCCTTCCAGGGGCGAGATCAACCGACGGATCGGTCCCCGCGTCTTCCACATCAAGTAATAGTCTTGATCTTGCGTTTTATCGTTCATCCGCTGACCTGATTTCAGGTGGGTGCCGGTTTTGTGGGGATTATTGGAAGATTAGGAGCAGGGAAGGGGTGTAGCAACTAGCTGTTTCTCACTTGGTGCTGTGCTATAGTGAGCGGTCTTGCCGGAGTTTCTATTCCTTACACCACCTTCCCGGAGACACCCTCATGAACTCCCGTTGGATGCAAAGCGGTACGTTCGCCGCTCTCTTAACTTTTCTGTTGGTTGGTTCGTTGCAAGCCGAACTCACCATGCCGGCGCTCTTCACCGATCACATGGTGCTACAGCGCGACATGCCAATCTTTATCTGGGGAAGTTCCGATAAAGGTGCCGAGGTAAACGTGACACTTGGTGACCAGAAAGTCACGGTCACTGCCAACGACAACGGCAAATGGAAAGCGGAACTGAAGCCTCTGCCAGCCGGCGGTCCTCACCAGGTCGTTGTCCGTAGCGGCGATGCCGAAAAGGTCATCACCGATGTTCTGGTTGGCGAAGTCTGGGTTTGCAGCGGCCAGTCGAATATGCAGTGGGACGTGAACGCATCGAACGATGCTGACCTCGAACGTCTGACGGCGAACTTCCCAAAGATTCGTCTGATCAGCGTGCCTCAGGTCGGTACCCAGGAAGCTCAAGAATCGTTCAACGGCAAATGGGAACTCTGCACGCCTGATACGGTTGGCAGCTTCTCTGGCGTTGGCTATTTCTTTGGTCGTCAGATCTATCAAACCTTGGACGTGCCGGTTGGTTTGATCGACAACGCCTGGGGTGGTTCGTCTGCCGAAGCTTGGGTGGAACGTGACGTGCTGAAGAACAGTGGCAAGTTCAACGAACTGATGGCTCGCTGGGAACAGACCGAAGCAACCTACAACCACGAACAAGCAGTTGCCCAGTACAAAGAAAATCTGAAGGCTTGGGAAGAAAAGGCCAAGCAGGCCAAAGCGGATGGCAAGCCAGAACCAGGCGGAAAGCCAAGCCCTCCACGCAATCCGCTCACCAACCAGCACCGTCCCGCGAACTTATACCAAGGCGTGCTGAACCCAATCATTGGCTACGGTATCCGTGGTGTGATCTGGTACCAGGGCGAATCGAACGCCGGTCGTGCTTATCAATACCGCGACTTGTTCCCACTGATGATCCAGAACTGGCGGGACCGCTGGGGTCAGGGGGACTTCCCATTCTATTGGGTTCAGTTGGCTGACTTCCTGCAAGAGCGTTCCGAACCAGGCGACAGTGCTTGGGCCGAACTTCGTGAAGCTCAAACGATGACCCTCGATCGTCTGCCGAACACCGGTCAGGCCGTCATCATTGATCTGGGCGAAGCGGAAGACATTCACCCACGTAACAAGCAAGACGTCGCCAAACGTCTGGCTCGCCTCGCGCTGGCCAACGAGTATGGCTACAAGATCGTCAGCCAAAGCCCTCGCTACAAGTCGATGAGCGTCGAAGGTAATGCGATCGTGATTGAAATGGATACCTACGGTAGCCAGCTCGATTCGTTCGATACCCGCGCTTTGCAGGGTTTCACCATCGCGGGTGCCGATAAGAAGTTCGTGAATGCCAAAGCTGAACTGATCGGCAGCAACAAGGTTCGAGTTTCGAGCCCTGAAGTGAAAGAGCCAGTGGCTGTCCGCTATGCTTGGGGGGATAACCCTGTGGCGAACCTGCAAAACGCTCAGGCCTTGCCTGCCACGCCATTCCGCACCGACGACTGGGATGGAACGACCAAGAACAACAAGTAAGCTCGCTTGACTTGCTGAACCTTAACGATCGGGCCGCGTGTCGAATTGGACTCGCGGCCCGATTTCGTTTCTTGATTCGACTTGGCCTTCGATAAGCGATGGCAAATAATCATCCTTCCAGTCGAAGCTTTGATTTCATAGACCAACCTCAGGAGATCGTCCCATGCTGCTGTTCGCTCAAGCCGGGAAAGAAGAAGCACCCCAAGATGCCATCACGCGACTGTCCGAGTTTTACAAAACCGCGTCCGATTTTCTCATCGAGCAAGGTCCGATTTGGGTGACCAATGTGATCGCTGCGATCGTGGTCTTGTTTTTGGGATGGATCGCAGCACGCATCTTTCGGAATCTGTTCAATCGGGCGCTCCAGCGAAGTCATCTCGATAACACGCTATCTGGTTTCCTTTCCAACATTGCCTACGCCTTGGTTGTTGGTCTGGTGATCATCGCCGCGCTGAATCAGCTGGGGATCAATACCACCTCGCTGGCAGCCGTGGTCGGGGCGGCCGGGTTGGCGGTTGGCCTGGCCTTGCAAAATTCGCTGTCGAACTTTGCCTCGGGCATCATGCTGATCATGTTTCGTCCGTTCGGCGTCGGAGACTTTGTCGAAGCGGCCGGCGCGACTGGGATCGTGCAGGAAGTCCATATCTTCCACACGGTGATGCGGACGATCGACAACAAAAGGGTGATCGTCCCTAATGGCGAGATCACCAAAGCGGTCATCACCAACTTCACCGGACATGCGACCCGCATGGTCGACCTGGAAATCGGCTGCGGCTACAACGACGATATCCGAGCGGTGAAGCAGTTCTTGATCGAGACACTCGAGGCCGACGATCGCATTCAGAAAGATCCTGCGGTCGAAGTTCGCGTGTTTGAACTAGGCGACAGCGCGATCATCTTCAAAGTGCGTGGTTGGGTGAAGACGCCTGATTGGTGGGCGACACGCTGCGATATTGTCGAAGAGATCAAAGTCGGCATGGACGAACGGGGGTTCCACATTCCGTTCCCACAACGCGACGTCCACTTCTATCAAGAAACAGAGAAGCAGCCTGCGTAAGAGGCAGGCCGCAAAAGTTGAAGCCGGTTACTGCCGTCCATGACAGTAACCTTCGCTTCTGTGTGGGGCCAAGGACACCTGCCTGAGGTCTCTTGCTTACGTGGTAGCGGTATCCTTAAGCCACGGTTGAACTGGCAGGCACGTAGTGCTTGTTGATCAAATCGTTCTGAAGCCACAACAGTTTATTGAATGCGCGAAGCGTCTTTACTTCCGTTTCGCGATCCAACCCCAGCCCGGTAATGGTGACAATCAAAGCGTCGGCAACAAAGCCCATCAAGGCATTCATCTGAACCAGCGGGACATCGAGGTCGCGGCTACCGGCGGCTGGCGTGTGCATCTTGCCGACCATGTCGAGGTAGCTCAACATTTTCTCGTCGTACGGCTTGGTGACCAGGGTAACCAGGTAACGTGCCAGGTGCTGTTTGCGGAACTGGATCTGTTCGTGATCGAGCGACAACGCCTCGACCGAAGTCGGAACGTCTCCTTCGTAGCCGTGCTGACGCGGCACGAAATGACGCCAGGTGGCATCGTAACCGTGAAGCTTGTCGTAGACCGCATCGACCAGCCCTGGGACCAGCGGTGCCAACGCTTCCGCGGCACCATGGACTGCCTCGATATCCTCTCCGCCAAAACCTACGAACTCGAGCAGATAACCGAAACGGTAGCCCAGGTCCGATTCCAAACGTGCTTCGTCGATATGTTTCATGGCTTTCCCAATCGAGTAAGAGAGGAACTTACGCTAAACTGGATGGGGCGGGAGACAAAACGGACAAAGGAGTCCTGTTTTGTTTTTTGCAATCTACGACACGAATAATTGGATGTCAATGTCCAATTTAGCCACACTTGTGGGAAAAGCATGTTTTCGCAGACTGTTGAATATGCTCTGCGAGCGGTGTGCCATTTGGCCTATACCGCTCCGGCTAGCTCGACCACCGAAGAAATCGCGAACAGCACCAAGGTTCCGATTGCCTATCTTTCCAAGGTTCTCCAGGGGCTGGCTCGAACCGGGGTCGTGAAGTCGCAACGGGGCGTCGGCGGCGGGATCTCGCTGGTGAAGTCGCCCGACGAGCTGACCATTCTGGAAGTGGTCAACGCGGTCGATCCGATCGAGCGGATCTCGACCTGTCCGCTCGGGCTCTCGGCGCATGGCAAGAATCTTTGCCCGCTGCATCGCCGGCTCGACAACGCGATGGCCAGCGTGGAAGAGGCATTTCGCAGCACGACCTTGGCGGAAGTGATTGCTGAACCGACCACCAGCATTCCGCTGTGCGAGTTTCCGAGCGAACGCCCGCAGAAGAAAGAGTCGTAGCGCACGAAAAAGCCCAGGCACCAACGAGGCAGGGTACCTGGGCTTCATTTCGGAATCGACAACCTCGCTTACTGGTTGGCTCGTTCCGCATCTTCAACCGCTTGGATTTCAGCCTTGAGGTTTTCTTCTTCGTCAGCGGTCATCTGCTGGATTTCGCCTTTGTTCGTCGTTCCGCCACCACAGCCGGTGGTCAGACCGAGAGCCAGAAACAACATCGCGATCGATACGTACTTCATCGGAGGGTTCTCTTTCGAGGGGTGAGAGGGAGCATTGCCACTTCGCCAGGGTAGGGGACGAAGTGGCAAGTTGAATTCAGGCTTCAAACCAACGGCAAGTTACGGCCAATCGAACGTCTTGCGATCGTCGGCCAGGGCAGCGTAGGTGAAGACCAGGCCATCGACGGTGTAAGGAATGAAGCGAACCGAACCATCGCCGAGACAGAAGTTGGTGCCGCCGTTGTGCGACGAACCGAAATAAGGGTGCCAGCCCTTGAACACGCCATTCAAGCTGTACTTGGCGTCGAACGATTCAAAGGCACCACTGTCGTCGAACTTAGGAGCGGCCCAGTCTGGGATTGGGACCAGGGGAGTCGAGTCGCCGCTGCCCGAGTCGTAATACGAACCGAAGCGGATGACGTCTTCGTCCCAACCGGCGTTGTTCCACATTTCGTTGTCGCCACCTTCGACGCCATAGGCCGAATCGTGGAGAGCCTTTTCGCCCACCATGATGGTGTTCGACGAACCATCGCGGATGTGTTCGATCATCGCGGGGAACTTGGTCTTGTTGTTGCGGACGACGCCATGCTTACCGGTGCTGGTACCCGCACGCATACCGCTGCTGTGACGTTCGCCGGCGTTACCAGCGTAGTCGGCACGATAGACATTGCTACCGCCGTAAGGCGTGGCAACGCGCCGTGATGGACAGAAGTAGCCAGCGACACCATTGCGAGCGATCGAGCCTTCAGTACCGGTGGCGTTGTTCGGATCGCCCAGATCATAAAGGGCTGTCTGTTCCAGGAAGGGCAGGATCTGGTAGGTCCAGTTGAAGTAGTCGAGCTGGTCGGCATTGCAGCAGTCGCTTGGGCTCGACGAACCCATCGGAACGGCGGCGGTCGTATCGCTACCACCGTATGGCAGGTGACCGTACGTATCTTGGAAGTTGTGGAAGGCGAGACCAATCTGCTTCAGGTGATTGGTGCACTGGGTACGACGGGCCGATTCACGTGCTTGCTGCACGGCCGGCAAGAGCAGGGCGATCAAGATACCGATGATTGCGATGACCACCAGCAGTTCCACGAGCGTGAACGCAGAACGACGCGAAGCATGGGGCGGGAAGATGCGGTTCATAAAACGAAAGGTCCTATGGGTTCGTGTTTGGCGACGGGTCGGAGTGCCGTTGCTGCCGAGGGGAAGGCCAGTCAACGAATGGGCGTCGCCGAAAAACTCGATGCGCGAACCATCACGTTCTCTCTGGCCACACCGGCGGGAACGGGCTCGCGAAGCAAGGAAGCTAGTGGTCGCGTATGAAGAAAAAGCGAAGGAAATTGTGGGGAAGAGATGAAGCGATTTCTGCTGATTCAGAAGAAAAAAAGTTTCCCTGCATGAGGGTGGGACCGGTCGATCGTTTATCGCAGAAACGTGATTGCAATCTCGTTTTCGCGCAGACGAACACTAGCTGCCAGCAACGCGCGAATTGAGGTACCGACTTTTCCATTGCCAGTCCTGAAATCAAAACCCGTTGTTCCCTGCGTCGGGGTAGACCCGTTTTGCCTGCGCTTTGGTCTACGGTCGGGTTTGAATGAGTGGTCAATGTGGGTGGGTGTCTGTTCCCCCAGTACTGCGCGGACAAATTTCCAAGAATCTACGATGCCGCGGCTGCCACTTTCAGGCAAACATCAGTCGGCCAGGATGGGTGAACCCAGGCTCTCGTTCAAAGCTCATTTTAAATTAAGGGCTTTGGGGAGACTTTGCGGGGCGATGATGTCGGGCGTCGCAGTTTTTCCGATTTCTCCTAGAATTCGACCTGTGCAAGCATGGAGAGTCCTTCCAGGGGATGCCGAGTAGTGAACAACAACGGCTGCATCTTGCGATTTGGCCGATCTGGTGTTGGAAACTGTGGATTGAAAGAGGGAACGCCCATGCAAGGCCGCTTATGGATGGTGGCACTCGCGACTCTGGTAGCACACGTGGTCTCGGCGACTTCGGTCTGGGCCGACTGCAACTGTGCTCCCAAGAAATGCCAGTGCGTCAATCCTTGCCCTCCGGTTCCTTGCCAGCCAGGAACCGGTCAGGCCATGCCAGGCCAGCCAACGCCTTCCACTTCGCCGATGGGCGAAGTCCCCATGACCGACGACTTGATGCAGCCAGCCGACGATCTGCCGGCGATGCCGCTGCCGTCGACTACCTTCGCCACTTCGGCCCAGTTCGCTTCGGCGAACGAGAACATTGGCTTCCGCGATGCCACGATCGGTGACTTCTTTGGTTCGACCGCGCTGATCGCCGGTCCAAGCTACGGTAACACCAACATCAACAACGGCTTCAATGTGCCGATCGCTGGTGGTGATCGTCGTTTCAAGATCGCTGAAAACGTCAGCCCGATTCCGGTGAATCGTTGGTTCGTGAACTATAACCACTTCAGCCAGCCGGTCCGCAACATCGACCTGGCAGGGCAAGACGTGAACCGCGTCACGCTCGGTCTGGAAAAGACGTTTCTCGAGGGCTCGTCCTCGATTGAAGTTCGCATGCCATTGGTGGGCGGTCTCGATAACGTGCAAGACGTGAACGGAAGCGGTAGCCAGACCGACGTCGAGTTCGGCAACATGAGCCTTGTGTTCAAGAGCATCTTGCTACAGCAAGGAAACGACTCGGCGTTGTCGGCTGGCCTGACCGTCAGCTTGCCAACCGGTCCAGACGCTCGCCTGACCAACAGTTCGCTCGGCAGCACCATCTGCTACGTCCAGAACCAGTCGGTCCATCTGTTGCCGTTTGTGGCTTACTATCGTCGTCACACCGACCGTACCTGGTCGACCGCGATCGCCCAGCTCGACTTCGATTTGAATGGCGATACATTTAGCCGCGGGGATGGGGGCAATCGATTTGCGATCTCGCGATACCAGCAGCAGAACTTCTTGTACCTCGATTACACCTTGGGGCATTGGTTCTATCAGTCGCAGCATTGCGGACATTGGATTCAACGGGCTGCCGTGATCGGCGAGCTTCACTACTCGACCACGCTCAACGATACCGACCTGGCGGCGGCAGGGCCTTCGAGTGGGGACATCGTGACCAACCCTTACAACCGTCTCGATGTCTTGAACGCGACGGCTGGTCTGCGGTTTCAGTTGGGCCAAGACTACATTCTGACAGCCGCCGCGGTTGCTCCGCTGAAAGATGGCCCCGACAAGCTGTTCGACAGCGAGTTCGCCATCCTGCTGACCAAGATGTTCTGAGAGACATCTTGGTCGTGCGGACGACTGCGAGTCGCGAACTGCACTACTCGAACGCTGGAACCGCTTCATCGGCAGCCCCAACCCCAGGCAAGGTCTTGGGGGCGACGTGGACGTCGGCTGCCGAATAAATCGCAAGCGACTTCAGGTATTCTTCCACGCGTGAAACGACGCTGCGTTGATTGCGAACGATCAGACCGTTGGATGTTGCGAAGATGGCATGGCCGGGAACGCCCCAGGTCGCCTTATCTTGGGTGGCCTTGATCAGTGCGGCGATATCTTGCAGGTCGCCCTTGGTCAGTGGTGGATTATCATCGACCGGCGGTAACGCCACAAAGGAAACGGCAACCACTTCCTGGCGATAAGCGTGAATCTGCTGCTTCCACTGGTCGAGATCGATCGGCTTTTGCTGCTTACGGATCTGGTTGAGCTGCGCCTCGATTTGCCGATGGACTTTCGTCGATTGCATTACCACCAGGCAATCGCCGGGCAGGTACTCGATGATCGTGCATGGTCCCCCCAACATCTCCCAACTCTCGGCTTGGTTGGGAAAAACCAGCGAGGCGATCAGGTTATCGGTGTCAGGAAGGAGTGGCGCCGTCAAAGCCGCGCTGGGCATCGCCGATTGTTGATAGAACTGTTCGATTTCGTGTCGAAGGCGAGCATCTCGGACATCGAGCCCGTGCCAGAGCAAGTCTCTCACCGGATAGATGCGGATTTCCAAATTGCTGGTAACGTTCAACTCGGACGTGATCAGAATCGTTTCGTTGAAGATCTCCCAGCCAACGCCGAACTGCTGACAGATGGCATCGAGTGCTTTGCGAGCCGGGACTTTTTCGAGCTTTAAGTCGATCGTCTTCGGCAGTTCGAAGTCGCTGTAGGAGAGCTCGCTGTGATCGAGCATGATCGGTAGTTGGTTTGTCTTTCGTAGAAACCCAAACACTTCTTCCCGCGTCGCGTTGTTGAAATCGGCGGTAATGGTTGTGCTGTCGAGCTTTGCTTCCGCGATCGCCATCAGTTTAGCCGTTGGCCAAATATGAAGGGGCTGGACCGGGTAGTTTTCCGAAGGAAGATCGATCGCCTTCGTGAGTTGATCCAACAGCGTTTGCAGCTTGGCATGTACCCGCGGCGAGGCGGAAACCAGCATGCTGTTTTGGAAGACCTGGACCGTCCCGGTGCCACCGAGTACATCCCAACTTTCCGGTTCCAAGGTTGTGGTGATCACGTCGTAGAGATCGTTGTAGTACAACTCGGAAGGAAATCGCGAGAGGTCGTAGCAACGCGTCAAGTAACGTTCCTCCGAATGCTGTGGAGTCGAAATCACCACGGCATCGGACTGGAAGTAATAGGCCAGAGCGTGTTCGTGGGCGATCAACGAGAGGATCGTTGTGGCCGACAGTTCTTCCGCATCCAGCGTGATCGGCATATCGGGGGAGAAGTTGACATCCTGCAACGCTTTGAAGTCGATACGAATCGGAATCTCGGTCTTGCTTTCGATGAATCGCACCGCATCGACCAAGGGAAGTTCGTCGAAGTGCACGCCCAGTTTCTGCGTTTGCAGTTGGTCACGCAGAGCGTCAATCGCCGCGAGTTCGGAATCGGAATTGTCAGGAAGTTGGACCGTGATCGGTGTCACTTCGTCGAGCGAAATCTCTTCCGCAACCGATACGCCGGTGATCAACAATAAGCAAAGAGACAAGAAGATTCGCACGTTCAAAATCCTTGATGGCGAGAGTTGACTTTGAGGACGAGTTGATGGGGAAGCGACTAATAAATTCCGCCCGGCATTGGTTCACCGGAGATCTCTGGTTCGGCCGGAGCAGAAGCTTCGGTTTCTTCTGCCGTTGTGATCTTTGGCAAGGCTCGCTGCGTGACCAGGTAGCGATAAAGCTCTTGAACGACCGAGCGTTTGTTGAAAACAACGAGCCCGCGCGAGGTCACGTCGACATATGCCCCGTTTCGCTTCCAACTTTCCGGATCGATCCGGAACGTCGCACGCCGCGAAAGTAAATCTATTTCCGCCGTTGATCGCTGAGGCTTTGGGTCGTCGTCGTTGGTGAGATCGAAGACCACCGTGATCATCTCGTCGAGTTCGGCTTGTAGACGGGCTCGCAGTTCTTCGCGGTCTTCTGGTTTCTGTTGCCGGCGAAGGTACTGCAGAAACGACGCGACTTCCGCATGGACTTCCGCCGTCTGGCTCACGACCAGGCAATCGGCTTTGGCGTACAACCTCAGGCTGCCAGGGCCTCCCAGTTCATCCCATGATTCGGGAGCGACAAACTCTTGAATCGTGTCGCCAACATTGTCGGTGCTTGGAATGGAAGGCATGCTGGGGCAAGCAAGAATGGCCCAAGGATTGTCGTCCTTCTTGTTGGCTGCATCGGTAATCATTGTCAGCAGTTCGACATCGCGCGGGGCGAGGCCATGCCAGATCAAGTCGCGAATCGGATAGACGCGGGTTTGCAGGTTCGCCTCAACATCTTCCGGACTGGAAATGATCACGATGTCTCGATCGCAAATCCAATCCAGGCGATGTTGTCGCGTCAGCATGTTCAAGATATGACGCACGCTGAAGTTCTTCAGTTGTAAGTTGACGGCAACGTTCCGAGTCAGCCCCATGTTCTGCAGTTCAAGCGTATCGATCTCGATTGGGATCTGGCTCTCGACCGAGATCTGCTGGACCACTTCTGCCAGCGGCAATCGTTGGGCATCGATCGAGATGCGAGTGTTTTCCAGTCGCTTTTCCAATTCCGTTTGCTGCTGCGAAGAAGGGGAGACAGGCAAAGAAGCCGTCGCGTAAGCATCGTCTCTCAGCGATTTTGCCTGGCGAAGGACGCCCAGCAGGGCTTCGACCGACTGCTGCTCGGCAACGGGGGCATATACGAACATTCCGCCTGGATATTGCTCAATCGTTTGGGGGCCACCCAGATCGCTCCATCGTTCTGGCTGGATCGTGTCGACAATCACATGCCGCAGCGAATTGAAGTCACGCTTCGGATCGGGTACCAACGACGAGAGGTTATAGAACTTCGGAATCAACCGATGATGCCCTTCGACCTCGATGCCGAATACTTTGACGTGTTCAGGCGTGATCGTGTACGAAAGATGCTCTGGTCGCAGTAGCAGTCTCAATGCGGATGCCGCCGAAAGCTTGGGCTGCTTCAGCGTAACTGGCGTATCGAGAGAGATCCCGTGGTCCTCTAGGCTTTGCTGATGGATCTCGATCGGAATCTTGGTTTGCCGTGCGATTTCTTCCACAGCTTGCAACAAGGGTGTCTTCGCGAAATCGAGTTCGACTTGGGCAGTGAGCAGTTCGCTCGCCAGCTGTTCGATCTTCTCGAAATCAGCGGTCGCGGCTGGGGAATCGATAGTCACGATCCGCTCGAAGTCAGCACGGGGAGGCGCTTGAGCAAACGCCAGGTTCGCACCCAGAAGCAGCACCAGGCAGGCCGTTGCCAATGCTCGCATGACATAATCCTTTCGACGAGATCGTGAGACAGGAAGAGTGGCGTTATGTAGACTAATCGGGGAGGGGGTTCCGTGGCAACGAATTGGTGGAATCGCCTTTGGAAACCTCGCAGGTGGTAGTTTTGCGGCGAACTAGCAACAAGGTGAGCCCCTACGAGCCACATCGCCACGGGATTCGCGCGTTTTGCTTGTCAGCCCACGGTCATTGGTTCATACTGCAATCATCATTGCCTGCCGATTTTTTTTGTGGAGTCGATGATATCCCGGGATAGCTTGAGGCAAAGTGTTATTCGACAGGAACCAAAGTCTGATGGAACTGAGACAACTTTTGGGGCGTGCGTTGATCGCATGTCTGTGGCTAGGCATGGGGGCGGCATCGGTCGATGCGGCTACCGATGCAGAACTGCAAAAGGCGATTCAAGGCGAGAAGCTGACGGAGGAAGAGTACTCGTCACTGCGCAAAGCGGTCGAGAAAGAGGCCCGATCTGGCTTCACTTCTGATGGCTTGATGAAGGAGTTGATGGGCAAGCTCAAGGAAGTGCCTGCGGTAGAAATTGGTCCTGAAAAGGAAAACCAGTTCCGCGTTCGCGAGCATACCCTGATTGCCCTGCGAATGATTGTCGAAGCAGAACTGGCCGGCAAAGTCTTGCCGCCGGATCAGCTTCAAAAGCATCCTTCGTCCGACAAGTTCCCCGGCATGATTCCGAAGCATGCCAAGCCAGAGATGCAGGTCGTCGAGATCGATGGGAACTCTTATCGCTGGCAAAGCACGGGGCTGTATGCACCACCGGGGGAAGTGATCCACGTCACGATTCCTGAAGAGTATGTCGATGCCGGTTGGAAACTGCGAATCGGGGCGAACAGTACCTACATCGATACGCCGCGTCACTCGAAGCTGAATCGCTTCCCCCGAATCGATCGCGTCTTCGATATGAAAAAACGAACGACCGCCGCCGCGTGTTCGTTTGGCGGGCTGGTCTACATCGAATTGCCAACGCCCAAGGCGAAGACCTTCCTGTCGAAGGACAGCGATATCTATGATCTGGTCGATCACTACGATCCGCCGCCCAAGAAGCCGGTCTCGGTACGTTTCACGAATGTGCTGAAGGCGCCACGTTATGTGCATGGCGAGACCGACATTCATCAATGGCGAACCGAAATTCGTAGCTATCCAGCTCCGTATGCCGAGATCGGTAGCGACAAGGTGATCTTCATGATGCCGTCGCATTTGATCCGTCGGTTCGATACGCCGGACCTGGCGATGGAAAAGTGGAATCAATTGATCGATGCGATGAGCGAGTTGTCGGGACGTCCAAAAACGAAGCCGTTTCCGCATCGCTTTTTGATCGATGCCCATGTGAACTGGGGAGCGGCCTTCGCCAGCTACCCGATCAATGCACCGATTTCCTGGTCAAATGAGATCATTCGAGGCGAGCCGGGCTGGGGACATGCCCATGAACTGGGCCATTTGCATCAGCATCGTGTGTTCACGTATCAGGGGACCGGCGAGGTGACCGTGAACGTGTTTGCATCGTACGCCCTCGAGCAAGTGTTGGGGCACCCGCACGAACGCTCGACGCGTGAATCGGTGGTTGCCAACGCGGCCAAGTATCTCGAACGACCTTTGGAAGAACGCAACTGGATGACCGTCAACGGCGCGTTGTTCGAGCGTCTGGCGTTCTATCTGATTCTGTCGCACGAACTCGGCTGGGAACCTTACAAGCAGGTCTTCCGCGAGTACCGCGAACTGCCGTTGGATCAGCATCCGAAGTCCGACGTTGATCGGGCCAGCGATTTCCTGGTGAGGATGTCGCGGGCAACGAATCGCAACCTGGGACCTTACTTTGTCGAGTGGGGCGTGCAGGTCAACCAGACGGCTTTGGACGAAGTGAAGTCGCTGCCGGCCTGGGAATCGGAGATGATGAAAGAAGCTCGGGGCAAATAACGCCCCGAGTGACCCTTCCTGGTCGGCTTACGAATTCAACGTTCCCTTGGTGCTGGGCACGCCAGGGGAACGTGGATCGTGTTCGACTGCCATCCGCAAGCTGCGCGCCGCACACTTGAAGATCGCTTCGGAGATGTGGTGATTATTGCGGCCGTAGTGGATGTTGACGTGGAAGTTACACAACGCATTGGCGGCCAAGGCTTGCCAAAAGTCTTCCACCAGTTCGGTATCGAAGTCACCAATCTTGGCGGTTGTGAACTGTGCGTTGAACACCAGGTAATATCGCCCGCTCAGGTCCCACACCGTGCTGCACAGCGTTTCTTCCATCGGCAGCGTGAAGTGACCGTAACGCCGAATTCCCTTCTTATCGCCAATCGAATGGCGAATGGCCTGACCGATGCAAATGCCGGTGTCTTCTACCGTGTGATGCTGGTCGACGTGCAGGTCACCGTTCACTTCGACCTTCAAGTCGAAACAACCGTGCCGCGTGAACAACTGCAGCATGTGGTCGAAGAAGCCAACGCCGGTCGAGCCCGAGAAGTTGCCGGAGCCGTCGAGATTCATCTCGAGCTTGATCTGGGTTTCGGTCGTGTCGCGTTCGATTTTGGCAATGCGGGTCATGGGAGGCAATTATGCGGAGGTTACGGATTCTGCTGGAGATATTGCTCGATCAAGTCCAAGCATACGTCGGATTGGCCGTCGGTACCGACCGAGATGCGAATTCCTTCGGTGATACCGGGGTACTGCATGTATCTGATCAGCACATGGTTCGCCTTGAGGAATTCATAAATCGGTTTGAGTTTGACGCCTGGTCGCGTCGCCCAGACGAAGTTGGCCTGAGAATCAGGCACCGTGAAACCAAGCGAACGGAGCCGGCTGGTCATCCGGGCACGCGTGGCCACCACCTTCGCTTTGTTCTCGGCAACCCACTTCTGATCGTCGATCGCAGCGATCGCACCAGCGAGCGCGAGGGCATCGCAGTTGTAGCTGTCTTTGACCTTCATCAGTTGTTCGATCATCTGGGGCTGGGCCACCAGAAAACCAAACCGCAGACCGGCCAACGCGTACGATTTGCTGAGCGTTCGCGAGACCATGATCTTTTCGTTTTCACGAACCAGGTCGATGCAGTTGTCGTCGGCGAAATCGGCGTACGCTTCGTCGATCAGTAAAGGGCAGGGGAGCGAGTCCGCGATCGCTCGCAGTTGATCTTTAGGAACGACTGTTCCGCTCGGACTGTTCGGGTTCGGCAGAAACGCCAGCTTCAAATGATTGCTGGCCGTGCCAAACGATTCCGGCAGCGTCCAATCGTCGTTGAACTGAATCTCTTCGCTGTCGGCTCCCTGAATGTCAGCGAGCGTCTTGTAGAGGATGTAACTTGGCGTTGGCAAGCGGAGCCACTGGCCATCGCCGACGAACCCTCGTGTCAGGATGGTCAGGATGTCGTCGCTTCCGTTGCCGCACAAAATCCAGTCAGGCTCGACCCCCAGCACTTCCGCCGCACGAATGCGAAACGCGGTACCGATTGGGTCGGGATACTTCTCAAGTCCCTGGTCGAGTCGAGCACGAATCGCTTCGGCAACTTTCGGCGACGCAGGGTAAGGGTTCTCGTTGGTGTTCAGCTTGATGAACTTGCCGCCTTGCGGTTGTTCCCCAGGCTTGTAACCGGCGATGGCTTCGATTTCAGGACGAAAATAGCCCATGGTGTTCCTGCGATGTTTATTCGGTTTCGGTGCGAATGGTCACACTGCGTTTGTGCGCGGTTAGGCCTTCTTTATCGGCCAACGTCGTAACCAGTGGGGCGATCGCCTTCAGGCCATCTTCGGTGAAGTGGATTACGCTGCGCGAGCGAAGGAAGTCGTTGGCCGATAGGCCGCTGGCCCAGTGAGCTGTTGCTCCTGTCGGAAGCACGTGCGATGGCCCCGCGGCATAGTCACCCAAAGCGACCGGGGTGAAGTTACCCAGGAAGGTCGCTCCGGCGGTGAGAATCTTTTCGGCGGTCGCTTCGCTGTCTTGCGTGGCGATGTGCAAATGCTCTGGCGCCAGGTCGGTGGCGATGCGGCAAGCTTCGGCTTCGTTCTTGGTCAGGATCACGGCACCAAAGTCGATCAGGCTTTGAACCGTCAGGTCGCAGCGTTCCAAAACGGCGACCTGCTTTTCCAGTTCGGTTAACGCGGCGTCGATCAGTTGTTCGTCCCAGCTAATTAAGACGCTGCTGCCAGGAGAATGTTCGGCCTGAGCCAACATGTCGGCGGCAATATATTCTGGCTTGGCAGTCGAGTCCGCGACAACAACCACTTCGCTCGGGCCGGCGATCGAGTCGATGTCGACCTCGCCGAAGACATGCTTCTTGGCCAAGGCGACAAACAGATTGCCAGGACCGACAATCTTTTGAACCTTCGGGATGCCTTCGACGCCATAGGCCAACGCGGCGACGCCATGGGCACCACCGACGCGGTAAACTTCCTTCACGCCGATTTCGACGCAGGTCGCCAGCAGATCAAGATTGTACGAACCGAACGGAGTCGGAGGAGCGATCACGGCGAGTTCTTCGACACCGGCCGCCATCGCTGGCACCGCGGTCATCAAGACCGTCGAAGGATACGCAGCCGCACCGCCAGGAACACAGATGCCCACTCGCTTAAGCGGAGCATAGCGATGTCGTAGTCGACCGCCATGTTCAATGGGCACTTCGACGTCTTTGTGCAGAATGGCCGACTGGAAGCGAAGGATGTTTTCGCGAATGCTGCGGATCGTAGCCAGGAACTCAGGATCTGCCGCTTCGTGGGCCAGCCGCAGTTCTTCTTCCGAAACCCGAATGGTGGTGGCATAAAGCTGCTTACCATCGAGCTTCTGTCCGTACTCGAGCACGGCTGCCAGGCCGCGGCTTTCGACATCAGCGCAGATCCGCTGGACGACCTGCTGAGGACTCAGCGGTTCGCCAAAGACTTCGATCGTCCGACGACGTCCCGCTTCGCTGACGACATCCCCTTTAGGGCTCAGCTTGTCACGGACCTGTTGCAGTTGGGTATCGACGTCATCGTGTCGGGTATCGATCCAAGCGATTTGCGACTTCAAATCCATTGCGACCCTTAGGTTGGCACACGGGTGTTGGGGCGAAGGGGAAATCACTGTTGGATTCCCTCGGTCTGAACCAAACCTAACATTTTGGTCTGCCTGGCCCCTACAGAAAAGGCCCAATTGCCCTTTCCAGGTTCGCGGAATTGTTGCCAGACGAGGCAAATTAGGCCTAAACCGAAGGGATCGGCATAAAAATACCCACCGCACAGGCATGCGATGGGTATTGCTTCGTTTCCAATATCGGTTCTGTCAGGCCCAAATTAGCGGGAGACGACTTCGCCGCCCGACTTCGATCCCATGGCACCCCAGACGCCATAAGGGCTGCGGCCCGAGTTCACCGTCGGGTCGGTCAGGTCGCCGGTATCGATCGTTTCCGAAACAAACGACACCGAGCCATCGCAAAACAGACCCATCACGCCGCCTGGATGGTTGCTGGTGGGGGGCATGATGGTGTTGGCACCGTCGCCATTGGTATCGGCGCCATCGATGCACGAAGGGGCGTTCGGCGGCAAGACGGTCGTGAAGCCGACCTTTTCGATCTGGCCGTCGGTCCAACGCCAGCCGGTGCGGCCCTTGATGCTGGAAGGATCGATGTAGAACTGGCCGCTTGCGGCAGTAACGCACTGCGCCGGGTTGGTGGCCAGGCCCGAAAAGCCGGTCGCGGTACCATGCTTGACCGGAATCGAAGTTCCGCCGGAACCAAGATTGAAGTTGGTGACCAGACGCTCGCTCATGGCGATGGTGTTGCTCGAACCGTCGGTGATGTCACGCAGGCCAACTCCCTTCACCGAAGCGAACACGCCGCGAAGCGATTCACCGCTGCGGTTGTTGGTGATTTGGTCGCCGGCGCTGAACATGTAGTTGGTCGAGTTGGCTTGTTCGTTACGAGCCGTTGCTGAAGGGCACTTCAGCATCGAGGGAGGCGTATCCCAAACACTCCAGGCACGCCAGGCCCACGGACCGTAAGGAGCCACGGTGCCATCGCCGGCAGTGATGCGATCGTACATCGCACCTTGTTCCAGGTAAGGCAGCAAACCGATATAGCCGCTGGCCCGACCCCAGTTGTGCTGGTTCTCGGTGCCGCTCATGTCCGAGCCCGAAGGTAAGTTGGTGCCTTGGCGACGTGGCACGAAGGTCTTGTGGATGTCGTGATAATTGTGCAGCGCCAGCCCAAGCTGTTTCATGTTGTTCGAGCACTCCATGCGACGAGCCGCTTCACGGGCTTGTTGCACGGCCGGCAGAAGCAACGCGATCAACACGCCAATAATGGCGATCACCACAAGCAGTTCGACGAGTGTGAATCCGCGCGCAGGAAGACGTTGGTTGAGCATGAGGGAGAGACCTGTAGGGAAGTGGGTTTCAGGAAGGATCGAATCCAATGATCGAAGGAACTCGCAACAGAAAGGTAGGCACCGAGGGGAATCGAACCGCCACGATGAAATCTGTTGAGTGAGAAATATTGAACGAGCGAAATGGGCTTCCGCTTAGTTTTCCAAGGCGAGATCGAAGGTATTGTCCCCTTCGCTAATCGTGACCTTGAATGGGGAAGACGTCGCGTCGGCATACTTCTTGGGAAGCACGCTCACCGCTTGGGATTGCGAGTTCATTCCGCCGGCGTAGTTGGGATCGTCTTCGGAAGGGATCTCGGCGGCCGTAGTTTCAAACTTGGTAATCACCACGCGGTATTCGCCAGGGGCGACACCTGACTTACCGGTCGATGTGGCCAAATGGAATTTGCCATCGGCATCAGTGCGTCCAAAGGCACTCGGCAGACCGCGATCGGCCGAGCGAAACGTGACCATGGCTCCTTCAACTGGAGAGCCATTCAGAAGAACCGTTCCTTCCGCGGTCGCTCCGAGCGATTCCGCTTGGTTGGATTTAGCACAGCCCGTAAAGATCAGGCAAGGCAATGCCCATAGCAATAGAAATAGGGTACCGCGCGTTGGCATGGTGGGGGCGTCCAGCAGAGATCGAGGTGGGGTGGAACTTCCGGTGAGGGAAGCGGGGGGAAAGATTACATTAGCAAATCTTAATAAATGGCACCAGTCAGATTGTAATTGCTGGAGCACCCCCGTTTTAGGGTGAAACTGCGGTCAAACGGCAAGATGACCGAAATTCACCTAGCTATCTCCGCCCGGTTTCACGATTCGCCAGCAGCGATGGATGCGCTGATTACGAAAGTCCTCAGGCACGGTGTGCTTCGAGATCTCTCGAATCGACAGGCCTACGAGCGCTTCTTCGTCCAGCTTGAAGCGGCGGAAATTGTTCGAGAAATAGAGCACCGCGCCAGGGCTCATCAGGTCGAGCGTTCGTAAGATCAGTTCGACATGGTCATGCTGGACGTCAAAGACATCGTCCGTCTTTTTGCTGTTCGAGAACGTCGGCACGTCGACGATCGCTAGATCGAACTTCGCTCCGGCGGTTTGTTTGCGCAGGTACTGCATCACGTCGCTATTCACAAAGTGATGCTTGGCAATCGAGAGCCGATTGAGCTGGAAATTGCGGCCTGCCCAGTCCAGATAGTTCGCATTCAGGTCGACGCTAGTGGTCGAGGTCGCTCCACCCGCGGCAGCATAAACACTGAAAGCCCCGGTGTAACAGAACAGGTTCAGCACTCGCTTGCCGGAAGCTTCGTCCCGAAACTGACTGCGCAGGTTACGGTGATCGAGGAACAAGCCGGTATCGACGTAGTCCGACAGGTTGACCTCGAACTTCAAGCCACCTTCTTCAACGGTGATGATGTGCGAATCGTCGGCCACTTTTTCGTGCTGCGTCGTTCCGATCTGCCGAGCACGATGCTTCACGTACATCTGCCCTTCCGGGATCTCAAGCACCTCGCGAGCCGCCTCGCACATGTGATCGAGCCAGTCGGCATACTGGGCAGGTGTCCGGTCGTGCGGTCGTTCGTAATCGGTGATGTGCAGGTAATCGTGATACAGATCGATCACCAGCGGAATCTCGGGGATGTCGCGATCGTAGAGCCGATAGCAATAGATGCCTCGCTTCGGCCAGCGACGAAAATGCCGGGCTCGTTTTGATAGACGACTTTTGAGCAACTGCGCTTGTTCGCGAGCCTTGTCGTCCAGCCCACCAAACGCTGGTTGAATGACGGGACGTGGCTTGGGGACGACTTCTTCTTCGACTTCCTGGTTGGGGGCGTCAGCCTTCGGCGGCGGTGGCCCATGAAATTGATAGTAGTGGCACTCGACGCGACCGTTGTACATCTTGCGACGACGATTCGCCTCTTGCCCCATCGCTCGTTCGAACTCGGGGAAAGCCGTCAGGATGAAGTGCGACCAGGTCGGCAACTGGCGGAAAATGTCGGGAAAACTGCGGTAGAAATCCCACATCGTGCGGCGCGACCGGGAGTGATCGTCGTACGGCGGACTGGTGATGACGCAGCCATACTTTCGCTTGCTGGTCATCTGCGTGAAGGCTTGCTCTTGGAAGTGAATGTCTTTGTGGACACCGGCTGACATCGCCTGGCGACGGGCCAGCCGCAAGGCGGAAGGATCTTCGTCGTAGCCGATGATCGACTCTGGCAGCGACTCCAGTTCCTCTGCCCGGGCCTCTTCCTGCAGGTCGAGCCATTGTTCCTGATCGACGGCAGGCCATTCGATCAGTGCGAAGTCTCGCAGTAAACCCGGCGCGAGTTTGCGAGCGATCATCGCCGCTTCGATCAACAGAATGCCACTGCCACAAAACGGATCGACCAGAGGGCGGTCTTTGTCCCAGTAACTCAGTTGCACGAGCGCCGCCGCCAAGGTCGACTTCATCGGCGAATGGCGATCGGGATCAAGGTAACCACGTCGGGCCAGGCCGGCACCTGAGGTATCGATGGTCAGCGTGGCGATGTCTTTGGCAATCGCGACTTCGATAGTGTAGTTCGCGCCTGTTTCCGGGAGGTTGCCATGCACCGACTGCAGACGTTCAACGATGGCACGCTTGGTGGCTCGCTGCACCGCCGGAACACTAGTGAGCTGCGACTGGTAGCTGCGCCCTTTCACCGGGAACGCTCCTATGCCATCGATCCAGGTTTCCCAAGGCAGGGCCTTCACCCCTTCAAAGAGTGCATCGAAGTCGCCGGCCGGGATCTGGGCGACTTCAATCAGAATGCGATCGGCGGTTCGCAGATGCAGATTGGTCCGCATGGCATCGCGATAGTCGCCGGTAAAGCGGACGCGGCCTGAGCCCACGATCTCGGTCTGATAGCCGAGCAGTTGCAGTTCGCGCGCGGTGACCGCTTCGATCCCGAAGGCAGTGGTGGCCAAAAATGGAATTGCTGACGAATCGTTCACGCGTATAACCGCTTCCGAGGTTGGGATGGAATCCCTCATGGTACGCTGCGAATTCTACTTTACCAATCCCGGCCCGCCTGCCCCGAAGAGGCAGGGGAGGTGGAAAGATCGAACCCAGGCGAACATAAACTTTCCATAAAATAGTCGATGGGGGGCTCGGTACCGTCTATAACTTGGCAGTTGTGGAGCACATCTGTTTTTTCCCTCGTCTGGAGTCCGCGGAGGCCCCTTTTTCATGAGACATCTTTTCAGTGCGATTCTGATTGGTTTTCTTTCTGCCACGATGGCATTTCCTCCCCAAATGCTGATGGCCCAAGAGGCTGCCGCACCAGCACCAGCCGCCGACGACTTGCCGGGCTTGGCCTATGTGCCGGCCAATTCGGTTGGGGTGGGCTTTGTGAAAGCGAACCGCTTTCTGGGAGGCGATTTTGCTCGGGCCTATCCGGTCGAAGTGGTCGAGGCCTTCGGCAAGAAGTATCTCGGTTTCGATCCGATGAAGATCACCTCAATCACATTCTGCATTACGCCGCCGACTCCGGACTATCCTTACCCGGACATGTTCTCGATCGTCCGTACTTCGGAAACCTTGAGCCAGGAAACCTTCCTCGCCAATATCGAAGAACTGGCCGATGGCATGCCGGAAGAAGAGGAAATCAAAGAGTTCTACTCTGCGATCAACGGCAGTGTGTTTCTGCTGGATAGCTTCGAGATGGACTACCTGGCCGGGCATCTGTTGGACGAGCACTCCTTCCTGTTTGGAACCGCCGGAGCGGTGCAGAACGCCGTCGAAACCGGCCCAGGTGCTGAACTGACCGAACCTGCCAAGATGCTGCAGGCCAACAATAACGACGCCGATGGTTTCGTCGGGATCAACGTTGGACCGGTTCGCGAACAACTTAATGGCATGCTGGCTCAAGCACCGCTGGTGCCACCCTTCGCGATGTACAAGCAGATTCCGAACTATACCGAATCGATCACGCTCAGTTGTTACTGCACCGAGAAGATGGGTGCCGTGCTCAAGGTGAACGGCGTCGATAAAACGGCCACCGGTCGTTTGGAAGACATGGTTCAGTTCACGCTGGATCTCGGCAAGCAGGCCATGGTTCTCCAGGCCAATCAAATGCTGAAGAGCGACGATGAAATCGAAGTTGCGATGGGCAAGTATCAGACGCGTATCGCCGACGAAATGCTCAATGGCTTGAAGCCGGTCAAGGAAGGTAACTCGCTGGTCCTCAAGTTCGAGCAAGAGGGCAACAACGTGGCTGCCACCAACGTCGCCGTGGTTGGTATTCTCGTGGCGCTTCTTTTGCCTGCCGTGCAACAAGCACGATCCGCGGCACGTCGCATGCAATCGATGAATAATTTGAAGCAGATTATCCTGGCGATGCACAACTATCACGATACCTATCGAACGTTTCCGCCTGAGGCGAACCTCGATAAGGACGGCAAGAAGTTGCTGTCGTGGCGAGTGATGATCTTGCCGTTCCTCGAACAAAACGTCCTGTACGAACAGTTCAAATTGGACGAGCCTTGGGACAGCGAACACAACAAGCAGCTCATTCAGTTCATGCCGGAAGTTTATCGGAACCCCAATAGCACCGCTCCTGAAGGCTACACGACGTACCTGGTGCCACTGGGTAAGGACATGGCCTTTGAAGAGCCGAAGCTGGACGCGAATGGCAGAGCGACGGGGCCAAGGTTCGCCGACTTCTCGGACGGTATGTCGAACACGATCTTTGCTGTCGAAGCCAACGACGAAGCCGCGGTTATCTGGACGAAGCCCAGCGACTTGGAAGTCAACTTGCTGCACATTTGGAATGGCATTGGCAAGTCGCAACCAGGTGGTTTTCAGGCTGCGTTTGTGGATGGATCGGTGCGATTCATTTCCGAGAACGTCGATGCCAACGTGCTGAAGTGGCTCTTGCAGCGAAACGACGGACAGGAAATCCCCGGTAATTTCTAAAGCAGGCAAGCGATCTTTGCCGCCTGCTTGGCACTTGGAAGGCCTCCCGTCAAAATGATGGGAGGCCTTTTTTGTTTATCAACCATCCTCGTTCCCCTTTGGTGGTTCATGAGTTTCCCGATTGATCTTCGCAGCGACACGGTCACCCAGCCCAGCACAGCCATGCGTCAGTTCATGGCCCAGGCCGAAGTAGGCGACGCCGTGATCGATATCGATCCAACCACCGAACGCCTGGAACGTCTCACCGCCGATATGTTGGGAAAAGAGGCCGCGATCTTCATGCCTTCAGGCAGCATGACCAACCAGATCGCCATTCGCCTCCACTGTCAGCCAGGCGACGAATTTCTGTGTGAAGAAAACTGCCACGTCTACAACTACGAACAAGCCGCCTTTGCCCAGCTAAGTGGCGTAGTGGCTCGAACGTTGCCCGGCGTCCATGGCGTGCTTTCACCGGAACAGTTTGAAGGGACGATTCGCCCGATCAACGATCACCTGGTACGGACACGTTTGGTTTGTCTAGAGAACACGCACAATCGCGGCTCTGGGAAAGTTCAGCCTTTTGATACGGTCCAGCAGATTACCTCTTGGGCCCATGAGAACGGTTTGAAGACGCACCTCGACGGAGCCCGACTCTTCAACGCTGCCGCCGCGACCGATATCTCGGTGGCCCAGTGGAGCCAGTTGTTCGATACTGTCAGCGTTTGTTTCAGCAAGGGACTGGGGGCTCCCGTGGGTAGTGCTTTGGCCGGTTCTGCCGAGTTCATCCAGCAGGCCAAGCGTGCCCGGAAACTGTTTGGTGGCGGCATGCGACAGTCGGGCATCATCGCCGCCGGAGCGTTTTATGCCTTGCAGAACAATGTCAGCCGGCTGGCGGAAGATCACCAGATGGCCGCCAAACTGGCCGAGGCAATCCGGCAAACCGAAGGTCTGACGCTGGATGTCGATCCGGTCGAAACGAACATCGTGATCTTCGCCATCGACAAGCAACTTGGCACCGCCGCCCAGCTGCAGAAAGCGCTCGAAGAAAGAGGCGTTCGCACGCTGGCTGTCGCCCCGCAAAAGATCCGGATGGTGACCCATTTGGACGTCTCGATGGCGCAAGTCAATGGTGCGATTGAAGTTATCAAACAAACAGTTCCAGCCCTGACTGCCTAATCTCGGGCAGACGCTTCCCAAACGACCGTTGCGGCTCCCTCGTCTCGGGGAGGGGGCTCGCTACGAAGCAGGTACGGATCGTTCCGGTTTTGCCGAAGCACCCCCATCCCGGCAGTAACGATCGTCAAAACATGACGGATCTTTTGCTCTCGATGGAACCTGCGCGGTACACTAATACGTTGATAAAACAAGCTTTACGCCCTGCAACGGGAAGCCTTCGGTCTTTCGTTTTCCGTGTTCCAAGCGGAAATCGCCACCGCTCAACATAGATAAGCATGCAAGTAACCAAGACGAACGATTTCTGGAAGCTGATCCTCGAATCAGGCCTGATGACGAAAGAGGCCTGTAAACCGCTGCACGATCAGTATCAGCAGACCGCCAACAATGGCGATGCTCGGGTTTTAGCGACCTGGCTGGTCAAATGTGGCCATCTGACCGCCTATCAGGCGCGCGTTTTGCTCGCTGGTCGGGCCAAGGCGCTCACGATTGGCGAATACCAGATCGTCGATCGGATCGATTCCGGCGTCCTGCAGGGAACCTTCGTCGCCAAGCACCTTTCCAGCGGCCATCCCGTCTGGATGCATCCGATCGCCCCTGAGATCCAAGCCGATCCGGTTCGATTTCCGATTGTGCAGCAGATGTGTCGACTTCGCTCGTCGGTGCCGCATCCGCATCTGATTCGCTGCTTTCACTTGCGCCAAGGGCCCAAACGCAGTTACCTGGTGACCGAGCAGCTCGACGGCAACCCATTGGCTGAAAGCCGACCGGGGGACGGTGTTCCGATTCCTGCCCCCGACTGTGCCCGGCTTACCCGTCAGGCAGCCCTCGGCGCCACGCAGATCCATAGCCAGGGGATGGTCCTGGGCGATCTGACGATGGATCAGCTTTGGCTCGAGCCGACGGGCAACTTGAAGCTGCTGCATCTGCCGGTTCGCCCCGTCGAGGCCATCGCCTGGAGCGATGAAGAACAAAAGGCTCGCCTTGATGCGTTGGCGAACGTGGCCGCACCAGAACTGCAACAAACTGGCGCGGCACCTGCCAAGCTGACCGACATCTATGCCCTCGGCTCGATCTTGTTCGATCTGCTGACCGGCAAGCCGATGGTCGCTGGCTCGGTCGCCGAACGTTTGCAGCAGCATCTCACGGCCAACGTGCCGACACCTCCGTATATCCCCGCCGAACTGATGCAGGTCGTCCAGTATCTGTTGGCCAAAAACCCTGGCGGCCGATACCAGAACGCCCAGGACGTTGCCGAAGCACTGCGTCCGTTTATCGAAGCTTCGCAGTTGGCTCCTGCCATTGGCGAAACACCGCCGACGCTGGGAACCTATTTGCAGCAGCTCGCCGCGCAGTCAGCAGAACCTGTCGCTGCTCCGCCAGCCGCCGCCGCTCCACCGGCCGCGATGCCATTCCCCGGAGCAGCACCTCCTGCGGCGACTCCGGTTCCGCAGCCAGCACCGCCAGCCGCCGCACCTTTCCCAGGCGGTGGCATGCCGCAGCCTCCGATGGCACAGCCCGTTGCCCCTGGCATGGTGGCTCAGCCGATGGTTGCCACTGCCGTCCCAGCGGCTCAGCCCGTAGGTGAAGCGACCCCAGGCCGGGCATCGGCATTGGCAGAACGTATCCGCAAACGAAAGTTCCAGCGCAAGATTACCAGCCTGGTGGTCTTGGGCGTAATGGCGATCGCGGCGATCGTTGGTGGCTACTACGGCATGGGAATCTTGTTCCCGTCCGAAGAAATCGCCGACAACACACCGGTTGTGGAAACGCCGGTCGAAGAAGATCCGCAAACGCCTGACACGCCGGTCGACACCAATCCCGAGCCTGTCGCGCCGACCGGTCCGCAGTTGGTCGCCGACGATGGGCAAACGTTGTGGGCCTCGCCTACTTCAGGCGAACCGATCGATTTGACCGGTCTGCCGAAAGATACCCGACTCGCCCTGGTCGTTCGTCCGAGCGAATTGACTGGCAGTCCGGAAGGGGATCGAATCTTGCGTGCCCTTGGTCCGCAATTCACCGAAATTCGCCAGCAACTGGAAAGCAGCCTTGGGGTTCGACTCGAGCAACTTGATTCGCTGACCATCGGTCTGGGAGCATCCACAGCCAACGGACCTCCGTGCCTGGTCGCTCGCATGAAAGGAAGCACCGATCTGATTTCGGCTTGGGGGAACCCGACGCCCGTTTCAGGGGCTGCGGTTCCGATGTACGACGTCAAAGGTTGGACTGTGATGCCGATGCCTGGCAAAGAAAGCCAGGAGTTCGTCGCAGGGAACAAGGCGGTCGTGCAAGCCATTGCCCAGGCGGGCGTTTCCGCTCCGCAGCTTACCCGCGAACTGGAACAGCTTCGCCGCGAATCGGACAACCTGCAGACCGTTAACTTGTTGGTCGAGCCACAGTTCCTCAACACGAATGCCGCTCAGGCAATGCGTGGCGAACTGTCGGTCGCGACGGCGCCGCTGAAAGACTTCCTGGGGGAAGGCCTGCGTGGCGTGCTGGTGAGTGGCCATCTCGGGAAGAATCTCTACGTCGAAATGCGATGCATCGGTTCGCTGAGTCTCGATCCGCCGAGCCTGGCCAGTTCGATGAAGGAAAAGATCAATGGTGTTTCGCGTCGATTGGAAGATGCGATTCCTGCTTTGAATCCAACACCTTACTGGCGTCGTCTTGCTTTGCAGTTTCCGAACATGGTTCGCTTTGCCTATCAGCACACACGAACCGGCGTTGAAGCCAATCAGGCGGTGGTGAATATCATGTTGCCTGCTTCGGCAGGGCAGAACTTGATTGCCGGCACCGAACTGATGCTGGCCGCCAACATGGCTGGGGCAAGTGCTCCGGCGGCTGGTGGCGCGATGCCAGCCGAGAAGAAGCCCGAAACAATCGCCGAGAAGCTGGCCAGCAAAATGAGTATCTCGTTCCCGCAGAACTCGCTGGAATTCGCCATCCGTGACATCGGTGACGAAGCAGGCCTCGAAATCGAGATCAAAGGTGGCGACCTCCAGTTAGACGGCATCACCCGCAATAAAGAGATCAAAGATTTCCATCACGACAACAAGCCAGTCGGTGAGATCCTGGCCCAGCTTCTGGTACGAGCCAACCCCGAAGCCTCGCCGGGGGCCGGGACCGAGGTCCAGAAGCTGATTTACGTGGTGCATCCGGTGGATGGTCCCGAATCGGAAAAGAAGTTGATTGTCACCACCCGCAAGGCAGCCGAAACGAACAAATACACGCTGCCGGAAGTATTCAAAATTAAATAGTCTTGTCTTTGCCCAGAGAAGTTGCGTGACTCCATTCCGTGTTCAATGCCCGACCTGTGCCGCTCGCCTGAAGGTGACCAGCCGCTCGTTGATCGGTCAGATCGTGAACTGCCCCAAGTGTGGCAGTATGATCGAGATCGCCGAGCCTGGGCCTGCTGGTGGAAAGCCGGAAGCAGCCAAGCCGGCCAAGAAGCAGACGGAAGAGAAGCCCAAGGTCGCCGCAACGCCTCCGGTCGCGCCGCCAGCACCGGTCGAACCACCGGAGCCTGAAACGGCGAATGTCGAAGTCTCGGATTCCGAGGCGATGTTTGACAACCTCGACGAGATGCTCGATCACAAGCCCGAGGTCGCCCCAGTGGCTGCCGGTGCCTCGGATGCTGCCCCTCCAGAAACGACGCCAGAAATCGATCGGTTCAGCGACACCGCTTCGGTGGGCAAGTGGCGGAATGTTGCTTTGATTGGTGGTACGTCGGTGATGGCTCTGACCACCTTCGCGGTGATTGGTTATTCGGTCTTTTCAGGCAAAGCCACACCTCCGCCGGTCGATCCAAACGAAAACCAGCCGGTCGAAGTCTCCCAGGCCGACCCACCGGTCGAAGAAGAACCCGTCACCACCGAAGAGCCAGAGGCCAAGGAACCTGTCGAAGCTGCCTTGCCGGAAACGCCGCCGGAAGGAGTGCCTGTCGCCGAGATGCCCGCGGAAGAAGAAACGCCGGCCGAGACGGAAACTACCGAACAGCCGAAGCCAGGCCCGATTGGTAAGCCAGCCGATCCGATGATGCCGACGGACGACAATCCGTTTCTGTTCGATAATCCAGACGCCGCGAATCCACCGGAGCCAACGCCTGACAAGCCAGCCGATCCACCGACGGACGCCGGCAATCCGGTTGTCGCGGCTCGTTCTCCTTCGATTCTCGAACTGAAGGATGACCCGCTGTACGAGGTCTTCGGCGAATCGTTCCCGATTCTCGATCCTTCCGCTTTTGAAAACGCAGGCGGAAGTGCGCCGAACGCTCCGGCCGCCGCGACAACGCCTGAGCCGGTCGTTTCGGTTCAACCAGAACTGGTGCCACCGATTCCAGTTGTTGATGTTGCCCAGCGTCTGGGCGATCCGATTGTGAGAATCGAATTTCAGGGGATGCCGCTGAACGACTTCGCGTCGTTCGTTACCCAGATGAGCACGGTCCCGGTCACGATCGATCCGTTGGCGTTAGCCGCCGCCGATATCAAGGCGACCACGCCGATCACGATCAATCAAACGCAGACTTCGGTCCAAGGAATCCTGGACAGTGCGATTCGGCCATTCGGTCTGGAAACGCACGTCACCGATAAGAGTGCCCGGATCAGCATCACGCAGCCGCTCGACGGACATCGTCGCACGCAGCGTCTGCTGGTGGACGACCTGGTAGAAAACCAGCAGCAAGTGGCCGACATCGCCTATATGCTGACCCACCTGGTCGAGCCTCTTTCGTGGAAGCAATCCCGCGGCGAAGGGCTTTATCGCATCGACCCCGACGCGATCATGGTTACCCAATCCGAAGTCGCCCAGTTCAAAGCGTTGGTCTTTCTCGAGAAGTTGCGGGTCGCTCGCGGGCTGATGCCTCGCAGCAAATACAATCCGGAACTATTCAGTCTGACCTCGCGCGAACAGCAGCTAGCTCCTGCGTTGCTAAAAGATGTGAAAATCCAGATCGTCGTGCCAACGCCGATGTTTAAAGTGGTCGACCAGCTCGAAAAGAAGACGGGTCTGACGATCTTGTGCGATTGGGATTCGCTGGCCCTCAACAAGATTGGCCCTGCGACGCCGGTCACCTTGTCGGCCCCCGGTGTCACCGCAGGTCAAGCACTCGATCAGTTCTGCAAGGCCTGGAAGCTGGAAGCCTTGCCGATCAACGCGACAACCGTTCAGTTAGTCGCCGAACAAACCGTGCCGATCATGCCTTGGTTGGAAGCGTACGACGTCAGTCATTTGAATCTGAGCAAGTCGTCGGCTGCCGCGATGATCAACGATACCAAGCGAGAGCTGACCGACCTTCGCAAAACGACCTATGGCGAACTGCTGTACGATCCGATCTCGAAGAAGTTGTTCGCGCTGCTGTCGAACGACGATCATCGTCGATTGAAGTTTGCGTTGGAACGGAAACGGTCTTCGTAGTCGAACGCTTCCTAGTGCGAGCCATCGAACGCCGCGTGATCTTCTGGATCACGCGGCGTTCTTTTTGAGCTCTCACCTCAACCATGCTCAGCGGATGCGATTAAACGTCCGCACCACACTTCAGTCCAACCGCATTGGCCACCGCACGGCATCGCTGCATCGTGGCGGCGAAGGTTGGTAGGTCGAGTGATTGGTAGCCATCGCTCATTGCTTCGTCTGGTTCTGGATGGACTTCGACGATGATGCCATCAGCGCCGATGGCAACGGCGGCAACACACATGTCTGGCACCAGCGAGGCATGACCGGTACCGTGGCTTGGATCGATCACAACCGGCAGGTGGGTCTTCTGATGCAAGTAGGTCACCGTGGCCAGGGGCAGGGTGAAGCGGGTGTGCGATTCGAAGGTGCGGATACCTCGTTCGCACAGCATCACGCGGCTGTTGCCTTCGTTCAGAATGTACTCCGCGGCCAGCAGCAACTCGTCGATCGAAGCGGAAGGACCACGCTTCAGCAGCACAGCACGGTCAACGCGGCCGACCGCTTCCAGCAGGCGGTAGTTCTGCATGTTGCGAGCACCAATCTGCAGGACGTCAGCGTACTTGGCGACCAGCTCGACGTCTTCCGAAGCAACCACTTCCGTGACGACGGCCAGGCCGGTTTCTTCCCGGGCCGTGGCCAGCATTTTGAGGCCATCTTCTTTCAGACCTTGGAACGAGTAAGGGCTGGTGCGTGGCTTGAAAGCGCCACCTCGCAGGGCCGTGGCACCGGCGGCTTTGACCGCTTTGGCCGATTTAACGATTTGCTCTTCGTCTTCGACGCTACATGGGCCGGCGATAACGCCACACATGCCGTTGCCGACTTCCAGGCTGCCTGCTTTGACAAGCGTTGGTTCCGGTTTGACTTCGCGACTGGCAACCTTGTAAGGTGCCAGGATCGGAACCACCTTCGAGACGCCAGCAACGGTCTCGAGCGATTCACGCATCTCTTCTCGTTTGTCGCCGATGGCGGCGATCACGGTACGTTCGGTGCCGACAATAACGTGAGCTTTCAGGCCGAGTTTCTCGACCTTTTCGGCGGCATGCTGGACCATAGATTCGGTCGCTTCGCGTTTCATGACAATGATCATTGCTTTCTCTTCCCTGGATTGGTTTTGGTGAGGTGTGGGATCGTTAAGGTTGAGTCGAGAAACAAAAAAAGCCCTGAACCGTTTTCCGATTCAGGGCTTTGGTGTTCTCGCGTTTGTGGCTGTTGCAGCTTTACACAGAATCCTCGGCCCTACTCGGAAAGTAGGTAAAGAAGAAACCAAAATAAAACTGCCAGCTGTTGTTCATACGCGTTATTATGTGCGCGATTTCGTTTGTGACAAGTCCGTATTCCGTGAACTTGCCATGAAGTCGCCAAGTTTCGCCTATTGCCGCACCGGCGACGCGGGAAGCATTTCGTTTCCGGCAATCGGCACTCCGCGAGAGACAGGTGCCGGGGCAGCCTGGTTCGCAGTCGCCGCCGGAATTCGAATCGTGAACGCGGTGCCCACACCCACCGTGCTTTGCACGCGGATCTTCCCTTTGTGGGCTTCGACAATGTCACGGCATGCCGCAAGACCGATGCCCGTTCCCCCCTTGCCGGTTTCATCAGGTCCACTCTTGGTGGTGAAGAACGCATCGAAGATATGCGGCAGTTGATCGGCTGGAATGCCACAGCCATGGTCGCGAACCAACAGATCGACCATGTTCGATTGAGGATCGAACGATAGTTTCAGAATCAACTGACCACCTTGCGGCATCGCCTGGCGGGCATTGATCATCAGGTTCAAAAGCACCTGCTGCACCTGGTTGCCGTTGGCCAGGGCCTGGGGGACTTCGCCACGCTGGAAGTCGATGGCGATGCGATACTTTCGCAGTTCCCGTTCCAGCAGCACGATCGAGTCGTCGACAATCTTGGCGATGTCGGTCGGCTCCATCCGGTCGCCACGATTCTTGGCCAGGGCGAGAACACCGGTCGTGATCTTGGCGGCGCGTTCGCCGGCGGCAGCGATCTTTTCGAAACAGTTGTTGCGTGTCTGGTCGTCGGTATGACGAAGCCCCATGCGGGCATAGTTGATCACCGACATCAGCACGTTGTTGAATTCGTGCGTGGTAGTGCTGACCAGTTCACCCAGGGCCGTCAGCTTCTGCGCTTCGAGCAAGCGTCGCTTCAGGATTTCAATTTCTTTGGCCTGACGCTCGATGATGGAAGTTTCGGAGGGGGCTTGCGAGTGGGTCATCCTTGAGCCTGCTTGCATTAGTTCCGCGATTGACCGGTGACGAGCTAGCTGCTGGCAGTCTGCGAATCGACAGCTTCCTTGCTGACAATTCGAATGCAGGGGGCAGCACGTCCCGTAATATGTCTATCGACGATCCCCGGGTGACCGCTACAATTCGTGACGGAATAATCCGCAGTCTTTGTGACTGCTCATGTAAATTGCCTAGATCATCGGAGTTAGCAAGGATGCACACCCTCGATCTACTCGACCAGGCGATCGCTACGGCGAAAGACCTCGGCTACCAGATCCGCCGCGAATGGCTCAATGGCCAAGGGGGCGGCGTTTGCGAAATGGCCGGAAAACGCTGGATCTTCCTCGATTTAAGCCTTTCGTCGATGGAACAGCTCGAGCAAGTTCTCGATGCTTTGAAGTCGGATCCCGCCCTCGAACAAACACCTCTTACGCCGCAACTCGGCCAGGTGCTTGGACGCCGTCGCGCTGCCTAAGCAGTGCTGGCATCCCCAGCCAATGCTCAGACATGCGTCGGCTGATTGCGGAAAACATGTTGCGTTTCGATGTATTTCTCGACGCTGCGTGGCACCATGTAACGGATCGAACGTCCTTCGGTGACGCGACGACGGATCTCGGTGCTGGAAAGATCGATCAGCGGCATCTCGACAAAGTGCTGCTTGATCTGCGTCATTTGATCATCGTTGAGAACTTCCGGCAGACGCCCCCAGTCGTTCAGGTCGAAGCCTGGGCGACCGACGGTGCAGATAGTTGCCAGCTCGCAAATCTCTTCGATCTTGTGCCAATGAAAGAGCGACGCGAACGAATCGCCGCCGATCAGCAGAAATAGCTCGGCATGTGGAACGATCTGTCGGACTTCTCGCAGCGTATCGACGGTATAGCTAAGACCGCCCCGTTCCAGTTCGATCGGACTGACTTTGAAGGCATGGTTGCCGGCGATTGCCAGTTCTACCATGGCCGTACGATGCGCATCGGATGCCAGCTCGACATCCTGCTTCAAGGGGTTCGCGGCAGCCGGCAGGAACCAGACTTCGTTCAGTCCGCACTGTTCCCGACACGATTCTGCCAAAAGCAAGTGACCGTTGTGAATTGGGGAGAATGATCCCCCATAGATTCCCAGACGCATGGTACACCCCCTCGAGATAAGGTCGAAGTCGCTGTGGGTGGGAAGCTTGCCCTCAAACTGCTATCGTATCGGTCCCAGGCAGTCATTTCCAGAACGACCCAACTAAACCCTAGCATCTCAGATCTCGGTGAAGAATCAAAAAGGACTTTTCGGCGACGATTCCTCTCCCTGGGAACAGGACGATGCCCAGACTGGGTTAGTGGCGTCGATCGTGATGTCTACGGGACCTGAGAAGACCTTCGACTATCTGGTTCCCGACGAGCTAGTTGGCGAAGTCTTGCCTGGGCGAAGGGTTTACGTCCCGCTGGGGCGTTCTAATCGTCGTGTGATGGCGTACTGCGTTGCGGTTGAACGGAAGGAATACGGCACGCGGAAGCTGAAATACGTTCTGGGAACCTTGGATCAGCAGACGCTGTTGTCTTCGCACATGATGCAGATGACGCAGTGGATGGCGGACTATTATCTCGCCAGCTGGGGCCAGGTGCTCGATGCCGTCATTCCGGCTGCCGTGCGTGGGAATGCTGGTACCCGCGAAGTCACGCTGCTGAGCGTTCCATCCGAAGTGGTCATGCGGCTGTCGACCATCAAACTGCCGGAGAAGCAGCACAAGGTTCTGGCAACCTTGGCCGCCGCCAGCAAACCAATGACGCCTGGCGATCTGGCCGAGAAGTGTGGCTGCACCCAGGCCCCCATCACCGGGTTGCGAAAAAAGAGGCTGATTGATTCAGAAGTTCGTCGAGTTAGTCATGCCCACTTCGACGAAATCGACATGGAACGCGAGCCGGCCAAGACGCTCAGCGAGACGCAGGCCTCGGCACTGCAAACCATTTTGAACCAGGTCAAATCGCCCCAACCGAAGCCGATCTTGCTGCATGGCGTAACCGGCAGCGGAAAGACCGAAGTCTATATCCAGGCGATTCAGCATGTGATTGATCAAGGCAAGCAGGCAATTGTCCTGGTGCCCGAGATCAGCCTCACGCCGCAAACCAAACAACGCTTCGCCTCGCGATTCGATCGGATCGCCGTGTTGCATAGCCACATGAGCGACGTCGAGCGGCATTGGCAGTGGAAGCGTATTGCTTCAGGGATCGTCAATGTGGTCGTGGGTGCTCGCAGCGCAGTCTTCGCCCCTACGCCGCAGTTGGGCATGATCATTCTGGATGAAGAGCACGACACGTCCTTCAAGCAAGATTCCGTTCCGCGTTACCATGCCCGCGAAGTCGCCGCCAAGCGAGCCGAATATGAAAAAGTGCCTCTGATTCTGGGGACCGCGACTCCTTCGCTTGAAACCTTCTATCGTGCGCAAAAAGGGGAGTACGAACTGATCGCGATGCCAAATCGCATCGGCAACCGCCCTTTGCCGGCCGTGCGAACGGTCGACATGCGGTACGACAAAACGACCAGCTTTCGCGGAGCAATCAGCCGGCAGCTTTATCATTCGATGAAGCGAACGCTCGAACAGGACGGGCAGATTATCTTGCTGCTCAATCGTCGCGGGCATAGTACGCACATTCAATGTCCTGCGTGCGGGCATCTGGTCGAATGCCCTCACTGCGAGATCCCGCTGACGCATCACATCACCGACGGCAGCACCGTTTGCCATTACTGCGACTACCGCAGCACCGCCCCGCGCGTCTGCCCGGTACCAACGTGTCGTTACTCTGGGATACGTTTCTCAGGGATCGGGACGCAAAAGCTGGAACAAGAGGTGAAGTCGAAGTTCAGCTCGTTTCCGATCATCCGTATGGACTCGGACACGATGAAGAAGCCCGGTTCACACGAAGCGGCATTAGAGCGGTTTCGCAATCGCGAGGTGAAGATCCTGGTCGGTACGCAGATGATCGCCAAGGGACTCGACTTTCCTAACGTGACACTGGTCGGTGTGATCAATGCGGACACGGCACTTCACTTCCCGGACGTACGAGCTGGGGAGCGGACCTTTCAATTGATTACCCAGGTTGCCGGGCGGACAGGGCGTGGCGATCTGGGGGGGGAAGTGTTGGTGCAAACGCTCAGCCCCGATCACCCGGCGATCGAAGCCGCCACAAGGCACGATTACGCTCTGTTTGCCGAACGCGAACTGCCATTCCGTCGCGATTTTCAGATGACGCCTTTCGCGCACATGGTCCGCATTATTGCTCGTGGGCCGACCCAGCCTTCGGTCGAACTGTTCATGCAACGGGTATCGGAAGAGATGGCACGCTTCGCCGAAGAGAATCGGGGCGAGATCTCGCAGCAAGGGCCTGCCCCGGCTCCGATCGAGAAACTGCGGGGAAATTACCGCTATCACTTGCTGCTACACAGCTTTGATCGGCAGTTGATGCGTGACGCGGTCGTGCGATGTCGCGAGAAAATTGCCGTGCCGGAAGATGTCGTGTGGATCGCCGATGTCGACCCGATCGACATGATGTGAGCTTGCCTGGGAAATCTGGGTAGTTTCAGATGGGCGAAAGCGCTAGAATTCAGGGGTAACTGACTCCCTTCATGTAAGCTAATCCGTATGTCGTATCGTTCCATCAAGCGTGTTCTCGGCGAGACCAATCTCGAGCGAAAATGCCGCTTTCTGTACGGAACGTGCCTTTTGCTGCTGATTACCGGTAGTTTCTGGTGGTATGGGCAGTCGACCGAGCAGTTGGTGCACAACAACAACTTGAGCACCGGCCGACATCTGGTCGACGCCGTGTTGATGAAGATCCACTGGAAGCACGACGCCCAGGCCCAAAAGAATCTGGATGGCTGGGAAAAGCTGGTGCAAGATACGGGGCTCGATCTCGAGTACGTCAAGTATCGCTGGCAGGTCATGACGCTTGATCCGGCCGACCGCGCTTTGGCGGCCACCGGTCGACCTGCGGAACGTATCCATCTGCCGGCCAACGAAGAAGAAGCCGACATCTTGCGGCGTCTGAAAGATATTCAGCAGACCCGCGATAAAGAGATCCTCGAGAAGTTCCTGCGGACGCCAGATCTCGACACGCAGGAAACAACCGACGAGTTCATGCAGGTCGGTCACGAAAACGACGACGATTCGATTCCGTACTCGCCTGCCTCCGAGGCGTTCTACGATGCCGAGAACCAAGAGTATATCTATTACCAGCCGATCTACTGGAAGCGTTCGTGTACGATCGCTTGCCACAACACGAACCTGGCACCTGCCTTTCCGACTGGTGCCCTGGTCGAAAACGAACTGCCGTTCAACGTGATCAAAATCGTGAAAGACGATGAGATCACCCAGTTCGCCCTGACCAAGAACCGGGCTTACCTGTTGGCCACGGCCATCATCACGGTCGCGCTGTCGATGATCGCGTTGTACTTGATCGTGCGATACATCATCGTGAAGCCGCTGACACACTTGCGTGATGTGAGCGACGAGGTCAGCCAGGGACATCTCGACGTGCGTGCCGAGATCTACACGGGCGACGAATTCGAAGACCTGGCCACGTCGTTCAATCGCATGCTGGCTCACTTGATCGATGCCCAGAACAAGTTGACCTACGTTAATCGAGACCTCGACGGCAAAGTCGATCAGTTGGCCCAGGCCAATATGCAGTTGTACGAAATGAACTGCCTGAAGAGCGACTTCCTCGCCAGCATGAGCCACGAACTGCGAACTCCGCTCAACAGTATTCTCGGTTTCTCCGACGTGCTACGCGGGATCGACAGCTTGAACGACAAGCAGAAGCGTTATGTCGAAAACATTCAGAAGTCAGGCCGACTGCTGCTCGACATGATCAACGATATTCTCGACCTGGCGAAGATCGAGAGTGGCCGGATGGAAGTCCGTCCGTCGCGGTTCTCGGTATCGGCCGTGGTGAGCGGGGCCTGCGACATGGTTCGCTCGTTGACTGAAGAAAAGAATATCGATCTCACCTGCCAGGTCGACCCGAATGAAAAGCCTGCGTTGCAGGATCAATCGAAGTTCCAGCAGATCTTGACGAACCTGCTCTCCAACGCGATTAAGTTCACGCCCGAAGGTGGACGCATCGGTGTGAAGGCCCAACGAATCGATGGGCGGCTTTGCCTCGGCGTAGGGGACACGGGCGTTGGGATCGCCGAAGAAGATCGCGAAATCATCTTCGAGAAGTTCCGCCAGGGAACGACACCCCAAGGAGATACGCTGACTCGCGAGTACTCTGGCACCGGACTGGGGCTTTCGATCGTCCGCGAACTGTGTCAGCTTCTCGGCGGAACGGTTCGTGTCGAAAGCGAGCTCGGGAAGGGGAGCACGTTCTACGTGGACATCCCGTGGGAAATCGAAGATCGCCCCGATGTCATCGAAAACTCGTTCACCGCCCGGATCGACGAAATCACCAAGAGCAAGCAAGGAGATTTCGTGAAGATCCACGGTTCTCGCACGGTCGAGACGCCTGAAACGATGGATTCTTCGTCGAAATAACGCCGCTGGCTGGACGTTTCTTCTTTCGCGTGGGAAAAGTTTGGCGACGGATCCCGCGGATCGCAATTTCCGCCCGTCCATAGCCTTTTTCCTTGTGCAGCAAAGCGGCATAATTGGTCGTTTGAACCCCGACCCAACGGAGCAGAGCATGGCGGCTTCCCCATTTGAACCTGAAGTTCTCCTTTACACCGACGGAGCGTGTAGCGGAAACCCTGGCCCTGGCGGGTGGGCATTCATCTTGAAGCACCCCAAAACGGGCAAAGAGATGGAGAAGTCAGGCGGCGAGCGAGAAGCGACCAACAACCGTATGGAGTTGATGGCGGTGATTGAAGGGCTGAAAACCCTCAGCCGTCCCTGCAATATCGAGCTCTTTACCGACAGCGTGTACGTTGGCAAAGGGATTTCCGAGTGGATGCCCAATTGGAAGAAGAACAATTGGCGTCGCAAGGAAGGCAAGTCGTGGAAGCCGATCAAAAACGACGACTTGTGGAAGCAGCTTGACGAACAACTGCAACTGCATCGTGTCAAATATACGCGTGTGCCAGGGCATAGCGGACATCCCGAAAACGAACGCTGCGACGAGTTGGCGGTCGCGGCCTATCAGCCTTATCGATAAGAAGTGCCGTCCCACCAGACTGAGGTCGCCATGTCCGATCGCCGCGATTCGACACCGCTGCAGCGTTTGCGAACGCCGGTGCAGTTTCTGAAAGGTGTTGGGCCGCAACGTGCCGAGAAGCTGGCCAAGCTTCAACTCTACACGGCGCTCGATCTGATCTTCTTCTTTCCTCGCGACTATCAAGACCTGCGCGAGTTGGTCTCGGTCGACGATCTGATCGAGGACGAGCCTGCGTCGATTGCCGGCGTGATCGAAGATGTCGACTTTCGGGGAACCGGCCCAGGTCGATCGATCCTGGGGATTCTCGTTCGCGACAACCAGGCTTATTTGCGAGGCGTTTGGTTCAACCAGCCGTTCATGCGAAAGCGTTTCAACGCCGGTCAGCATGTGATTGTCTCTGGCAAGCCACGCCATCAAGGCAATCGCTGGGAGATGGCTCACCCGGTGGTCGATATCATCGAGCCGGGCGAACGGCCGGAAGGTGGCAAGCTGCTACCGGTCTATCCACTGACCGAAGGAGTGCGGCAGGGAATGATGCGGAAGATGGTGCACGCCGCCCTCGATTCGCACGGTGAAGATCTGGAAGAAGTCCTCCCGGAATCATTTCTGCAGCAGCATGGCCTGCTGACGATTCACGACGCTCTCAACAAGATCCATCGCCCTGAGACCCGGGAAGACATGGAGGCAGCTCGCAAGCGGTTCATCTATCAGGAGCTTCTGGTGCTGCAGTTGGCGATGTCGCTTCGCAAGCATCAACTGAATGAACGTAAGAGTGCCATACCGATCCCGGTCGACTTCCGGATCGACGAACGAATTCGCCGGTTGCTTCCGTTTGAATTGACGGAAGATCAGAACCAGGCTATTCACGAAATCTGTCACGATCTCGGGCGAACGATTCCGATGAATCGCCTGCTGCAAGGGGACGTCGGTACCGGCAAGACGATGGTCTCGGTCTATGCGATGTTGGCCGCGGTCGCGGCGAAGTCGCAAGCGGCTCTGATGGCACCGACGGAAGTGTTGGCTCGGCAGCATGCGCGAACGCTCACGAAGCTGCTAAGCCATGCCAAGGTGCGTATTGGCGTGCTGACCGGTTCGTTAACCGAAAAGCAGCGAGAACAACTGCTACAAGAAGTGGCCCGGGGCGAGATCGATCTGCTGATCGGCACCCAGGCGATTATCGCGACCGAAATCAACTTCCAGAAGCTGGGCCTGGTGATCATCGACGAGCAGCACAAGTTTGGCGTTCGGCAGCGAGCCGCCCTGCGAAGTGCCGGCAACGATCCGCATTACCTCGTGATGACCGCGACGCCGATTCCGCGAACGGTCGCCCTGGGAATGTTCGGCGACCTCGACATCTCGACAATTCGCAAAGCTCCGCCCGGTCGACAGACGATCAACACCTACATCGGCGACGACGAGCAGCGCGAGAAGTGGTGGCACTTCTATCGCAAGAAGCTACGCGAAGGCCGCCAAGGCTACGTCATTGCTCCGCTGGTTGATGAAACGCAGCGTGAAGATACGATCGGTGGTGTCGAGCAGTTGCTCGAACATCTGGCCAACGGCGAGCTCGAAGAATTTCGCTTGGAGATGCTGCATGGTCGTATGCCACCGGCCGAGAAAGATGCCGTCATGCAGCGGTTCGCTAATCACGAGATCGACGTGCTGATCGCCACGACCGTGGTCGAAGTGGGGGTCGACGTACCCAACGCCGTCATGATGACGATCGAAAGTGGCGAACGTTTCGGTCTGGCGCAGTTGCATCAGCTTCGTGGTCGAATCAGCCGCGGCAAGCATCCTGGCTACTTGTGTGTGTTCGCTAATCCGACGACCGATGCTTCGCGTGAACGACTCGAAGCGTTTGCCGGCACGACCGATGGATTCGAGTTGGCGGAAGTCGACTTCAAGCTTCGCGGGCCGGGCGATCTTTTCGGTTGGAAACAGCATGGCATGCCGCCGCTGCGAATCGCTGATTTGCAGCGTGATGGCGAACTGTTGGCGAAGGCCCGCGCCGATGCGTTCTCGATCACCGACACCGATCCGAACCTGGCAGGTGCCAAGTGGGAAAAGTTGCAGCGGATGGTGCTGACCCGCTACGGAAAGTCGCTCGACATTGGCGACCTTGGCTAGACGCCAGGCCGGTACGCTTTTACGTGGGGATCGAAACGTCATCCCAGTCGGCATCCTCGAAGCAGATCAGCCAGTTCAAGGCATGTCGCCGCTCGATCAGAACGCTGGTGTTGATATTGGAAGGCGGCTTCTGCTTACGCTGCCGGATTTCGGTCGTTGCCCAGTGAAGTCGCAAATGAAGATCGACTGCTTCCAGAATTTCCGCAGCGGGACGCAGCTTCGCGGTGGCGATCATCTCAGCCGCATCGCGATCGAGAATATCGCGCACGACTGCCGGAACATCGCAGATCTCTTCCGGGAAGGGGAGGGTGTCGAAGTGCCCCAATGCCCACTGCAGCAAAAACAACGCTTCGTAACGCCACACGAAGTTCATCACCGATTGCTGGTCCGGCATGTCGGTCTGCATGAACGTGGTTTCGTCCGGCGTCAGCGATTCGAAGGCGAGCGGCAGACGTCGCCGCATTTCTTCTTGCGGGACCGGCTGTTTCTCGGCAAGCATTTCGGCCCGGATGGCAACGACCAATAAGCTAAGCGTTCGGCGGGCAACCTCTTCGGCCGATCGCAGTTGGACTTCACACTCACCCACAACCGGAGGCAACGATGGCAGCGTCGGAATTCCGAGTGTGGCCAATTGTTGTTCCGTAGCTTCTTTTCGCTGGCGAGCATCCGGAGGGAAGGGGAGTTGAGCTTCCTCGTCGCAACTTCCATCGGCCGGATCGACAAGCGTATATCCCATGGCATCGCAAATTGAACCATCTGGCATGAACAAGATCGCGTTCGCCTCTTCGGCCCAGTAAGCGAACTTCTCGAAGTCGTCCTGATCGATCGTCAGGCTGAACTGATGCTGGACACGCTCGATATGGCGATAGACGTGATACAGAACCTGCGTCATTTCACGCTGGCCGTTCTGCATGACGTAACCGACGAAGCCGTTCAGGTGCTCGGCAAGTTCTGCATCGCTGCGATCGCGTCGCGAGTGCAACTCGTGGGGAAAGTTAGGTTCCGGTGGATTGCGATGCGTGCAGTAGGCGTTGATCAGAAGCATGGGCGTTTAAATGAATTTGAGTTAGTCATCTTTGGTTTGGGAACTACCAAATTTCAGCTTCAAGCTGATTGTCGGTTTCGAGTCGTCTTCCCCCAGATTCAAAATCACGGCGTTCTCGGCCGGTGCTTCTTCTGGTTCGACAGGCTCTTCTTCCTTGCCCAGCAGTTTGTTCCACTTCGATTTGATGGCATCTTTGCTGCGGCCTGCCAGATCGCCGGCGATTTCTTTCAGTTCCTTCTTATGGAACCGCGTCGTCGTTAGGTCGTCGTGACTTCCTGGTTTGCCATCGGGGCCGAATGAAAGCACGACGAGCTTGGTTCCATTAAGCACATCGGATCGTTGCAATACGAGGTGATGTTTCCAGGCATCGGTCTCCGCTAGTTTCCCCGGCTGGATCTCTTCGGTTTCGGCAACCACATCAGCCAACGCTTCGTCCGCGATCCGTTCGATCTGCGCCTTGGTGCTGGCGATCTTGCTCTTCTGCCAATCATCGGCAACGCGCCAGCCGATAAAGGTGACGGCAAACGTCAGGATGAGGACCAGCGGAACGAGAAAGAATATCGGCGATTGCCGAACGGCCCGAGTCGAATCATTCCATGGACGCTGGAATGCTTCCTGCAGCGACTCGCGATAACGAAGTTCTGCTTTCGAGAAACCAAGCGAACCGATCTCTTTCAGGAACATCGCCGTAGCCAGGGCCGCGCGAACGAAGGCCTCGCCCACTTTGAAAGCGAGCAGGAAGAAAATCATCGCCAGCCAGAAGAGCAGTTGCAGTACCAGGCCCATGACAATCCACGAAGAGGTGCGATCGGTCGCGTTGCACGGAGTATTGTCACTTCCCGCGAGCGAGGAAGTCAACCTTCCGAGGCGGCATCGTCTGATTTCCGCGGGCCAGCGAAATATTTTGCAGCCCTAGGCGTTGTCGACGACGCGCCGGGCTGCGTTCAAGATTTGTTGTCGACGTGGATCTGAAGATCGTCGCAGTTGACGTTCGATAGCGACGATCGCTAACGGTTTGGCATCCGCATCGATTGTCCCTTCGTCGAGTAATTGTCCGAGTGAGGTGGCGAGGATGGTGATGTCGAGCGTATCGATATCCCAGTGGTCGGCCAGAAATGCCGAAGAGGGATCGGCCAGGTCCTGGGCGATTCGCTCGTCACTATGGAGCGAAGCGTCGTACTGCTCGGACTGACCATCCAAGATCCAATCCAGACAAGCCGTCAGGGGCTGGTCTGGATTTTCTTCACGCCAATCACGCCACTCGTAATAGGCGTCCGACCCTTCGTCGCTGCCGAAGGGGGCTTGTTCATCGACGCAGTCCCAGAAGAACTCTTCGGTCATCAACTTTCGGGCACGAACATGAGCCGTTTCAGGTTCGTTGAATGGATCGTGATCCGACATGAAGACCGGGCCTTTCGCGGCTTAGTGAACTTCGACTGCTTCGCCGGTGGTCCACTCCGACATGTTGTCGGGGTTGCGTTCGACGCGATTGTAAACCGTGTCGCGTTCGACCGGTTCGCGGCCTGCTTCAGTGATCAAACGCTTGATGTCTTCGACCGACATCACTTCAGGCGTGGTCGCACCGGCATCGTGGTAAATCAACTCGTGACGAACGGTACCGTCGATATCGTCCGCACCGTACGACAACGCCGTTTGAGCGGTGCCGATACCGAGCATGATCCAGTAAGCCTTGATGTGCGGGAAGTTGTCCAGCATCAAACGCGAGACCGCCATCGTTCGCAGATCCATTATGACCGAAGGCTTCTTCAGCTTCTTGAGTTCAGCCAGTTCGGTGTTATCTGGATGGAAGGCGAGTGGAATGAACGTCTGGAAGCCGCCTGAGATGTCCTGAGTTTCCCGCAGACGAATCAGGTGGTCGATGCGGTGATAGGCGTTTTCGATGTGCCCATACAGCATCGTGGCGTTCGTCTTGATTCCCATTTCATGAGCGGTGCGATGGATCTCGTGCCACTTGCCGGTGTCGGCCTTGTGTTCGCAGATCTGATCGCGGACTTCACGATGGAAAATTTCGGCACCGCCACCTGGCATGCTGCCGAGGCCTGCGTCGCGGAGGACTTCAAGCACTTCGCGAACCGACTTCTTCGTCAGGAACTCGAACCAGTTGATTTCAACGGCGGTCCAAGCCTTCAGGTGCAGCTTCGGGAAGGCATCGTGCAAGATCTTCACCATGTTGACGTACCAGTCAAACTTCTTCTGGTGATGAAGGCCGCCGACGATGTGCATCTCGGTGCAACCGTTGTCGACCGCTTCCTGACCGCGAGCGAGGATCTGTTCGTCGCTCATCACGTACCCGCGCGGATCGCGAAGGTCAGCGCGGAAAGCACAGAAGTTGCAGCGATAGACGCAGATGTTGGTCGGGTTGAGGTGGGTGTTGATATTGTAGTAGCCGAAGTTGCCGTTCTTCCGCTCGCGAACCATGTTGGCCAACTCGCCCACTTCGTTCAGTGGAACGTCGTCGCGATAGAGGAAGACGCCTTCGTCCAGGTTCAAACGTTCGCCGTTCTCGACCTTCTTGCCGATGGTATCCAACGAAATTTTGTCAGCTCGAATCATTTCAGGTCGCTTGATCCAAATTTGAGAGGGAACGTTTTGTCTGGCTTCTTAACCGCGTTAAACGGGTGATTCGTAACTGCTATGGTCGCCGTTTGCCCCATTCGCTGCAAGGCGGGTCAGTTCCAAAGCAGGTCGATGCTCGTGAAAAGAAGCACTCCCACACCAATCACCGTGTTCACATGGAAGAACGCGAGATTTACTTTCGAGAGGTCGCTCGGGCGAACTAGCAGGTGTTCGTACACCAGCAACGCAGCAACGGTCGCCAACCCCAGCCAATAAATCAAACCCAACTGAGGTGCCGCCAACGGCAGGGTGGCAAACGCCAGCACCGCCAGAAGATGACTGACCGCAGCGATACGTAAAGCACCTGGAACACCGAACTTAGCAGGCACGCTTCGCAGCTTGGCGTCGCGATCGAAATCGGCATCCTGGCAGGCATATATGATGTCGAAACCAGCCACCCAGAAGAGGACACCCAGGCCGAGCGCTGCCGCTGGAAGGATGTCGGTGGGATGTTTCAGGACAATCTCGCCCCGAATAGCGACCCACGCACAAATGGGGGCCAACATCAACGAAATGCCCAGCCAATAGTGGGCGAAAGCGGTGAAGCGTTTCGTATAGCTGTAACCGCATAAAAAGGCGAGCACTGGGACCGACAACGCCAGCGGCAGCCAGTTCGGCCAGAACAGCAGTGTCGAGGCGACAAAGACGATGCTGCAGACCAACGTGAACAGAACCACGCTCTGAACTGAGAGCAGTCCGGCCGGGATATGCCGCGTGGCGGTTCGCGGGTTCTCGGCATCGATTCGGCGATCGACCAGACGATTGAACGCCATCGCCGCGCTTCGGGCAAAGACCATGCACAGCAAAATCCCCAGCAGGGCCTGCCAGGTCAACTGAACCGTTTCCCCTGCCGGTGCTGGAATCGCCCAAGCCATGATCGTCGCCAACAGCGCGAAAGGCATGGCGAAGACGGTGTGGCTGAACCGGATCATTTCCAGGATATGGCGAAGTCGCTCAGGCATCTTCTCCCCAGCGTTGCATCAAGGCGTGTGGAATTTCGAGTTGGTCCAGGATCCGTGCCACCATAAAGTCGATCAAGTCGTCCAGCGATTCGACTCCGTGGTACCAGCCCGGCATGGCAGGCATGACGACCGCCCCCGCTTCAGCCGCTTTGCGGAGGTTGTCGATGTAGCCGAGCGAAATCGGTGTTTCTCGGGGGACCAGAATGAGTTTGCGGCGTTCTTTCAGGTGAACTTCCGCAGCTCGTTGGATCAAGTTGGTGCAGTTGCCATGCACGATGCCTGCCAGGGTGCCGCCGGAACATGGACAAACCACCATGCCCGCCGAGCGTGCCGAACCACTCGCCATCGGGGACATGAAGTTGCCGAAATGGTAATAGCGAAGCGTGCCTGGCTTCGTGGCCTGGTTCTGTCTGGCGGTCTCGGTCAGACGCAGATCGTCGGCGGGGATGCTGTCGGTTACGAGCGTGGTCGGGTCGAAGCTATCGAGTTCAAGCCGAATGCCCAACTCTTGCTGGAAGACCGTTTGCCCCGATTGGCTGATCGAAAGCTGCACGTCGTGACCGCTATGGTACAGCACGTTCAGCAGTCGACGGGCATAGACCGCTCCGCTGGCTCCGGTGATTGCCACGACGACTGGCAAGCTCATTTTGTCCCCACGTAAAGTGTGGCCACGCCGAAGGTGAAAGGCTTGAAGAACACATCTTTCAGCCCGGCCGAACGCATCTTCACGGCGAGTGCTTCGCCATGCGGAAATTCGCCCACGCTGTCAGGCAGATACTTGTAGGCGTCTTGCTTGTTCTGAGCCAATGCCTGGCCGACGCGTGGCAAGATGTTCTTAAAGTAGAACTGGTATACACCTCGGAACGGCTGCCAACGCGGCTGCGAGAACTCGAGCACCGCGACCTTTCCGCCAGGGCGGCAGACGCGTGTCATCTCTTGGAGCCCGGCATCGGTGTCGGCCACATTTCGCAGACCGAAGGCGACCGACACGATCTGGAAGGTATCGTTCTCGAAAGGAAGCTGCTGAGTATCGGCTTCCTGGAAACGAACCTGGCCGTTGATGCCAAGTTTCTCTTTCTTCATCTCGCCCACTTCCAGCATCTCGGGGCAGAAGTCGGTGGCTTCGATTTGAACCTTGCCGCCAGCGGCTTTCCAATAGGCCAGTGCCAGGTCGCCGGTCCCGGTGCAGCAATCCAGAATGGGGCTATCGCCGGTCGGCGGGACGATCTTCACGGTTCGCCAGCGCCAGTACTTATCGATGTTCATCGAAAGCAGGTGGTTCATGCGGTCGTAGTTGCCCGCAATCTCCGAGAACATCTGCCGAACTCGGGTACCCGATTTATCAATCGCCATGCGTCGTCAGGCCTGAATTGTCTTAAATCTAAGGGACTAAACTGCTTAATCTACCGGAAATGGCTACCCATGGTAACACGCCCCCAAAAGTGAATTCCCGCAGGCCAATCGGGACCGGGTGACCTCTCGACGGCATAGGGACGCAGGCAGATTCGCTGCTCTGCCCCAGAAATTACCTTCCCGAGGCGTTGCTGGAAGCCAATTTTGATCGCGAGGTAAGTGCAACAATCACAATGGTTTGAGGCTTTATCAGACCCACAGCGTGATTTCGTGGTCACGGCGGTGGCAGGTATCTGGGGGCGAATCGCCCCGTGGGGACCTATCTGCGATTGTCTCCCTTGTCACCGAGCGCTATAATCGTAGGTTTTCCAGCACATCAGGGGAACGGACTAGCGAAGGGCTCGTCCGCGAACTTGCCACGGAGCGAAGGTCATGAAAGAAAAAATCCACCCCAAATATCAGGAAGCCGTGATTAAGTGCGGCTGTGGCAACTCGTTCACCACGCGAAGTACCCGCAAGGAAATCGTGGTCGACGTTTGCAATGTTTGCCATCCGTTCTACTCCGGCAAGGAACGTTTCGTCGACTCGGGTGGTCGTATCGAAAAGTTCAAGAACAAGTTTGCCGGCAATTACGCCAGCTTGGCAAAGAAAAAGAAGAAGTAGCTTCTTCCAATCTGAATGTCACTTGCACGCGAGAATCCTCTGCTGAGGGCTCGCGTGTTTTCGTAGAATCTCACATTCAACGGCCTGACGCGTTTACTTCTTTGGTCAGGCCAACCTCAGGAAGACGCTTCTCATGCGCGACATCTTGGAAGAAAAGCTCGCTCGGTTCGAGTTCCTCGAAAAGCAGATGAGCGACCCCGACGTGTTGTCTAATTCGTCGATGATGGCCAACGTGGCACGCGAACATGGTTCGTTGGCACGTCTTGCCGGTCGCTATCGCACGTTCAAGAACATCGTGGGCGAAATCGAAGACGCGCGCGAGATGATCGACGGCGACGACGCCGAGATGGCCGAACTGGCCGAAGCCGACCTGATCGAATTGAAGGCGAAGCGTGAGAAAGTCTGGCACGACTTGCTGGACATGACCATCGGTGGCGAAGACGCCAACCGCGACAAGATCGTGCTCGAAATTCGTGGTGGTACAGGTGGCGACGAAGCTGCTTTGTTTGCTCGCGACTTGTACGAAATGTACAAACGCTACGCGGAAAGCAAAGGCTGGAAGTACGAGATCATGGAATCGAATCCGACCGAACTGGGCGGGTTCAAGGAAGCGATCATCTCGGTTGCTGGCGAAGGCGTTTACCGGGAAATGCAGTACGAAAGTGGCGGTCACCGCGTGCAACGTGTTCCGGAGACGGAAACCAAGGGCCGCGTTCACACTTCGGCTGCCACCGTCGCTGTGATGCCGGAACCAGAAGAAGTCGAATTCGAGCTGAACGACGCCGACTTCACCGTCGAGCGTTACGCAGCCAGTAGCGGTCCTGGCGGTCAGCACGTCAACAAGACGGCATCGGCCGTCCGTCTGATCCATCAAGAGACCGGCATCATCGTGCAGTGCTGTGAAGAACGTAGCCAGCACAAGAACTTCGATCGTGCTTTGCGTCTGCTCAAGACCAAGTTGTACGATGCCCAGCGCGCACGAGAAGCGAAAGAGCGTGCGGACCATCGCAAGAGTTTGGTCGGTTCTGGCGACCGTAGCCAGCGCATCCGCACCTATAATTTTCCTGAAAATCGCATCACCGACCATCGCATCAACCTGACGCTGTACAAGCTCGATCAAGTGATGGCTGGTCAGTTGCAACCGGTGATCGACGCTTTGATCGATCACGACCGCGAAGAACTGCGTGGCTCGATGGGAGACCTCGACTAAGCCGCGCAGTCCCTTGCTTTCCCCTTTTGGTGAAAGAGCCCCCAATGTCGACTGCCGAACCATGGACGATTGGCCGTCTGTTAAACTGGACAACAGACTATCTCACCTCGAAAGGGAGTGAAGAGGCTCGCCTCGAAGCGCAGTTGCTCTTATGCCATGCGCTCAACTGCCAGAAGATTCAGCTCTATACCCGGTTTGAAGAAACGGTCGACGAAGACAACCGGGCCAAGTTCCGCGAACTGGTCAAGCAGCGGGCTGCCGGCATTCCGGTTGCCTACCTGTTAGGGGACAGCGAGTTTTACTCGATGGCGTTCGAGGTGACGCCTGATGTCTTGATCCCTCGTCCCGAGACCGAGCACCTCGTTATCGAGACACTCGATCGCATCAAGGGACGCTCAGGCGAATCGCTGCGTTTGTTGGAACTGGGAACCGGCAGCGGGATTATTGCCGTCTCGATTGCCAAGCACGCACCGAGGGTTACCTGCCTGGCGACTGACATCAGCGGCAAGGCCCTGGTAGTCGCCCAGCGTAACGCCACCAAGCACAAGGTTGACGATCGCATTGAGTTCGCCGAAGGAGATCTCTTTGCCGCGGTGCCGGATGGCGAGAAGTTCGATTTCATCGTCAGTAATCCGCCGTATGTCGCGGAATCGGAACGCGCGATGATGGACGCCCAGGTCATTGCTCACGAACCGCATCTGGCGCTGTTTGCACCGGAAGAGGGAGCGGCAGTGCTACGCCGGATCCTGGAAGAAGGAGCCGACTATCTGAAGACTGGCGGGTGGATGCTGCTGGAGTTCAGTCCGATGATTGCCCAGAGGGTTGCCAAGATCGCCGAAGAGACCGGCAACTACGAGCAGATTTCTATCGGGAAAGACCTGGCACGCCACGATCGCTACCTGGTCGCTCGTCGCACGCCTTAGTGTTGAGCGACGTGAACCACCTTCGCGCGCACCGAATACTCAGGCGGATCGATTGGTTGAGGTCCGCTGCCTTCGTCGATGAAGGTGCGGTTGCGGCCATTCTTCTTCGCCGTTCGTAGAGCGGTCATCGCTCGGCTGAAAAGCTTCGGCACGCTGTCGTTCGGTTTGGCTTCAGTCACGCCGGCACTCAAACGCAGCTCTAGCTCTTCGCCATCGAACTCGAACGCGGTACCGTTGATCGTCTGGCGAATCCGTTCGACGGCACTCGTTGCCCCGCGCGGACCGACGTCGCCAAAGAACAACAGGAAACGTTGGCCTTCCAGTCGCATCGCGAACTCGAAGCCGCGATTGGTGCGGATTAGTTCGGAAATGTACTTGCCAACCGAGGCAATGATCAAATCGCCCACTTCTGTTCCGAGCCGTTCGTTCAATCGGCGGAACGCATCGATGTCGACAATCGCGATGCTTAAGGCACGCTCGCGGCGGATGTCGTCTCGCCACCACTCGAACAGTTTGCATTCGATGCCGGTACGGTTGTAGAGCCCGGTCAGCGCGTCGACCTTCATGCCATGGTCGATCGTTGCCAGGCGCTTTTCAGCGCGAAGCACGGTGACGATGGTTTCGGTCATCTTGTCACGCAGGTCGTGGGCCAGATCGATCAGGCGTCCGATTTCCAGGATCAGCTTGCGGCACGTATCGGAAAGGTTGTTCTCGAAATCGAGTTGCTGCAAGTTGCTGAGGGTCGTTTCGATCTGAGCTGTTTGCTCGAACAGCGTATCGCACAAGCGGCGACCGACATCCGAGTAAGAGCCGAGGCCTCCCTGCGATCCATCTAGATGCTGAGCCGCTTCGGCCTGCTTATCGAGCCAATCGACATTCACCATGTCCACTTCGTCGGCGATGTCGTGTAGGGCATCTTCGGTTGGCTGATACCAGGTCTCGCGCAGCTTGTTTTCAATTTCAATCATGCGGGCCCGGTAACGTCCGATTTCCAGACGCAAGACCTGGGCGGTTGCTTCAACCAGACCGTTCGCTTCGACCGATTCTGCTTGCAGCACGGCCAGATATTCATAAGGAATAACTTCTTCGGGCGGCGGTAGCTTTTGCGTCGAACTGCTTCCGTCCGTTCGTGACACAGGCTGCGGTTCGTTATCGAGTTCGCTCAAGAAGATCTCGGCATTCTCGATGGTGACGATCGCCGGCTGATTTTGAATCAGTTGCCGGACGCGCACGGCGGCGCAGAATCCGATTAACAGATTCGCTGCGATCATCAGTATGAGAAGCAGAAACATCTACGTGGCCTTGCTGCACAATTCTTTCGAGTGCTAACCATCCATTGGATGGGTCAAGTAAACGTAGACCACGTTCTGTGACTGGCGAATCAGGTTGCGGAAAATCTGGTGGAATTATGCCGATGTTTCCGGTTCTGCCGGCAATTCCCCCCGAAAGACACGTCGCCCGAAAGGGTTCCTTCGTGGCAAAAAGGAACCTTGGTCTCCCTCCTGCTCCATCGCCGCGGCCAGCCGAAACATGTTTCCGTCAAGTTGATCGGCCCAATAAACCAGGTTGGCTTCCCAGGTCATCGGAGATTTCGGGCTTCCATGATCAGGGCCACCTTGATGGCTGACGACCAGGTGTTCAAGCCGTACGAGCCAAGGGCCATCGACTTCCAATTCGCGTGCCGTGTCGCGCACCAGATCACGGCCGAGCAGGATGTGCCCGATCAGTTCGCCAGGGATCGTATACGCCGTGTTGGCGACCTCTTCGTCCAGTTCCCACAGCTTGCCGATATCGTGGAGTAAGGCACCGGCGATCGCCAGTTCGCGCGTCAAAGTATCCCGCAACGAGGCATGCAGTCCACGATAAGTGTTGAGCAAATACAAAACATTTCGCGTCACGCTGTAAACATGCTCGAGAAACCCGCCAGCATAGGCATGATGGTGTCGCATGGCCCCCGGCATTCCCGCGAGCCGCTCTCGATGCGTTTGATAAATGGTCGTCACAAGCTGATGGAGATCCGGGATTGTGATTTCCTGATCGATGACGTTCAGCAGTTCGTCAAACAACTCTTGTGGGTCGTCGGCGGAAACGGGCTGGCAGAGGAGGGGATCGAAGCCTGCTTCATGGTCATCATCACCGACTTCGCGAAGCATCGAGATCTCGATCTTGCCGCCGAGGGTCGTTTCGCTGAAGCGGCCACGAATTTTGTAGAAACGACCCACGGTCCATTGGTCGCGGCAGGGAAGTTCGTGTGGCGATCCTTCCCAGATCACGGCCGCTACGTTGCGGCGGGCATCCCGAAATTCGAGCGAATAGTAAGGGCGACCCTGCCGGGTAAGACCACGTTCCTTCTTGAACAACTGAGCGAAGAAGTCGGCATGTTGTCCATGCTGAAGTTCCGACAGTGGCATCGTCTGAATCATGGCAGCCCCCAAGTGCAATTTACCAGAGATGGATTGGCGATCCCATCTTAAGAGGGGGCATGGCAGAACGCCAGCAATTTATGCGGGAGTGTACAGCTTCGATTCTTGACCAAGGCTTGTGAGCATCGTTTGAAGCCGCTTACGGAGTTCGACCATCAGGGGGTCTTCTTCTGCTTTGGGCCGACGTTCGGTACCCACCGCAATCGGGTGATCGACCTCGATCACGACGTGCAGCATGCCATGGTGAGTGGTGACATCTTTCAGGTCTTCCTCGTAACGTTCGACCGTTTCCAAAAGGCGGTCGATGCTGGGGTAATCGCGAACGTAGTTGGCGACGTAGCACGAGATCTGCTGGGCAACGTAAATATCTTCCAACTGCATCCAGCGGCGGGCACGTTCTTCCGCAGAGACTTTACCTGCGATCATGTCCGGCAGCATTCGCGAGCGTAGTGCTTTGATGCGCGGCAACACATTGCCTTCGCCCGGCTCCTGTAGCCACTCGCGTTCGAGAGGGTGCAGGATTTGATCGATCAGTTCGCGGGTCCGGGCTTTCATTTCGACCGGATTGCGAGGATGCCCGAAGTAGCGAATCTCTTCCAGGCAAAAGAGCCCCTCGCCAATGCGTTCAATCCGCTCCAGCAACGGAAGCTCTTCCAGAGTCCGCCAACCCAGGCGAAACTCGAGTTCGTGAAGCACAGGTTTCAGCGTCGCTTCAATATCACCCTGAAAATGATACTTGATGCCGATGGGATGGATAACGGTTGCCCCGCGCCCTTCCTTCTCGCGACGCTTGGCGGCCGACCGAGCGATGAATGCAACTCCGTCCAGAAGCGAGTGCAGGTGATCGTTCGTGCGGGTGGTCGAGCCTTCCGGAAAAAGAACCAGTGGGCGATCGGCTTCGACCATCACATCGATGGCCGTGGCGATCGACTTTCGATCGGTCCCTTCCCGATAAACGCTGAAGCCACCCATGATATGGATCGCCCAAGCCTTCAGCCAACCTTGGTTGAAAAGATGCCAACTGGCCATCGAGTAAAGGTTGCAATCGACTTCGCGCGCCAGAAAACCGAGCACCAGCGGATCGGACACGCGGGAATGATTAGGAGCCAGCAAAACCCCATGCCCCGCATCGAGCGATTCCTTCAAACGCTCTGGATAGCGAACCTCGTACGAAGCTACTCCTTCGTATTTGCGAAGGTAGATTCCGTAAAGGTTGAATCGCTGAATGATAGCAGGCCACCAGGTGCCCCGATGGGGAGGCACAAACTGGTAGGGCTTCTCGATGATGATGTTCTGCATGGGTGAGCGAAGGCTTTAGGGCCTGCGCTGAGGCTGTTATTTTGCGTATCCATGGGGGTGAGACTGATGCCAACGCCAGGCAGTTTCAATCGTCTCGCGAACGTCCAAGTACTGCGGTTGCCAACCGAGAATTGTATGGGCTTGCGTGGGATTGGCTACCAGGGCAGGGGGATCCCCCTCGCGTCGAGGCGCCATTTCGGTTGGAATTTCGTGCCCTGTGACATCGCGACACGCGTCAATGATCTCCAGCACGCTCACACCACGTCCGGTGCCGAGGTTCAGTTTCAGGCAATTCCCTGGGGTGATCTGCTCCATGGCCGCCAGGTGCGCATCGGCGAGATCGTCGACATGGATGTAGTCGCGGATACAGGTCTTATCGGGGGTGGGGTAATCGTCGCCGAAGATGCTGATCGATTTTCGCTGACCTAAGGCAACCTGCAGCACCAGCGGAATCAAGTGTGACTCGGGCGTGTGGTCTTCGCCAATATCTCCATCCGGGGAAGCCCCGGCGGCGTTGAAGTATCGCAGGGCAGCGAACGACATGCCATAGGCATGGGCGTAGTCTTGCAAAGCGTGCTCGATCGCGAGCTTCGTGAACCCATAAGGATTGACCGGACTCTGAGGGAACGATTCATCGATCGGGGACGAAGCGGGAATGCCATACGTCGCGCAGGTGCTGGAAAAGACAATCCGCGGCACATCGGCCGCTCGCATGGCATCCAGCAGACTGAGCGTTCCAGTGATATTGTTCTGATAGTACTTCGCCGGATTGGTGACCGATTCGCCGACCAGGGCGAACGCGGCGAAGTGGATGACCGCTTCGATCTTGTGCTGCTGCATGGTCGCGGTCAGTCGGTCCGTTTCGAGGAGGTCTCCTTCGACCAGGGGAAGCTTCGAGACGGCATCGCGATGGCCAGCCGAGAGATTGTCGTAGACGACGACGTCGTGCCCGGTTGCGGCCAATTTTCGGGCCGTGTGGGATCCAATGTAGCCCGCTCCACCAACCACTAGCACTCGCATCTTCACTTCCTCGATGTTTGCTGAATTCAATCGTTGACGTTGTGGCAGGTCCGCTACACCACGGGCTGTGCCACGATTCTGTCGAATCGAACCCCTACGATCAATACGACCGGAATCTTCGTTTGCCAGCTCGGCTCGGCCGCATTTCAGGCCGACAACAAGAATAAGCCAGGTTCTGTCCTTTGATTCAAAAGTAGCTTGGGTTCTCGATGAAACGAAAATTAAAGCTCAAACTCAAGCGACCGCTCCCTCAGCCTCAGGGGGAGCGAACCGAGCGGTTGATTGCGTCGATGGTCACTTATTTGACGACCGAATGTCACCTCTCGAATAACACCATCCAGGCTTATACGCGAGATCTTCGACGATTTCGGACATGGGTCGGCCCCAAAAATCCGACAACGCTGACCATCGCGGAACTCTCGGACTATGTTGCCTGGCTGCACGATCAAAACCTGGCCCCCGCTTCGGTGGCCCGGCATATCATCTCGCTGAAGGTCTTCTTCCGCTATCTGCAGTTGGAAGGGGTGATGCAAGACAACCTGGCCGAACTGCTAGGTTGCCAGAAGCTGTGGCAGAAGATTCCTTCCGTCATCCCGCCTTACCAGATCGACAATTTCCTGACCGCTCCGTGGAGTGAAGATCCTTACTGGCGACGCGATCGAGCGATTCTGGAAGTGTTGTACGCGTGCGGCTGCCGTGCGTCAGAGATCGCTGGACTGAATGCCAGCGACATACATCTGGAAGAGCAGTTCTGTCGGCTGCATGGAAAAGGGAACAAGCAGCGGCTGGTTCCGCTGGGTGAAAAAGCGGTTGCCGCGTGCGAACTCTATTTAAAAGAAGAGCGTCCCAAACTGGCCAAACGAGGCTTTGGTTCGCCGGCGTTCTTTCTGACTCGCACTGGACGACCTCTTCGCCGCGAGGCGATTTGGGAGATGGTCAAAAAGTACGCGCTGCGAGCCGGAATCGATCCGAATGTCAGCCCGCATACCTTGCGGCATAGCTTCGCCACGCATCTGCTGGCGGGAGGAGCCGATCTTCGGCAGGTCCAAGAGTTACTGGGGCATGCCAGTATAGCGACCACGCAGATTTACACGCACGTCGACCAGACGCGCCTAAAAAAAGTTCACGCCGCGTTTCATCCGCGAGCGTGAACTTCAGGTTGGAATCGATGGGCTGACCAGGTCGCCGTGACTAAGCACCGGCACCGGGAGCGAACTTGATCTTCTCGACCAGTTTCTGGACTTCGCCAGTCTTCGGGTCGACTCGGCCAGTCACCGCGGTGATGGCACGAATCACATAGTGATAATGCAACTGGAAGTCAGCATCGATTTCGATTTCCGATTCTTCCTGGGCCGAGCTAGGGCCGTCGGAAACGCCGATTTGCTGGACGATGGCATCCTGCAACTGGGCGAACTTTTCCTGCACGTTGCCATCGAAGGTGGTGTTGTTCAACGCCACCGATTGCAACGCACCATTCGGGCCTGCGCGAAGTTTCAGTTTCAAAGGGACCTGCAAACTAGTGCTAGGTGCCCCTTGGGCCGCTTGCGGCATGTTGATGTTGAAGTCACCTTCCATCGCGACGATTTTGAACGTCATGATGAAAAAGACGAGGAGCTGAAACACGATGTCGATCATCGGTGTCATCGGCACATCGATCTTTTCTCGTCCGTGGACTTCGTTCTTGCGAAGTTTCATGAACCTAACCGTTCACCTTAGTAGGGGACTTTTTCCTTGGCACGCAAAGCGAACTTCTCGAAGCCGACATCCTGACAAAGCTTGATGGTCTCTTGCACTTTGCCAGTCTCGACGAACGAGTCGCCACGAATGATGACGGTCACGTTTTGGGCACCGCCATCTTTCCCTTTGAACTCGTCCGCAATCTGCTTCTCGACCACCAGACGCGGACGCAGGCTATCGAGCGTGAAGTCGTTGCCGTCGAAATACACGTTGCCATTCTTATAGATCTGCAACGTGATCGCGTTCTCGAACGGTACTTCCGGCGGCTTGGCGAGTTCGCTTTCGGGGAGCTTAATCTCTTTGTTTTGATCGGCCTGCGTAAAGTTGATCAGCACCATAAAGAAGGCGATCAACTGGAACGTCATGTCGATCATCGGGGTCAGGTCCCCCTCGAGCATCTCCCGCTTTTTCTTATGGATCTTCATTCGCTATGTCTTATCGCTGAAGAGATCGGACGGAAACAACGGGACTTACTTGCCGACGTTTTGGAAACGGCTCATCAGGCCTTCGCTGGTGATACCGACTTCCAGGGCCAGACGGTCAACTCGGTTGCGAAGGATGTTGTAAGCGGCGATCGCTGGAATGGCCAAAGCCAGACCGACCAGCGTGGTGAACAAAGCGGTCGAAATACCATTGGCCAGCTTCGAGGCTTCCGGAGTCGAACCACTTTGGGCGATCACGCTAAACGAGCGAATCATACCGTCGACCGTGCCGAACAGGCCGATCATTGGGCTCAGCGTGCCGATGAGGGCGAGGTAGCTCAAACGGTGATCGAGCTTCATGTTCTCTTCTTCGCCCACTTCCTGCATTGCTTCGATCGCCTTGTCGTAGCCGAGCGAAACCTTTTCGAGGCCAGCCGACAGCACCTTGCCGAGGAACGATTCGTCTTCCTTGGCCATGTCGTAGGCTTCCTGGACCTGGTTTTCTTCCAGGCAGGCTTCAAAGCTTTCGACCAATGCCAGCGGCACGACGTTTTCGCGGCGGGCATTCATGATGTTCATCACCAACAGGGCGACGAAGATGATCGAGATGCACATGAAGATCCAGAAGTAATAGCTCAAGGCCTCGAAGACCCAAGCGAACAGGCTCTTGGCTTCTGGTGGGGCAGGATCGTTGCCGGCGGCCGGAGCAGCAGCCGGAGCGTCTGCCGCAGGGGCCTCGGCTGCTGGAGCAGCGTCTCCGCCTGCGTCCTGGGCGGTAACCGACTGCGTGGAAAGAAAAACACCCAGCATCAATGCGACGGTGGCCACGCAGAAGGAAAGGGAATAGGCATGAGGTCGACGCAACATTGGGTTCTCCAAACTTTGGCGAATAGCTGAGCTAGGTTTGTGATTTTGGAAGTGAGTGTAAGAATGCGCACTTGGCCCTCCCCTGGAAAGAAAGGGAAGAGAAGGCCGAGGAAAAGAGGTGAATCGACTAGAATGACTCGTATTCTAATTGGGTAATTTCACCCCGAAAAGCATCCGCACGGTGAGTTTGCCGGCGTTTCCGGTCAAACTCACCCATTTAATCGTTCTCACCAACGAGAATTATTGCTTGTTGGCCCAAGTGCTGCCCGGATATCGGTCATTCAGCAGGTTTCGGGCATCGGTCGCACGATCGGGATCGTTGATCTGCTTCCAGAGATTGGTCAGGTAATACAACGCTTCCGCGTGAATTTCGGGATCGGTATAGAACAAGATGTCAGTGTGCAGGTAAGCCAGCAAGGCGTCCTTCGGCTGGTTCGACTTCAAGTAGCACAGGCCCAACGCGTTGTAAGCACGGCCGAACAGTTCTTTGTCTTGAGGATCGGCGTTGTCGACGACCTTCTGAGCCAGTTCGATGCCTTGCTTGGCGTCGCCCGACGAAGCGAGTGCCTTTGCCTTACCGACGGCAGCAAAGTTCTTCTGGCGAGCGGCACCGGCGACCGATGCGTTGGTGCTGAGAACCTGATCGAAACGCTTTACGGCGTCGGCACCTTTATCCTGGGCCAAGAGTGCACGACCTTCCAGGACGAGGGCCGACATCTTGTAATCTGGCCAGGGAGCGTTGGCCAAACCACCGTAGTACTTGGCAGCCGATGCGTAGTCGCCACTGCTGACGGCGATGTCACCTAGCATGCGGGCCACGTCGTAGAAATGGAAGCTGTTGGTGGCACCACTGGCGAAGCCAAGCAGAGCCTTCGAGGCCGCGGCACGATCGCCGGAACCGGCCAGGGCCAGCTTGCCCATCGAATAGGCTCGCAGGAAAGCGATTTCCTGATTCACCAGTTCGTTGTTACCTGCTTGTGCGTTCTGCAGCTTTTCGATGGCGTCGGCGAACTGGCCGTTCTGAACCATTTTGCGAGCGGTCTTCACGTCGAACGGTTCCGCGTCGAGCGCGATTTCGATAATCTCGTTCGTCGGAATCTCGACCGGAGATCCACCCTTGTTCAGTTGCACGGCATCTTTGGTCGAGCTGACGATCGTGCCGGTCTGCGAACCGCTTTCCGTACGAACCGAGTCGGCCAGCACGGGGCTGCCGGCGACAAGGGCCATGGCGACTGCCTGGAAAAGAATTTGACGCATGTTTATTGCTCCTCGAATAGATCGATTTTGATCGGGAAAAGGTTGGGGTGAAACGGCGGCTCTATCAGACTATTTTTCGAGTCCCTTGGCTTCGCCGGTCAGGTCTTTCTGGATCTTACGCATTAGCGTATCGAACTTCTTGAACCACACTTCACCACCCAGTGACTTGTCGAACGACTGGGTCGAATAGATGTCTTTGGCAGCCGCGGCCAGATACTGCTTCTTCTTGTCATCGCTCGTTTGAGCCAAGGCGAACTGATAACGGCACTCGGCCAGGTAGTATCGCGATTCGAAGAAGGTATCGCGGAATGGCGATGGATCGGCACCGGCCTGGGCGTAGCGAGCCAGCAGCGATTGCAGGCGTCCCCAACCCCAGATGACATTCCGCTTGGTTTCCGGATCTTGTTCGGCACCCATCAGCGACTGGTAGAACGCCTTCGAGTCACCGCCGTTGAGGCCCCACAGATAGAACGTCTTGGCCGCTTCGACCTGAACGTTGACCATCATGTTGCTTTCCTTCAGCACGTCGGTGAAGGTGGCGATCGCTTTGTCGTATTCGCCGATTTCACGCTGAGCCATCGCGACGCGGACACGCACCTGTTGGATCATCGCAGGATTGATCGAGCCCTTAGCGGACTGATCTAGGATCTTGTTGTAGGCGGCAATTGCTTGGGTATAGAACGGCTTGGTGTCCCCAGTAAAGCTTGGATCTTCCGAGAAGCTTTGGCCGAGGTTGTAGAACGTTTCACCAACCCAGTTCAGTACATTGGGCTCGGTGCTGGAATCGCCGACCCGCGTCAGAAACTGTTCAAAGGCCTTTGCCAGCGAAAGCTTGGTGGCTGGGTCCGCGTTATCGAGTTGGCTCTTCAGGTCGTTCGCTAGCGAGATGTAGATGGCGACCAACTGCTTTTGGCTGTTGGCATCGTTGCCGGCCAGCGTCTTGAGCTGGGCCATGGCTTTCTCGGCGCTGGCCATCAACGACTCGGTCTTGGCCGGATCTTTGGTGGTTGGCAGGGCCGAGATGTAAGCTCGCACGGCCGCCTTGTAGATCAACTGATCGATCCCAGGCTTGGCGACCGCTGGGCTCTTCGATTCGATCAGCGTCATCAAGCCAACCTTCGGCTTTTCGAGCAGTTCGATCGCTTTCTCCGGTTGACCGACGTCGGTGTAGACCTGAGCCAGCGACAACGCACCCAGCACATAGGCATAATCGGCTTCGCCACCCTGGTAGCTGCTCACACCGGACGACAGGATGTCTTCCGTCTTCTTTTTGATCTCAGCCAACTGCTCTTCGGTTGGCACACCCATCAACTGCGGATCGGCCTTCGCCTGACGACGGAGGGCATTGCCGTTAAGGAACAAGTTCCAGTAAGTCTGACCAACTTTCAACTGGGCATCTGCCTTGGCAGCGGTTCCGTCACCGATCTTGGAGACCGATTCTTCCGCGGCGGCCAACATTGCTTTTTGCTGTTCCCAGCTCAGCTCTTTCGAGCCCGCTTGTTGCAGTTGGAAACCGATGAGAGCCAGCAGAGCCTGACCTGCTTCTTCCGAATCGGGCCAGGTCTTCACCATGAAGTCGGTGGTGTCTTCCACCAGACCCAACTCAAATGCTCGGTTGTCGGCAGGGGCCGATTCAAACAATCGCAGGGCACATGCCAACGCCATCTTCGAGCATGGCTTGGCACTTGGGCTGTTCGGATAACGCTTCGCGACGAAGGTTGCCCGGGTGTAAGTGTCCCAGTAATCGGCATCCTGGAAACCGAGGAACGACAGGAAGTAGTGGACCCCGTTCACTTCGTCCGAAGGAACATCGCGATCCGCCAGCAACAATGCTTTCTGGAAGTAGGCATTGGCCTTGCTGAACGACTGTTGAATCGTTTGTTCTTCCGTTTCGATCTGCGAAGTCAGTTCGTCCTTGGCAGCTTTGTCTTTCGTCTTGGCCAAGTCTTCTTTCATCTTGTTCACGGCGAAGCTTTGAGCGTTAGCTTCGGTGATCAGATCGCGACCGGCGGTGACCGCTTCCTGGAAGGTCTTTGGTTCCGGAATCTCTTGAACGACCGCGTCTTCGCCTTGCAGAGCGGTTCGCAGTTCCAAGGCTTCCTTCTGGTAGTCGCTGGGGAATTTTGAGACATCGACTGCCAGTTTCAACGCTTCGCGGCGGTTATCGCCACGAGCCTTATCTTTGTTGTCGCGACCATCGGCGTCTTTCTTGTAGGCCTTGGCAACGATCAGTTTCATCTGCAGCCAGTCTTCGGCACGTTGTTGATTCGGACGAAGTTGCTGCTGGCTCAACCAAGGAGCCAGATCGCTGATAACCTTACCCGGTTCGTCTTGGCCCATCCAGATTTCCGCCAGGCCGATGGCACCCTTCAGCTTCACCTGACGGAACTGTTCCGGCTGATCACCCAGCAGGAACAAGTCGTCTTTGTAGATCGCGATGGCTTCTTTGTTCTTGCCCAAGGCTTGCTGAGCCTGGCCTTCGTAGAGACGGGCATACAGACCAGCCAGTCGGGTCTTGTACTTGCTGTAGGTCTCGCCGAATTCTTTGGCGGCTTGCTCGAGTTGCTTCTTGCGGTTCGGATCTTTCTCCGGCAGCGTCTTAGCCATCTCGAAGAGGCAGTTTGACGCGAGCAACTGGGTTTGAATGTACGAGGCCCGCATCTCGTCGCGGAACTCGATCTTCTTGGCATCCTTGGATGGATCAAGCACTTTGCCCAGCGAGTTCAGCGTATCGCGGATCTTGGTGTTGGCCGCTTCGTAAACCTTGCGAGCTTCGTCGTAGTTCTTGCGAGCCGAGACGAGGTAAGGTTCTTTGTCTTCTGGCTTCTCTTGGCGACGAGCACGCGCTTCGGCCAGACGAGCCTGATCGGAAAGAACGTTACCGCGCTGGATCGTGGCGTCGATGACGCGATCGCTTTCGGGGTTGTCTTTCAGGAACTTGGCCAGGTTGGCGGCCGCCGAACTGAGCATCGCTTCGCGAGCATCGAGGTTCGGGCTTTGGCGCGCGGCTTCGATCTCGGCGATTGCCTTACGATAGTCGAGCGTCTTGCGGATGTCTTCCGGCAGGCTCGGCGACTTGGCCATCGAGTCGATGTACCAAATGGCCTGCTCCTGAAAACCGCGATCCAACAATCCGTTGAAGAACTCGTCGAACGGTTCGGCCGCATGAACGACCGGGGCCATGGCCATCAACAGGCCGGAAGTGAGAAAAAGCTGCTTAATCATCCGCATCGATTTCATCCTCTGAGACAAGGCGAATCCTCCACCTGGACAAGGACTTCTCGGAATAAACCGGTACCTGTGGGGCACGCTGGAATGTTGGGGCGAAAAGGTTGATTGTCCATGTCTGTGCATGGGCTGACAAATGAGATCAGGCCGGCACAAACACCTTAAAGAAGAGATGGGGGAAGAGGTGATGTTCCTTTGTTTCAAATTATCGGCTCAGCGTTGACGCTTCAAGACTGGCCGTTCATGGGCGAACTTTCATCGTGATCTAATCAGGCAGCCCAGGCAACAGGAGTTCCAGACGAGGAAAGCTCGCATGTTGCTTAAAAGCGGGATTCAACGATGAAGTCCAATTTTCTAACTCGTCGGTCGTGTTGCCACGGCGACGCGAAAAGTACGAATTCTGGTGCAATGCCAGACATTGCTCGGTCAGTTGTGCGGCTTGCAGCGACATGGGGGTAGCCTGCCACGACGAGGCGAATTGCAGCCGGCTGACCTTCTGGCTCGCCTTCTGAAGCTTTCCGTCGGTGTCGTGCCAGGTCAAGTCGATCGTGGCGACATCGTTCGGGCCGTCTTCCGGTAAGACTAGTTCAAACAACAAGGTCGCGCTCTCGCCCGCGTGGATTTCCCGCGTATGCGAAGTGGCCACAAAATCGCCACCAACTGGCTGATATCCGATCAGGCGATACTGCCCGACCGATTTCTCGTTCCATTTGACAGTGACTTCGGCATCGGTTCCGAGCAAGGTCGAAGCCCCATGCACTTGTTGATCCAGGAAGCGGTTCAAGCGACGCAGCGAGTTCGTCACCAGCCATCGGCCCATTCCATCCAGCGCTGCCGGGGGAGGGAGGATCGACGAATAGTTCTCGTTTTCAAGTTGGATCCAGGCGAAGTCGATGCCTTGCTGCGAGGCGTTCTCGATCAGCGGACGTAACTGGCGATTGGTGGCCTGATCGAGCGATGGGAAGCGATCGGAAAGCACGATCAGCGGGCGACGAATGTCACCAAAGCCTGGCTTTGTCAGCGAAGTTGCCGCGGCGAAGCGAATCCCTTCGGCGAGATTCGAGGTTTGGCCTGGCTCGATCTGGTCGAGCGCGGCGAACCATTGATCGCGATGGTCGAGCGTCGCGTCTTCAATCAAGGCGTAAGGAAACTCCGACATCACC